>DBDG01000015.1:74591-85346 GCA_002293475.1 Lachnospiraceae bacterium UBA938
ACAGCTTACAGCGAAAACAATTCTTCAGCGTAATGGATTGCCGTTATTGTCTCTGGTATGTTATAATCTATAAAATATATGATTCTTTATATTTTATATTAAAGGAGATTACGGCATGGAATTCCGCCCTTGTATTGATATCCATAACGGAAAAGTAAAACAGATCGTCGGCGGCAGTCTGACGGCATCGGAAAGCGGCATCACGGAAAATTTTGTGGCCGTTCAGGATGCGGCCTTTTATGCCGGTTTGTATAAAGACCGCGGGATGAAGGGCGGTCATGTCATCCTATTAAATCCTCCAGCCAGCGAGTATTATCCGGACACTAAAGCGCAGGCGCTTAAGGCACTGGGCGTCTATCCGGGCGGCTTACAGGTCGGCGGCGGCATTACTCCGGACAATGCCGGATCATTTCTGGAAGCGGGGGCTTCCCATGTCATAGTTACTTCTTACGTCTTTCAAAACGGCCGGATTTATTTTGATAATCTGCGCAGATTATCTCAGGCAGTCGGTAAAGAACACCTGGTAATTG
Source organism: Lachnospiraceae bacterium UBA938 (assembly GCA_002293475.1). Lineage (GTDB taxonomy): Bacteria > Bacillota > Clostridia > Lachnospirales > Lachnospiraceae > UBA935. The sequence goes on from DBDG01000015.1 coordinate 75,122, forward strand.
ACTTAAGCTGCCGCAAAAAAGATGGCCGCTATCATATAGTAACTGACCGTTGGCAGAAATATACGGATGAAATCCTTTCGTTAATCACATTGGAAACATTCTCCATCTACTGCGACGAATTTTTGATTCATGCCGTCGATGCGGAAGGGAAGTCGGCCGGCATCGACGAAGCTTTGGCGGCACTGCTGGGGAGCTGGTCCGCGAATCCCGTCACTTATGCCGGCGGCGTACATTCCTATGACGACCTTAAGAAGCTGAAGGAACTGGGGAAAAACCGGGTAAACGTCACTATTGGAAGTGCCCTGGATCTTTTCGGCGGGTCTTTAAGTATGGAAAAAGTCATTGAATATATTAATTCTGTATAAATTCCGATCAAATCCGAAGACATGGGCAATTATGCAATTTATTGATTATACAGATTCAGTTGGTTCGGCAAAATCACCAACATAAATAATTGATGATGTTTTCCTAAGGTATTTATGATATAATAGACAGTAATAAATCACAGTTATGTTCCCGGAACGAACGTTCAGGGATAGAGAGTTTCCAGAATAAGCACAGAATGAACATTACGGGAACGCTGTTACAAAAGGATGTAGCATATGTTGACAAATAGTGGAATTGTCCTAGAAGGTGGAGCATTCAGAAGTATATTTTCGGCTGGCGTACTGGATTTTTTCTTGGATGAAGCCTTTCATTTCCCCAATATTATCACTTTATCAGCCGGCGCCTACGCGGCCTTGAATTATGTATCGAAGCAGAAAGGAAGAATTATCCAGACCAATATTGAACCATTAAGGAATAAGAGCTATGTCGGGCTGAAGACGTTTCTCCGGACAGGCGGCTTATTCGATATGGATTTTTTGTTCGACCGGATTCCCAATGAACTGGTACCGTTTGATTATGAGGCATTCTTTGCTTCCGATCAGCGGCTGGTGATGCACGCTACCAATTGTCTGACGGGAAAGGCAATATATTTTGATACTTTTGAAAATAAAGAGCGGCTGATGGATATCTGCCGCGCCTCCAACAGCATGCCATTTATCGCCCCCATTGTCAAGGTTGATGAAGTTCCTTTACTGGACGGCGGGATATATGATGCCATCCCGATTGAAAAGGCCATGGAAGACGGGATTGAAAAAGCCGTCGTCGTATTCACCCGCAATAAAGAGTACCGCAAGAAGAAACGCTGGTTTTATCAGTTCATGATAAAGCGGGTATATTATAAATATCCTCGCTTGGTCGAGATCGCAAAGAGCCGCGCGGAACGCTATAACCGTGCCTTGGAGTTAGTGGAACAGCTTGAAAAAGAAGGAAAGGTTTATGTGATCAGACCGACCCAGCCGACGATCAAGAACAGCGAAAGCAATCCCAATAAGCTGATGGGTTTTTATGAGCATGGCTATCAGACGGCCAAGGAAAAGTTTACGGAGATCAAAGACTTTTTGGGAGTTGAGTGAAATCTTAGGAAATAGCTGTTTCACCGCTTCCTCCCCGATGTGATGTTAAGATTATGATAAAGGAGAAAATAAGATGATTAGCAAGAATTCGATTCTGGTAGTGGAAGACTGTAAGGAAAATATTGACGGGCTGCGGGCCATATTGGATGAAGAATATGAGGTGTTTGTGGCCATTAACGGCGCGGGAGCCATTAATCTGCTGAAAACTGTCCAGCCGGATCTGATTCTGCTAGATATCGGCCTGCCGGATATGGATGGCTTTGATGTCTTGGAAAGGATCCGTAAGCTAAAGGGCTGCAAACAGATACCAGTCATCTTTATTACCGGCGAAACCGATACCTATGTGGAAGAATACGGACTTTCCATGGGAGCGGAGGACTATATCAGAAAGCCCTATGTTCCTAGTGTCCTTCTGGTCAAGACCAAGAATTGCATTGAACGTAAACTATATCGCGATAATCTGGAACATCTGGTTAAGCTGCGCACCAAGGAACTGACTAATTCCCGTGAAATGATCATCATGGGCATGTCGCTGTTGGCGGAAAGAAGAGATAACGGAACCGGAAAGCACATCCAGCGCATCATGAAATATACCGAGCTTCTGGTAAACCAGATATTCCGTACCCATCCCAATATGATGACACCTAAGCAATGTGAAGAAATCATCGTGTATTCTACGCTTCATGATATCGGCAAGGTCGGAATCCCGGATTCTATTCTGCTAAAGAACGGCAAGCTTACCGACGATGAATTTGAAATCATCAAGACCCACACGGACATCGGGGCAGAAGTCTTGTTCAATACGGCGAAGCTCTACCGGGAGAACCAGGAATATCTGCGAACGGCGATTGATATTGCCGAGTCTCACCACGAAAAATATGACGGAACCGGATATCCCAAAGGGCTGAAAGGCAACGAGATACCGCTGGCGGCTCGGATAGTCGCTCTGCCGGATGTCTACGATGCCTTGACCAGCAGAAGAGAATACAAAGAGGCCTATCTGCATGACATGGCCAAAGACATTATCGTAAACGGAGACGGACGGACCATGCCCAGTCATTTTGACCCTATTGTGCTGGAGGCCTTCCTGCAGATGGAGGAAGAATTTAAAAGTTTAAGTGACAATAAAGACGAAGAGTAGTTTCATTTTAGAAGTTTAAAGATTCATATGGAGGTTGTGCGGAATGACGGTGGAATTGATGGCAGGAGTGTTAGGTATTATTATTATATTGTTGATTGCCGCCTTGTTTTTTGTTATTAAGAATAATAGCAAGCTCCAGAACCTGCAAAAGAATCTGGTTGATATTGGTCAGCTCCAGACGCACCGGGATGCCTATCGCCGGAGCCAGCGTGATATGAAGCAGATCATCGACTCGCTGCCTTGGCCGATGTTCATCATTAATCCCAAGGAGCTGGCCGTCAGCTATGGCAATGATGCATTTAAAAAGACTTTCCGTTTTGACGGGGAAAAAACTACGGAATTCAATATCTGGACGGTCATGCCCGAACGTCAGTCCAATGGACGGGACAGCAAAGAGTGTATCCGTGATTTTGTCAGCAGCGTGCGGAAAAGCCCGGCTGTGTTCACGGAAGAGCAGGACTACCTTCTGCCTTTCGGGGAAATCGTCCTGATGCGGACTGTGGGGGCAGAGATCTATTACAATGGTGAGCCTTCTGTTTCCGTCGTGCTTCAGGATGTTTCCGTTCAGAAAAAAGAAGCGGAGCTGCTCAGAAGCCTTGCCGATAAGGAACGCGAAGCCAATGAGTTAAAAAGCCGTTTCATCATCAATATGAGCCATGAGATCAGGACGCCGATGAACGGTATCATCGGGCTGGCGGATATTCAGCTTCAGAAAACCTATGATAAAGAAACCCGGGATGCTTTTAAGAAAATAAGCCTGTCCGCTAAACTACTGATGGCCATTGTCAATGATATTCTGGATTATTCCAAGATTGATGCCGGCAAGCTTAATATCATCGAAGAAGAGTTTATTCTTGAGAGCATTTTATTTAAAGCCATGCAGACGGCCTTTGAAAGGATCGGGGATAAAAATGTGGATATGCTGCTTAAGATGGCAGACGATGTGCCCCGCAAGGTGATCGGTGATGCGGTCCGAGTATGGCAGATCATCCAGAATGTCCTGGACAATTCCGCCAAGTACACCGAACGCGGCAACATTATGCTGCAAGTATCTATGGAAGATAAAGCTTTTTCCATGGAAGATAAAGCTTTTTCCTTGGAGGATAAGCAGCTTTATTTATTCAGGATTGCCGATACTGGCATCGGCATGAACAGGGAGCAGCTGGACAAAGTCTATATCCCTTTTGAGCAGTTTAGTCCGACTGATTGGAAAAACAGCGGAACTGGGCTGGGACTGCCGGTTACTAAGCATCTGGTCGAGCTGATGGGCGGTACGATCGCTATGCAGAGTCAGGAAGGCTGGGGTACGGTTACGGAAATCCGAATACCGTTAGGAATCAGCGAATGGGATGAGCCGGCAATCGACAAGTCGGCCTTTGCGATCTTAGGGGACAAGCATGTCCTGATTGTTGACGATGCCGCTGCCGGTGCACAAGTTATAGCGGAGCTCTTAGACAGTATCGGTGCTAGGTCGGAAGTAGCCCGGTCGGAAGAGGCGATTGAGCTCATCAGGGAGCGGGCGGAGGAATATGACATCATCATCCTAGAGAGCAAACTGGATCAGAATATCTTAAAAACATTAAGAAGTTATCCCTTTATCAAGACAAAGCTGATTGTTTTACAGAAGCCCTATAAGCCCACCCGGTTCCTTGAACGTTTATGCGCTCTTTTAGGCGGTGTGACGCCAGCGTATAGCATGAGAAACAAAAAATACCATTTCCCTAATGCTAGGGTGTTGGTCTGTGAGGATAATGCCATCAATCAGGATGTCATTGCCGGTGTCCTTGAGCTGTTCAGCATTCAGGCGGTGATTGCCGTCAATGGTGAGGAAGGGATTAAATGGCTTGATAAGGAAGAGTTCGACCTAGTGATCATGGATCTCTTGATGCCGGTTATGGACGGGCATGAAGCCACTAGGGCGATCAGGAGCAGCGGCAAGCCCTATCAGACAGTGCCGATCATTGCCATGACAGCCAACGCGATGGATGAAGAGATGGCTGTCTGTTTGGAAGAAGGAATGAACGGCTATGTGACTAAGCCTATTGATCTGGACAGGCTCTATCATGAACTGCTGAAATGGCTTCCGGTATCATCCAAAGAAGAAGTGGTGGAGTCGGCCGACCTGAATCGCTTGGAAAGCTTGGATTTAGAAGCGGAAACCGACAGCCAGAAAGCCGAACTGGAGAAACTAGGCATCGACGTGGACGAAGCGACGGCTAGGTTTGCTGGAAAATTCGAGACCTATTGCCGCTCATTGCGTAAATTTGCCACCGACATAGACAGTAACGGCATGAGGGATGTGGCTGTGGCGGCCGAGTCTGACATCGTAGAGCTGCGCAGATATGTTCACGGCTTAAAAGGCGTAACGGCCAATCTCTCAATAAAGGAAGAGAACCTTATGCTTCAGAAGCTTGAACAGACCATAAAAGACGGAAATCCGGATATCGGCTTATATCAGCAGCTATATCATCGGCTGACCCGGCTGGCCCAGATGATCCTTTCGGTCGTCGGCATAGAGCAGCCTAAAGACTTGGAAGCCGGCAGCTGGGATGAATGTAAGCTTCTGTTAGCCGAACTGAAACAGCTCCTGCTTCGGGCAAAAGCTAGGGAATGTGAGCAGGTGATCGACCGGATCAAGGCCAAAGCCTGGGAAAATATTGATACCGAATTACTGGAAAAAATCTATGGAAGCGTGGAAGAATATGATTATTCCAAAACGCTGACCATTTTAGAGCAGCTACTGTGATTAAAAAGCTGTGCTTTCATAATAGGATAGCCATATATGAATAAGATTATCGAAAACAATATTGAAATGGTCATTGCCTACGATCAGGAAGGCAAGATCACCGCCTACAACCGGACGGCCGGTGAAGAGCTAGGCTATGGAGATGACATCATTGGCCTTCCTCTGACGTCTGTTTTTACTCAAAGCGCGGAAAACGGCGGGAAGGACATTTTTTTCAGCCAGTCAGATAAGGCGGAAAGCACCGATATGGTGGCCTACCGGAAAAACGGGACCTGCTTTCCCGTTTTTTTGCGGCTTTTCCCCGGTTACTTGGCAGCCCAGAATATGACGGCCTTCAAAAACATGGAAAAGGAATTAGCACTGCTGAAAGCGGAAGCGGAAGAAATGCGCCATGTCCGCAATGAATTCATCGCCAATATGACCCATGAGCTGCGGACTCCGGTAAACGGCATCAAGGGCCATGCCTCCGCCATGCTGGCGGACGGGCCTTCAGCCGAGCAGAAAAAAACCCTTCATATCATACAAAGATGCTGTGAAGACATGACCGCCATCATCAACAACATACTCGACTTCTCTAAGCTGGAAGCCGGCAAGTTCGAACTGCACGAGACTCGGTTCGACCTTTATGAACTGCTGGATTATGTGATAGCGACCAATGTGGCCGTAATCAACGAAAAAGGCCTTCGCGTCACGCTCAATATTGCCGACAATGTGCCTCGCCATGTGAGCGGGGATGATTTACGGCTGGGTCAGATCTTAAACAATCTCATTTCTAATGCCGTTAAGTTTACCGATGTCGGTTTTATCAGGATTGATGTGAACCGGCAGATGCAGTACAAAGAAGAAGCAGAACTTTTTTTCATGGTCAGCGATTCCGGCATCGGTATTGCCCCGGAGGACAGGGACAGGCTATTTGAAAGCTTTTCGCAGGTAGACAGCTCCTCGACCAGAAAACATGGCGGCACCGGCCTCGGCCTTGTCATTACCAAGGAGCTGGTCGAGATGATGGGGGGAACTATCCGGGTAGATAGCCAGAAAGGGAAAGGCAGTAATTTTTCTTTTGATATCCGCCTGAAAACAGCCGAGACAGAAGAAGACCGCAATAACAGCTATCTGTTTACCGACCCCGCTGAGCCCATCTTCCTGATCGAAGAACCTCAGGAGTCCGTATACCGTTTCGGCGCTGCCGAAAACAAGGTTGAAATAGAAAGAAAAACCCAGAAGCTCATCTTGGCGCTGGAGCTTGAGGCTTGGGATAAAGCTGAAAATATCGCCGCCGGCCTCAAAAGGCTCATGACCGAGGCTCCGGATGAGGTCCGCAAGCTTTTATTCAGACTGGAGATGGCCATCCGCAAAGAAGACCAGGACAAGAGCAGAGAACGCTTTGAACAGCTCAAAAATGTGCTAAACATCGATTAAGCGGGCATCAGCCGTATAAAGGGGCAAGATCAGCCGGCTGATGTATCTGTCTTCTGATTCATAGCCTTGATAGCTTCCGCCATGCTCCTGCATGATCTTGACACAGGTACGATGGCCCAGCGCCGTGCTTTCCACGGAATATAGCGCATGATTCAAGACATTGACAAACTCGATGTGGAGAAAGGTATCGGTTTCAAAAGCAAGGATGTCGAGCGGTTTCTCCCGCTCGGCATATTTTCGGATATTAGACAGGGTATTATCCAGCACGCGCTGCAGAAATTCCGCATCAATCAGGCAATTGCCGGTAAAAGACTCCGGTTCGGCGTAAAGCTTTACGATAAAACCGCTGTTTTCTAGGTCAAAAAGCTGATTATCGATCAAGCTGGTGATCAGGTTGTAAGTAGAGATGATTTCTTTATGGTAGGTTTCGGCGGTTTTTTCTGAAGCCAGGAAATACTCAAACAGCTTATCCGACATCTCCCTGATCTGAAAGGCCTTGCGCTTGGTCGTAAGCAGAAAATGTTTCAGCTGATCTTCATCCTGGTAACGTTTTAGCAGCATCAATTCCAGATATCCGATCAGAGAGGTAAGCGGGGTGCGCAGGTCGTGGGCCAGAGCGGTCATCAGCTTATGGTTGGCTTCCTTGGTTTTCTCCTCTTCCTGTTTTTTCGCCAGAATTGAAAGGCGCATCTCATTTATCCCCTTGGCGAGCTGAAACAGTTCGTCGTGCCCTAGTTCGGAAAGTTCGTAGTCAAGGTCGCCCCCCTCAAGGATCTTCAGCTCCTGCGACAGGGTATGGATATACCGCAGCTTGATCTGAACCATGATCATGGAAATGACTAGAAAGATAGCCAAGGATAAGAACAGACATACATAATAAGCCCAGACATAATACTGGGAATAGCTTTCGCTGTGTACTAGGGCATTGACAACGGTGCCATCGGCAAAGGTAAGTGTGTAGAAATTGGAATTGTATTCTTTGATCAGGGTGGAGATATACTGTTTATCTAGATATTGGTTATAGTCGGCCTGCAGGTTTTCTTCGCCGTTGTAAGGGTCGGAGTCGTTATAGATACGGTTTTCATAATCGGAATCAAAAATCAGATTATTGGAAAAAAGCGTCAGCTTAATGTTGTTTTCTGCCGCTACCCAGTCGTTGACGGCAGAGATATTGTCAAGCGTGATGTTATAATCCGTGACATATTCCTGCAGCAGCCAGACATATTGCTCCTCTTTTAGCTGTATGGCTTCCGGGCTGGCAACGGTGGCTTCCAGAAGCCGGTAGGAAAGACGGGTCAGGAGCGGAAAAGAGATATAGGCAATGATGAGGGCGGCGGTTACCGAGATCAATAGCTGGGTCGACAGCCTCTGCCGAAAAATATTCTTTATCTTAATCAATCCGGTACCCCCTTCCCCAGATGTTAAGGATATAGCGGTTTAGCTGATCGTTGTCCTCCAGCTTCCTGCGCAGGTTGCGGATATGGACATTGACGGTGTTGTTGGAAGATGCAAAATAAGGTTCCTGCCATACGCTTTCATAGATATTCTTTACCGAAAAGATTTTCTTGCGGTTTGAAGCAAGCAAGAGCAAAATCTGGTACTCGATCTCGGTCAGAACCAATTCTTTTTCGCTTTTATATACGCGCTTAGTCTCTTTGTCAATACGAATATCCTGAAAATAGATTGCGGAAGAAGGCGGCTGGTCGGAAACATTGTACGTGATATGCCGGCGGATCAGTGCCTTTACGCGGGAAAGCAGCTCCGAATAGGAAAAAGGCTTGACTAAGTAATCATCCCCGCCGGCGGAAAATCCGGCGACCTTATCCGTGTCGGAGGATTTGGCGGTCAGGAACAGGATGGGCGTCATATATTTTTTACGAAGCTCCAGGCAGGCCTCGATTCCGGAAAAAACCGGCATCATCACATCCAGGATGATCAGGGAGACATCGGGCGCCATCTTGTCAATGGCCTCCTTGCCATTGGTGGCTTCCAGCACTTGGTATCCTTCGTTTCCGAGCAAGATGCGGATGACTTCGCGGATCTCGTCGTCATCGTCAGCAATCAGGATGGTTTGATTCTCATTCATGGCAATTCCTCTTATCGTAATATGCCCTTATTTTAGCATGGTTTAAGGAGGGAAGCCATATGGTTTGTATAACTTAATTATTCTTAAGCAATCAATAAATTGAAATAACATCAGTTATTAAGTTATCTTCTACCAGAAAGCTCCACACGGAATGGCTGGGCAGGCGGTGTTCAGTCAGATACCAGCGCTCTTCGATCGGTGTGATGTAATAGGGGGTGCCGCCGCCGATGAAATACGAATAGACATCTTCATATCCGCCATCGGCAAGGGCGGACAGGTCAGTAGTACGGATCAGGGTGGCATAATCTTGGTTGCCCGCGGCATCGGTCGAAACGGTTATGTAATAAAAATCATGGATTTTAGTAATCTGAACCATGCCGGCCAGCTGGCTGGGAACGGGATATTCCGCCACGATGCGGAAAGTGTCCAGCTTGGCCTTGATGATGGATGAGTTGCCGGATACAAAATAAATATTGTCACCGATGATGGTAAAAGAACGGACATAAGCTCCTTTCAGCGAGGGAATAGAACGGATCTCACTTAAGTAAACAGCGGTGCTGCCCGCTTCCCGGCGGAACAAGTACATCTCCCCGGTAAGTGAACTCCAGACATAAAAAGTATCGGAATCTTTGTCGTAAATAATGTAGTGAGGACGGTTACCGATATCGGTAAATTCCTGGGTAGGGAAGAAAACCGGCTCCCCAGCATCATTGACCTGTCTTTCCATGATCAGGACGCGGTTGTTTTCCGTGTCGTCAATCAGATAGACCTGGCCGTCACTGGCGACAGTATGCCCCATTGACAGATCAGAAGTCATGACCGACCATGAACTGACAGGGTCTTCTAGGTTATCATGGTAGATGACTTGATCATGATAACAGTCCACGATAAAGTATTCAGTTCCTATCTTAGTGATATAGGTAGGAACCTTCAGATGGTCATACGGATTCACCGGTGCGGGAAGCGAAATATCCTGAGCGTGAATTATCGGAGTAGAAGCAAGGAGATAAGGTGACGTAAAAAAGGCCTTCCGGACAGCAAATACTGCCGGGATTCCTATAAGGATAATAGCTAGTATTATTATTATGCCGCCGGTTTTGTTTTTCACATTACCCCCGTCATTTCGCAGATTGGATTTGTTTGTACAGTAATATTGTAAACAGTAACATTATAAACGGTAACAGGTAGAACTGGCAAGAAAAATTAAAATTTATGTTACCCTAGCCAAAGTGAATCAAACCACTGCTCCACAGTAACATCGCTATATTACCCGGGTATCATGTTATTTTTTTGGCGGTCATCGCCATATTACCCAGGCGTCATCGGCTCCGGTTCCGGCTCTCGAAAATAAGTTCCGCTAAATTTCTTGCGCC
>DBDG01000081.1 GCA_002293475.1 Lachnospiraceae bacterium UBA938
ACTCGCCTTAGAACATTTGAAAAAACAAGTTTATGGTGGCATGAGTTTGAAAAACTTACAGAAACTTGCTGGTTGGGACTCATCTTTCTTAGAAAGAGTTCTCTTTGCGAGTGAGTAAAGTAAATGCGGTGACCCTGCTACATGATGCCGGTGTCATGATGCAGTCGTCATGATGGCAGGTGTCATGACGGCAGTCGTCATTATGTAGGGCTCATGACATGGCTCATTGGCAGCTGCCGTCAGTTCCGCAGCTGCTGCCGGCACAGTTGCCGCAGCTTGTGCTGCATCCCGGACATTTCCCTTGTCGTCTGTCTTTGACGATGGAAACAATGATGGCACCCAAGGCTGCTGCAACGAGCAGGCCGACCACAATGGTACCAAGATTACCGATGATGAATGTTAACATGCTGTTACTCCTTCCTTTTAACTGGTTATATAGCTCAGCCTCTTGCTCCCACGGTCCGGCTCGTCAACTTTTTCTCAGCGGCAGGACTAAACAGCAGGTACAAGGTGCCAATGGTCAGCAGGAATGCGATAATGGTTCCGATCCCAAAGCTGCCGGCCAACATCATTCCGAACTGATACACACAAAGCGCCACCAGATAAGCCAGGCCGCATTGATAGCCGATGGCTCCCCAGAACCATTTTGCGTTGTTCATTTCCCGCCTGATGGCACCCATCGCGGCAAAACAGGGCGCACAGAGCAGGTTAAAGACCAGAAACGAATATGCGGCGGCGGCAGTCCCGAAACTTGCCGCAAGCGTACCCCAGATTTCCATGCCGTCTTCGGCAACCTCGGCAAAACCGAACAGGACCCCAAAGGTGCCGACGACATTTTCTTTCGCGATCAGCCCGGTAATGGCGGCGACAGCCGACTGCCAGTTACCCCAGCCCAGCGGGATAAATATCGGTGCGACGACGCTGCCTATCCGTGCCAGTATGCTGTCATTCATCTCTACCATGCCAAAACCGCCGTTGTCCCAGCCAAAGCCGGAGGCAAACCATACGAATACCGTCGAAAACAGGATAATGGTGCCGGCTTTTTTGATAAATGACCAGCCGCGCTCCCACATGCCGCGCAGAACACTGCCGGCGGTCGGCATATGATAAGCGGGAAGCTCCATGACAAAGGGGGCGACATCACCGGAAAACAGCTTGCTCTTTTTTAAAATGATGCCCGAACCGATGATCGCCGCGATGCCGACGAAGTATGCACTGGCCGCAACCCAGGCCGCGCCGTCAAACACCGCCCCGGCGATCAGGGCGATAATCGGCAGTTTCGCGCCGCAAGGGATGAAGGTGGTGGTCATGATGGTCATTCTGCGGTCGCGTTCATTTTCAATTGTACGGGATGCCATGATACCGGGAACACCACAGCCGGTACCGATCAAAATCGGGATGAAGGATTTGCCGGAAAGTCCGAAACGGCGGAATATCCTATCCATGATAAAGGCGACGCGCGCCATATAGCCGCAGGCCTCCAAAAAAGCCAAAAAGAGGAAGAGAATCAGCATCTGCGGCACAAAACCGAGCACCGCCCCCACGCCCGCGACGATACCGTCAACAATCAGGCTCTGGAGCCAGCCGGCGGTATTTACCGCTTCAAGCAGACCGGAGACCAGCACGGGAACGCCGGGAACCCAAGCACCAAAAAACGCAAAACCGTCGCCGAACAAGCCGTCGTTTGTCCAGTCGGTTACCAGCGTACCCACCGTCGTGACGGAGACGTAATAAACGAGGAACATGACCGCGGCAAATATCGGCAGTGCCAAGAAACGGTTGGTGATAACCGTGTCAATCTTGTCAGATACGGACATCTGGCCCTGACTTATTATCTTTACGCAGTTTTTAATAATTGAATCAATGTATGTATAGCGTTCGGTGGTAATAATGCTTTCGCTGTCGTCGTCCAGTTCTTCTTCTCTTCTCACGATGTCAGCTTCAATGTGGGCGACCTGCTCGGGCGTAAGCCTCAGTTTGTCGATTATTTTCTCATCCCGCTCAAACAGCTTGATGGCCAGGAAACGCTGACGTTCCTGCGGCAGTTCATGCAGGACGTGTTCTTCGATATGGGCCAGCGTGTGCTCCACACCGCCCGAAAAGCTGTGGCGCGGTACGGTATGCTTACTGCCGGCCGCCGCAAGAGCAGCATTAACTGCCTGGGTGATGCCGTCACCTTTCAGCGCCGAGATTTCCATAACCTGGCAGCCCAGTTCGTAGGCCAGCCTAGCGGTGTCGATATGGTCGCCTTTTTTCCGGACGACGTCAATCATATTGACGGCCACCACGACGGGAAGGCCCATTTCCGTAAGCTGGGTGGTCAGGAACAGGTTCCGTTCCAGGTTGGTCCCGTCAATGATGTTCAGGATCACATCGGGGCGCTCATCAATCAAATAATTCCGGGCGACTACTTCCTCCGGTGTATAGGGTGAAAGCGAGTATATGCCTGGCAGGTCAGTCACAGTCACATCCTGATGCCCCTTCAGCTTGCCGGTTTTCTTTTCAACCGTGACGCCCGGCCAGTTCCCGACGAATTGATTGGAGCCGGTGAGCGCATTGAATAATGTAGTCTTGCCGCTGTTGGGATTGCCGGCAAGCGCGATTTTAATAGACATTAGGTTTTCCTCCTTGTATCGGGACTTATGTTAGCTAAAACTAACACGATGTCCGAAAATATGCGGAGCTCCTACTCCGCTCTGTTTGCTTTTAGTTGGCTTTTCGTTGGCTTTTCGTTGGCTTTTAGTTGGCTTTTAGTTTACTTTTAGGTCGTTTACTTTCGTTTATTTTAGGTTGTTTACTTTTGTTATTTATTACGAACCTTCTTTCCTATTACCGGAAGCTATTCCACTTCGATCAGTTCTGCATCCGCTTTCCGTAAAGACAGCTCATAACCGCGCACCGTGATCTCTACCGGGTCTCCGAGGGGAGCTACCTTGCGGACATATACTTCGACGCCTTTCGTGATGCCCATTTCCATGATGCGGCGCTTGACCGGCCCCTGTCCGCCGATTTTAGCTACATGGACTGTAGCCCCCGGCTTGGTTTCCTTCAGTGTCTGCATGAATAAATTTCCTCCTTATTTAGTTGTTGCTTTACTTCTAAATCACCTGTTCATCACCTACATCACCCTCATACCATTATTTTCGCGGCCATTTCGCGGCTGATCGCCACTCGCGATTCTTTTATGTTCACAATCATGTTTCCGCTTATTTCCGCAATAATGGTGATGTGCGTACCGGCCACAAACCCGAGTCTGGCAAGAAACTGCCTAGTTTCTTCCTTGCCTCCGACTTTTTTAATAGAGTTTTCTTCTCCGGTTCTGGCTATCGTCAATGGCATCATGATTCTATCCTCCATCCTGAGCGTCAACCGCATCTTGAAGTGCGGCTTTGCAGTACGTCTGCATCTTAAAAGGTCATTTCCTTAGCTGTCAAAGACAACTGCAAAGCCAAAGTGTGTTAGCCTTAACTAACTGCTTACACTTTATCTTATTATTAAATTTTTGTCAAGCAAATTTTATGAATTTTTAAGATAATTATTTTGATTGCTTTTTGACATCAGAAACGGTGCCGGATTATCAGGCCGTCAGATAGTTTTTCATGATTTTCAGGGCATTTTTTTCCAGGCGGGAAACCTGTGCCTGCGAGATACCGATCATGTCGGCCACTTCCATCTGGGTTTTGCCCTGAAAGAAGCGCAGCCCGATAATTTCATTTTCCCGCTGTCCCAGATGCTTCATCGCTTCGCTTAACGAGAGATGTTCGACCCAAGTCTCTTCTTTGTTCTTTTTATCACTGATCTGATCCATGACATATAGCGTATCGCCGCCATCGGTAAAGATCGGCTCATACAGGCTCATAGGGTTCTGGATGGCATCCAGCGCATAGACGATGTCTTCCTTGGAAATCCCGATTTCTTCCGCGATCTCGGTGACGGTCGGCTCACGCAGGTTCCTCTTGATCATATTTTCCTTGGCATAGATGGCTTTATAGGCCGTATCCTTGAGCGAACGGCTGACCCTGATAGAGTTGTTGTCGCGAAGGAAGCGCCGGATCTCACCGATGATCATCGGCACGGCATAAGTAGAGAACTTGACGTTCAGCGTAGTATCAAAGTTATCGATGGCCTTAATCAATCCGATACAGCCGATCTGAAACAGATCGTCGACATTTTCATTACTGGAAGAAAAGCGTTTGATAACGCTCAAAACTAATCTCAGATTGCCTTCTATATATGTCTTCCTGGCTTCCAGATCCCCTTCTTCGATTCTGCCGAAAAGCTCTTCTTTTTCCCCTGCTTTCAAAAGCGGCAGTTTTGCCGTATTGACACCGCAGATCTCAACTTTTCCCTGTGCCATACATTTTCCTCCTGAATTGATTCTGAATTGATTATTTTAATTTAATCATTCACCGATTAGAAGAAAAATATACATATAAAAAAGGAGTGAAACCAATGTTATTTTCAGAGCTGAAATGTAAGGATGTCATAAATATCCATAGCTGTAAATGTCTGGGGAAAGTGACGGATCTGGAATTTGAAGACTGTAACGGGCATATTCACGCGCTTATTATCTGCGGAAGGAATAAATTTAATGCACTGTTTTATAACGAACCGGATATTATTATACCATATAAGGATATTATTAAGATTGGTCCGGATATTATTTTGGTGGAAATTGGCAAACATTGTTGATATGCTATGTTTGGAAAATGAAGGTACTGGGCGGGTATTGGGGTGTTGCTTAGGTAGGCATCGTCAGATTGCCCGGGCTTATGCGGTCATCGTCAGATTGCCCGGGCCTCATCGGCTCCGGTTCCGGCTCCCGAAAA
>DBDG01000038.1:0-2636 GCA_002293475.1 Lachnospiraceae bacterium UBA938
GGTGCCGAAGGCACTATTTTTATAATTTATTTAGAGAGTATTTATTGCATTATTGCCGATAAAGAAGTAGGATGGAATCATAAAAAGTAAAAGGACGGTCGGCAATGAGAGAGAGAATTATTCGGTTTATGAGGGGCAGATATGGTAATGATAATCTTAACCGCTTTCTGATAGTAGTTACTATAATAGCAGAGGCCTTATTGTTCCTGACCGGCTCGCCGCTAACCATGATCGGGCTGGTGGGGCTTATTATCGTTTATTTCCGGATGTTTTCCCGGAATATCTATAAAAGGGCGGAAGAGAACCGGATCTACCTGACGTATGAGAACCGGTTAAAGTCATCCTGGCGGCGGCGTAAGGCCGGGTGGCAGCAGAGAAAGACCCATCATATATATAAATGTCCGTCCTGTCGGCAGAAGATAAGAATACCGAGGGGAAAAGGCAGAATCGAAATCTCATGTCCGCGATGTCGGCAGACTTTTATCAAAAAGAGCTAAAAGGACAGGGTGATGACATGTTTGGATATATCATAGTCAACCAAGGGGAAATGAAGTTTAAGGAATATGATGTCTATCACTCTTATTATTGTGGGCTGTGCCGCAAGCTAAAGGAGCGATACGGCTGGCGGGGGCAGATGACGCTGTCGTTTGACATGACATTTCTGGTTATGATACTGACCAGCCTGTATGAGCCGGCGACAGAAGAAGGACGAACCGGCTGCGTTGCCCATCCTTTTGAGAAACATGTTACCAGGACGAACCGCTTCAGCGATTACGCGGCGGATATGAATATCCTGCTGACCTACTATAAATGTATAGATGACTGGGAAGATGAGAAAAAATATGGCCGGCGTCTCATGGGCGCAGGCCTTCGCCCGTCATTTGGCCGGATCAGGAAGGCCTATCCGGACAAGGCCTATAAAATCGAGCGGGCTCTCGCCGATCTGCGGTCTTTGGAGAAGCAAAAAGAAAACGATATCGACAAAATGGCCGGGCTGTTCGGGGAGGTAATGGCGGAAATCCTCAGCTATGAAGCCGACGGATGGCGGGAAGGCTTGCGTAGGCTGGGCTTTTATCTGGGGAAATTCATTTATCTGATGGACGCATACGAAGACATCGAAAAAGATATTGCCGGCGGCAATTACAATCCCTTCTGGAAAAAATATGAGGATTTGGATTTTGAAGAAGAATGTGCTACTATATTGACGATGATGATGGCAGAATGTTCCAAGGAATTTGAGAAGCTGCCGATTATCGACAACGTGGAAATATTGCGGAATATCCTATACTCCGGCGTATGGTACCGCTATGAACAGGTAAGAGAGAAACGAAGTAAAGCCACTGATAAAACGAGTGAGCCGGATAAACTAATAAAGGAACAGTAAAATGAACAACCCCTATCAAGTCCTAGGCGTTTCCCGGGATGCTTCAGAAGAAGAAATCAAGAAAGCCTACAAAAACCTCAGCAGAAAATATCATCCGGATGCCAATATTAATAATCCCCACAAAGCCCAGGCAGAAGAGAAGTTCAAAGAAATACAGCAGGCCTACCAACAGGTGATGAAGGAACGGACCGAAGGCTATTCCTACGGCGGCCAGGGGGCGGGAAGTTATGGTGGGAGTGGTGATTTTGGCGGTTTTGGAGGCTTCGGCAGTTTTGGCGGTTTCGGCGGTTTCGGCGGCTTCGGCGGCTTTGACCGGAGCGGCAGTACAGGTTATGAAGATGACCGCTATCTGCGGGCAGCCGGTAATTATATCCGCAACGGTTACTACCGGGAAGCCAGGACAGTCCTGGATGATATGAATCAGGCGGAACGTGATGCGCGCTGGTTTTATTACAGTGCCCTAGCCCATGCCGGCTTGGGCAGTCAGGTTTCGGCCTTGGAACATGCCCGAAAAGCGGCGGCCATGGATCCGGGCAACGGTGACTATCAGGATCTGGTTTACCGGATGGAGAACGGCGACACTTGGTACCGCCAGCGGCAGAGCACTTATACCCCGCCCTATTCCGGCGGCAGCAGTATGTGCATGAAACTCTGTATTGCCAATGCGATCTGCAATATTTGCTGTGGCGGCGGAATGTGCTGCAGTCCTTACCGAAGATGTTGAGTCGACGCTGATTCATGCTGATTCGATCGAATTAATTTCGTTGCGGTGATCTTTGCCATCAGTTGACTGGCTTGAGCGGTCATCGCCAGATTGCCCGGGCCTCATCGGCGCCGGTTCCGGCTCCCGAAAATAAGTGCCGCTAAGTTTCCCGCCCAAAGCCTAGCCGCTTCCGTGTCGTCAGCAAGCGCCGTCCATGGCGGGTGCCTATTCGAAGTTACTTAAGATCCCTCTCGCCGGTAAGGAGATAGCGTACTGATAAGTCAGTACACTAGACAGAAAGTGTTTTATCATCTTTTCTGGCTGGCTAAGTGGCGGGTAGCGAACCGGTAAATTGGCCTGAATTTCAGCGAAAAAAGCTTGCCGCGAAAATAATTCCGCTCATATTTCTCTTGACAAAGTCGGCTTAGTATTGTATGATAAATTTCGTTGTATGAATATGTGCGTTTAGCTCAGCTGGATAGAGCGTTTGGCTACGGACCAAAAGGTCGGGAGTTCGAATCTTCTAACGCACATAGTGCGTTTACGCAC
>DBDG01000038.1:2715-24900 GCA_002293475.1 Lachnospiraceae bacterium UBA938
ACATAGTGCGTTTACGCACATAGGTGCGTTTACGCACATAGGTGCGTTTACGCACATAAGTACAGAGCCGGTAATTACAAGGTTTTGGATAACAGAAAAAGGACCCGTTGAGGGTGCTTTTTCTGTTTGTAGGTGTGATTATACCAATATTCTTATACGGTATCAGAGTTTTATAAACAGAGACAGATAAATGGAGGATGGAAATGAGAGCATTAGTCAGTGTATCGGACAAGACCGGAATTGTGGATTTTTGTAAGGAACTTGCGGGCCTGGGGGTGGAGATTGTCTCGACCGGCGGGACTTACAGCAAGCTGCGGGAGGAGGGGGTACCGGCTATGGAAGTGTCCGAGCTGACGGGATTTCCGGAATGTCTGGACGGCCGGGTCAAGACGTTGCACCCGGCGGTGCATGCGGGTATCTTGGCCATGCGTGATAATGCCGAACATCAAAGGCAGCTGGCAGAGCTTGCGATTGATGTGATTGATTTCGTAGTGGTCAATCTCTATCCTTTCAAGGCGACGATTATGAAGGAAGGCGTGACCATGGCAGAAGCGGTCGAGAATATAGATATCGGCGGGCCGACGATGCTGCGGAGCGCGGCTAAGAATTATCAGGATGTGACAGTGGTGACGGATCCGGCTGATTACGGGCTGGTACTTGATGAACTGAAGGAAAACGGCAGGACTTTGCGGGAAACTAGGCTTTACCTGATGCAGAAGGTGTTTGCCCATACCGCCCATTATGATACGATGATTGCGGATTATTTGAAGAAGGAGCGGGGAGACCAAGATTTCGCGGAGACTTTGACGTTGACCTTTGAGAAGGTGCAGGATATGCGCTATGGGGAGAATCCACAGCAAAAAGCGGCTTTTTACCGGCAGGTGGGGAGACAGAAGGGATCGCTGGTGGAGGCGGCGCAGTGGAACGGCAAAGAGCTGTCCTTTAATAATATTAATGACACGAACGGGGCGCTGGAACTGCTGAAGGAGTTCAGCGAACCGACGGTGGTGGCCTGCAAGCATGGCAATCCTTGCGGGGTCGGCAGCGGCTCAGATATTACGGAGGCGTGGAGAAAAGCCTTTGCGGCGGACAAGACATCGATATTCGGCGGGATCGTGGTGGCAAACCGTGAGGTTACTCGGGCGATGGCAGAAGAGATGAACAGTATTTTTCTGGAGGTGACGGTAGCGCCTTCCTATGAAAAAGAAGCGCGGGAGCTGCTTTGTTCCAAGAAGAATATCCGTGTCCTGGAGCTTAAGGATATCCAGATGCCGCAGGATGAAAAGGCGCTGGATATGAAGAAAGTCAATGGCGGGCTGATTGTGCAGACAATTGACTCCCGGTTGTATGAGGAAGCCGACTGGAAGGTGGTGACAAATGTCCAGCCGACTGTAGCACAGATGGCGGATATGGTGTTTGGCATGAAGGTGGTTAAGTATGTCAAATCGAACGGTATAGCCGTGGTGAAAGGCGGTCAGAGCATCGGGATCGGTCCCGGCCAGGTAAACCGCATCTGGGCGGCCAGGCAAAGCTTTGACCATGCCGCCGAGCTGATCGGTGAGCAGGCGACAGAAGGGGCGATTCTGGCTTCTGATGCTTATTTTCCGTTCAGTGATACCGTGGAAGCGGCTCATGAGGCGGGGATTGCCGCAATTATCCAGCCTGGCGGCTCAATCAATGACCAGCTCTCTATCGACAAATGTAACGAATACGGTATTGCCATGGTATTTACCGGAATGCGCCATTTCCGGCATTGAGCATTGGCTAGGGAGCGGCAGTTATAAATAAGGAGGGGTTAGGAGTGGAGTATAATAACGGTATGGAGTATTTTCAGGATGAAAATCGGTGTAAGCTATGTCATAAGAGGTATATTGACCGTTCAGAAAATCCCGACTCGGTTTTATGCAGCCAGTGTCGGGAAGAGAAGATAAAATTAAAAGTTCCGCCGGCTATTTATGGGGCGGCGGCACTTTTGCTGATCCTAGTAGCTGTGGCGGTCGTGTTCTTTGTGCCGGTCCTGAACGATTATGCCATCTATGTGGGGGCTGAGCAGAAGGCGGAGGACGGCTATCCGCATGCGGTGCTGATCAGTCTGATGGAACTGAATGAAAAGTATCCGGACTCGGAAAAAATAGCGGTCCGCAGCGCGGATATCGGCATGCGCTATGAGTTCTATGACTATGCCAGCTATGCAATCGAAACGTACCTTGCGGGCAAGGAGGTCAGCGATAGTGAATATGACCGGATAAGCGGCTATCAGGACCGGCTGGATGTGTATTATCATACGGCTGATAGGATAGATTGGCTTGCTGAGAATTATTGGGATGGTGTAGAGGCGGATGATCCTGATTTGGAAAGCCGCTACCGGGGGTTCCGGGATTTAATAGCAGAACTTGCGGATTATGAAATGTATGACCAGGGCTTGGCCTGTTATTACGCGGCATCCTATTCGATTGATAACGCGGAACGGTTATATTGGCTGGAAAGATGTTTTGAAGCAAGCCCGATGAACTATATTGCGGAAACGGAGATAGCCGTTATTTTACGGCGGGACGGGGAGCTGAATAAAGCCCGGGAACTGCTGATGCATGCCTATAATATCAATAAGGACGATGCATTGATCCAGCGCGCCTTTGCCACGCTGGAAATGGCAGAAGGCAATCTCGCCAAGGGGCTGGAGCATGCCCAGACGGCCTACGAATGGTATCCGGAGGGAAATTACGTGGCAGATACTTATATTGTGGCGCTGTATGTTAACGGCATGACGGATGAGGCCAATAAGATCAAAGAAGAACTGGAAGCGCAGGATTATTATTTTGATGATGAATTTTATGCCCTCTTGGCCGGAGAGATGGCGCTGTATGATTATTATGTCGGGTATTAGCGGGTGCGTAGCGTACCAATGGGAGTTAATGTGTGAACAAGTGATGACAGGAGGGGCAAGATGTTTTTTATACCAGGACAGCTTATTGGTTTATTAACTTTTCCGGGAGTGATCGTGCATGAGCTGGCACATCAGATATGCTGCCGGATTTGCAATATTCCCGTTTTTGAGGTAAAATATTTTCAGTTCAGTAACCCTTGCGGTTATGTGATACATGAAAAATGTGACAACCCGTGGAAGAATCTACTGACGGCAGCCGGGCCTTTTTTGGTAAATACGGTTCTGGGTATGATCATAACCATGCCGGCATATCTCCAGCTTTTTGTATTCGGTGATATTGAAAGCACCGTCAGTTCGCCGCTGGGGCTGCTGCAGATATTTTTGCTATGGGTGGGCTTTTCGGTTTTGATGCATGCGTTTCCCAGTACGGGTGATGCCCGTTCGCTGGTAGCTTCCGTACTGAAGAATCAAGACGTTTCCCTGATAGCGAAGATTATAACGGCACCGATTGTCGGGTTGATTTATCTGGGCGCGCTGGGGAGCGTGGTCTGGCTTGATCTGGCTTATGCCGTGGCAATTTCGATGTTAGGCCCCTCGCTCTTAGTGAAGATATTTTACGGATAAGTCAGTAACAGTAATGCTGCCGTGTTGGCAAATAGTAAGGAGAAGGTTTTATGCAGGACAATGTAATATCTAGACATTTTATCGAGCAGATCATTGACAAGGACTTGGCGGAGGGTACCTGTAAGACGGTTAAGACGCGGTTCCCGCCTGAGCCGAACGGGTATCTGCATATCGGGCATGCGAAAAGCATCTTGCTTAATTACGGCTTGGCGAAGGAATATGGCGGTCAGTTCAACATGCGGTTTGACGACACCAATCCGACTAAGGAAAAAGTCGAATTCGTCGAGTCGATCTTGGCGGATATCCGTTGGCTGGGGGCAGACTGGGAAGACCGGCTGTTTTTTGCCTCGGATTATTTTGCGCCGATGTATGAGGGGGCCGTGAAGCTGATTCGGAAGGGAAAAGCCTATGTGTCTGACCTGACGGCCGAAGAAATGCGGGAATACCGGGGAACCCTGACCGAACCGGGGCGGGACGACCCCGACCGTGAGCGCAGTATCGAAGAGAACCTGCGGCTGTTCGCGGATATGAAGGACGGGCGGTATCAGGACGGGGAAAAGGTGCTGCGGGCGAAGATCGACATGGCATCGCCGAATATCAATATGCGCGATCCGGTCCTTTACCGGGTGGCTCATATGACTCATCATAATACGGGCGACCAATGGTGCATCTATCCGATGTATGACTATGCCCATCCGATTGAAGATGCCATTGAAGGGATCACCCATTCTATCTGTACGCTGGAGTTTGAAGATCATCGGCCGCTCTATGACTGGGTGGTCAGGGAGCTGGAGTACGACCCGGCGCCGAAGCAGATCGAGTTTGCCAAGCTGTACCTTACCAATGTGGTTACCGGCAAGCGCTATATTAAGAAAATGGTGGAAGAAGGCATCGTGGACGGCTGGGACGATCCCCGTCTGGTATCCATAGCGGCGTTGAGACGCCGGGGCTTTACCCCCGAATCTATCAAGAATTTTGTCGATCTATGCGGGGTATCAAAGAGTAATTCCTCGGTAGATTATGCCATGCTGGAATATTGTATCCGGGAAGACTTAAAGCTTAAGCGTCCGCGCATGATGGCAGTGCTGGATCCGGTCAAGCTGGTGATTGATAATTATCCGGAAGGGCAGACCGAGTGGATGACGGTCTCTAACAATCTGGAAAATGAAGAGCTAGGAACTAGGGAAGTGGCTTTTGGCCGGGAACTGTATATTGAGCGCGATGATTTTATGGAAGAGCCCCCCAAGAAATATTTCCGTCTGTTTCCGGGGAACGAGGTGCGGCTGATGAACGCTTATTTTGTTACCTGCACCGGCTGCGTGAAGGACGAAAGCGGTAAAGTGACGGAGGTTCACTGCACCTATGATCCGGCGACCAGAAGCGGCTCGGGCTTTGCCGAACGGAAGGTCAAAGGCACGATCCATTGGGTTCCGGTGCAAGGGGCCGTGAAGGCGGAAGTCAGATTATATGAGAATATTATTGACGAGAAAAAGGGCGTTTATAACGAGGACGGGAGCCTGAACCTGAATCCGGACTCTTTAAAGATATTAAAAGAATGTTGTCTGGAGCCGGCCTTGGCCGCGGTTTCCCCATATGAGAGCTTTCAGTTCGTGCGGCAGGGCTTCTTCTGTGTGGATGCCAAAGACAGCAAGGAGGGGGCACCGGTATTTAACCGGATCGTGTCTTTAAAGAGCTCCTTTAAGATCATGCCAAAAGAAGAAGGAGGAGACCGCTGATGGTCGGGTTGTTTTCAAGAATAGGCAAATATGGGCTGGATATTTTGAAAGAGGTGAAAGTATATGACGGCCCAAACGGGTCAAAAGAAGAAAACGCGGAAGAAGCCGGAACCGAGAAAGCGGCTCCTAAGTATATTGAAGATGATTTTTTATTTGACAAAACGCATGTATGTCCGTCCTGTGACCACAAGTTCGGCGAGAGGACGGTCCGTACCGGCAAGGCGAGGCTCATCGGAACAGACCCCGATCTGCGTCCTCGGTATGAGCAGCTGGACGTCGGCAAATACGACGTGGTTTCCTGTCCTAAGTGCGGCTATACGGCATTGAGCCGGTATTTCGGGATGTTAGCGTCTAGCCAGAGCAAGCTGATCAAAGAGTCAATATCAAAGTTCTTTGTCCCGCAGCCGGAAAGGCCGAACGTTTATTCTTATGATCTGGCTTTTGAACGCTATCAGCTTAGCTTGGTCAACGCGGTCATCAAACGGGCTAAAGACAGCGAAAAAGCATATATCTGCCTGAAGACCGCGTGGCTGCTCCGTGGCATGGCGGAAAACTTGGATAATACCCAGGCTGATTACGAGCGGGAATATGAGGAGATCAAGGAGCAGGAACAGGAATATCTGCAGAGCGCTTACAAAGGATTTCTCTCGGCAAGGACGGCTGAAGGCTACCCTATGTGTGGCATGGATGAAAGCACGCTTGATTATCTGCTTTCTTCCATGGCGATCAGTTTAAAGCAGTTTGACGTGGCTGCTAAGCTGATCGGCGCGATCCTCACTTCCAGTTCCGCCAATAACCGGATCAAGGATAAGGCAAGGGATTTGAAAGAGATCGTCTTAAAAGAACTGAAAAACGGCCGCTAGGGATGAAGCATAAACTTAAGCGGCAAAATAAGGCCACGGCGGTACCCCAAAGGATACCGCCGTTTTGATTAAGAAAAATTATTGGTTGTCTTCTTCATTAAAGAATTCTTCGACTTTAACGGCACCTTTCACAACGGCGTCGCCGGCTTCCTGCTTGACTGTCTCGGCGGTATCTTTCAGTTCCTCGAAGGCCTCTGAGGCATCCTCCTTGACTTCATCTGCGGCCTCGGCGGCAGCGTGTTTGGTTAGATCCACAAATTCCTTGGAGCCGTTGACGGCACTTTCGGCAACGGCTTTGACGGTATCTTTGACTTGATGATAAGAATCGGTGATCACCTCTTTGGCTTTGTGTAAAGCTCCGGAGGCAAAGGATTCTGCCTTATTGAGATTTAAGGATACATAAGAACGCTTAGAGGGAGGTTCATCATCATCAAGATCATCACTGAAATCATCGAAATCCTCATCCTCGTCATCGCACGCGGAAGAGTCATTTACATCAGCGGCTTTTTTCTTCTGCAGATAATAATATACGCCTGCGGCAGTGGCGGCGGTCGCCATGGACAAGAACATGAATTTGCCAAATTTATTCGCCATACAAGTACTCCTTTCAATTCATTTATTATTATATTATGCTATCTTTATCTTAATACTATTTAAAAGAAAAGAAAAGGGAATATGTATAAAAATTCCATAAATTTTTTGTCGAAATCTTCCTGAAATTTAGAAAAAATAAAGCGGAAAAGTGGATATACAAGATGTAGTACCTCAAAAAAATTTGCTTACTAGTTTGTCCGATAGCCTTGAATGTAAATTATATATATGGTATATTAAAACTCGACCGAAAAAGTCAACATGGACGATTTTGTTTGCAGGGGGCAGAGAATTTAAAGGCAGGCTGAACTATGAATGATAAGTTTTTTGACTTGAAAAAAGAAAAGCAGGACAGAATGATCAATGCGTCCCTGAAGATATTTGCCTTGAACGGATATCAGCATGCCAGTACTGACGACATCGTGAAAGAAGCGGGCATCAGCAAAGGCCTGCTGTTTCATTATTTTATAAGCAAATTAGGTTTATACAGCTTCTTGGCGGATTACTGTGTCCGCTATATGATCCTAGAGATTTCTACCAGCGTAGACAGAAGGGAAACCGACTATTTTACGCTGCTTAACGAAATGGAAGCGGCTAAGCTTAAGGCATCGAAGAACTATCCCTATATGCAGCAGTTTCTAAACAGCATCTACGAGGAAGAAGAGGCGGAGGCGCTGGAAGCAACGAAAGAACAGCGGGATAGCCTGACCGGAACCTACCGGAAGCAGATGGACCGTGCCGATACTTCCCGGTTTCGGCCGGAGGCGGATGTCAACCGGATCGGCAGGATGATCCATATTACGCTGTCGGGCCTGATGAGTGAGAGCATCCGACGCGGATCCTATCAGCCGGAGCTTTTTTATACGGAAGCCAAGCAGTACCTAGGGATGATCAATACTATTTCTTATAAATGACTTGCCGCTGTTATTTTTCTGTTTTATAGATCGGATCGGCGGGGTAACCGCCTTTTAGTTTCTGCATACCGCGCTGGATGGCATCCCGGGAATTTTTCCAGTCGGCATTTTGATTGCGGTAGTCGAATTTCTCCACTAGCCATGAGACATCATCGTATATCCGCGCCATATTTTCGTTCATCAGGGTAAACAGTTCCTGATAGAACTGGTTTTTTTCTTTGTCCGGCAGTTTCTGGTCGGAAGCTTCCATCAGATCGCCGAAATGTTTCAGGCAGAAGCCCTTTGAGTGTTTGATCTTATCCCGGAACCCGGCATCATTTTTGTACATTACGAAAAAGGTATCTAGGTATCGCTCATAGGTTTCGGCGAAACTCCGGCATATGTAACATGATTTTTCTTTTGCTTCGGCCCAGATCCCGACCGGATTGGACAGTTCGGAGGTTTTCCTTAACTTGGTTTTAAAGGTGGTCTTGGCCGGAGTGAAATTTTGGAACTGCTCCCGCATTTCCTTGATAAGGCGCTGATAATGGGTTTTGAGGATCCATGCGTTACCTAGGGTATTGCCGTAATCATACATTTTCTTCAAATGGACGCGGCAGAAGCCTTCTTGATCGGTTATTTCCCGGATATCGCTTTCCATATAGGAGGATCCGCTTCCTAGGATAAAATCCAGCAGGTCTTGCTCGACCTTTCGTTCGATAAAGCAGAAAGGACATTCGCCGTCGGCATTGACGGCATCGTTTAAGGGGATGGTGTACAGTTTTTCACGCATGTAGCTCTCCTGTCAATGTTTGGTCATGATTTACAGATATTATTACTTATTATTACTTTATTCTAATTCAGATATCTGATTTTGTCTATATTATAAAGCTAACTAATAATACGGCATTTCTTAAAGTGCCGGCGCGCTGATCTGATAAATTGCGACTGCAGTGATCCTTGCCATCAGCTGACTGGCTTAAGCGGTCATCGTCAGATTGCCCGGGCCTCATCGGCGCCGGTTCCGGCTCCCGAAAATAAGTGAAGACTAAGTTTCCCGCCCAAAGTAATGGCAAATCATCTCTTCTGGCTGGCGGAGTAGCGGGGAACGAATCGGAAAATGGCCTTAATTTCAGTGAAAACAGCTTACAGCGAAAATAATTCCAGAAAGATAAATATAGACATTCGCAAATTCATATGATAATATTTGTTAATAGAGGTGGCGTTCATGAATTATTCTGAGGAAAAAGAGTTAATAAGATCTAATTTGATGGGTTACACGTCATTATTTTTCGGCATTATCGGTGTTGTTTTTCTGCACCTGTGGCCTTTGTCTATTTTTAGTAATGACGTTGTACCGGCTGCTTTAAGAATAACCGGGGTGGTATTAGGGGTAGCGGGTCTAATTTTGGGATTTATGTCCGCATTGGAGGATGATTGCCAAAAGCGTATTATCATATCAGGAATCATTTTGTGCGTAATGTCAATACTGTGTAATATTTCTCCGCCTGATTCGCTATATTCTATATCTTTTTTGCGTAACTTTGTATCATACTATCCGCAAGCATAGACAGGTATAAATAATAGATGTACTATAGGTGATACTAATGAAAGCTATGATTAAGCCATTTTTTCCTTTTGTATTTTTTGGATATTGTTTTACTTATTTAGTTTCCTTCTTTTTTAGTTTGGAAATGTTCTTGATATTTCTCCCATTGACCATGTCGGTCGTGGCGGATTACGCCAACTTTAAATCCTCGGCGGTGAAAACGATAGTTTGTTTCTTATACATGCCTTTTATGGTATATCTCGTGTTTTTTTCCGGCTTTCTGGCATGAGTCTTTATGACATGAGTTTTCCCTTATGGCCCGATGCCCGTTTGCTGCCATACGAGGTAAACAAGTCCCAATAGCCAGGAAATAAAGATGCCATACAGGATGACCGGGCCGGCTATCGTAAAAATCTTGCAGCCGATCCCGAAGACATGTCCCTCTGCTTTATATTCAATGGCCGGAGATGCTACGGAATTGGCAAATCCGGTGATCGGCACCAGGGCGCCGGCGCCGCCGAAGCGGGCTATTTTATGGTAAAGGCCAAGCCCGGTCAAGATAACTCCTAATAGTATCAGAAGTAAGGAGCAGACGCTGCCGGCCATTTCCTTTTCCAGACCTAGGCTGTCTGTAAGATATTTGGTGATAAACTGCCCTAGGGTACAGATTATGCCTCCGCAGATAAAAGCCTTTATCATCTGCGCGGATAAGCTGTGGGTAGGGGTTACCGTTTTCACATATTCTTCATATTGTTTCTGTGAATACTTTTTATGATTATCCATAGCATTACCTCATGTTTCATATTCCACCGAACGTGTCTGATAATTATTGCTAAGGATAGTTTTTGAAAAATCTGATAAAATATGCATCATCCGTAATTATTCAAGGTCATGCTGAATAATTACGGTTTTTCTTTTTATACTAACTTTATACTGATTTTATTGTGTTGAGGTAATATATATGGACAAGACTATGAATCATGCGAATAAACAGAGTTTTATTCCTTCCCGGCCCGTTTATATAACGGCAAGCGCTTCGGTAGCGGGAACTAAGGAAGGAAGGGGGCCTTTTGGGGATTTGTTCGATATGATCGGTAAGGACGACTTCTTTGGCTGCAAGACTTGGGAGGAGGCGGAAAGCACCCTTCAGAAGGAGGCGCTGCTGCTGGCCATCGGCAAGGCCGGCCTTGCCCAGGAAGACATAAGCTATCTGTTTGCCGGCGACCTGCTGGGTCAGTCGATTGCCAGCAGTTTCGGCCTCGCTTCCTTTCCGATTCCGTTGATAGGGCTATACGGAGCTTGTTCCACCTGCGGCCTTTCCCTTTCCCTAGGAGCGATGGCCTTGGCGGCGGGGATCGCCGATTATGTCGGCTGTGTGACTTCCAGCCATTTTGCCAGTGCCGAGAAAGAGTTCCGCTTCCCGCTGGCTTATGGGAATCAGCGGCCGCTGTCGGCACATTGGACGGTGACGGGAAGCGGGGCATTTATCTTGAGTAGTATCCGCGGCGAGAAATGCCGGGCCGAGATAACCGGCATCACTTCGGGTAAGATCATTGATTATGGTCTCAAGGATTCGCTGAACATGGGAGCCTGCATGGCACCGGCCGCCGCCGATACTATCTGCCGGCATTTTTGTGATTTTGACAGCGGGCCAGAAGATTATGATAAGATTATTACTGGCGACCTAGGAACGATCGGGCAGAAGGTACTCTGGGATCTGATGAGGGAAAAGCGGATGGATATTTCCAAGCTACACTTAGACTGCGGCATGGAGATATATGACTTGCAGACCCAGTCGGCGCATGCCGGCGGCTCCGGCTGCGGGTGCTGTGCCATAACTTTGTCAGCCTATATCCTGAAACAGATTGAAGAAAAAGCTTGGAGGAAAGTGCTGTTCGTTCCTACCGGAGCCCTGCTCAGCAAGACCAGCTTTAACGAAGGCCAGAGCATACCCGGAGTGGCACATGGGGTAATGCTTGAGAGTGTGTAAAAAAAGATTGAAATTAGGAGCCGGATGTTTTACAATAAAAGCAATCAGGATATGAGGTTATGCATCTTGTTGATGCAGTAAATGAACATGAAAGGAAACCGGATAAATGGTATTGTTACTTTTAGGTGGAGGACTGTTGCTGATACTTGTCGTGATTATCGTGGCAGTGGTTTCTTCCATAACAGGCAGTGGAAATCCTATTCCCCATGGAGACGATGAAGACGGAAATCCGATGATATGATGATATTGTGACAGAAGCGGTTAAGTGAAGCTCACTTAACCGTTTTATCAATCATCTGCGGCTCTTGATGAACAAGCCAGGATGTACGAATCTGATAAAAGGCAAAGCGCAAGGAGGTAAGTTAGGTGCGGTATTTTTTTAATGGAAAGACTGTAAAAAGCGAGGACAAGTATACGATCCGGATTCCTTTCAATGTATGGGAGGTCTGTAAGAAAAGAGATGTGATCCAGGCGGACATTGTCTTGGACAATAAAATCATTGCCTGTGAACTGCTCCCCGAAAAAAAGGGCAATTATAAGATCCATCTCAGCAGTGACGAGGTAGCGCATATTGATATCAGCGAAGAGCATAAGATACTGCTACATATCAGCGGCAGCTTGATTGAAGTCGGCAAGAACAGCCCCTATAGTTTTGATAACCCGATCCGCAGGATTGACAGCATGGAGGTCATCATCCAGCCGGTTGACGGACTGTGCGGACAGACCTGTGTGGCGATGCTGGCCGGGGTGACCATTGCGGAGGTCATGAGTGTCATGGACTGCCGGGAGTGGCAGGCGACCATGGCGATGATGATTTCCGCGCTTAATTATTACGGGATCGATCACAGTGATATCGTCATCTATACCGAGGGACGGGAGGCAACGTTGCCCAAATGCTGCATCATGATGGAAAAAATGGGCTTGTACTGCCATTACCTCGTGCATTATGACGGCAAGTTCTACGACCCCAATATGGAAGTATTTACCGAATATGACATGAGCAAGCTGCAAGGTTATCTGGAGGTAAAGTGTCAATAGCAGGAAGGCATGAACTCCCATTCAAGACCAAAGCCGGCTTCATTGATGGCTTTTTTCGACATACTTAAAAATTTAAGGCACTCCGCACTAAAAGGATATTTGGCGATGATACTGATAACAATATAGTTATACTTATCCGGTTCAAATTCTTCATTTACTTCACCGCTTTCAATGTACTGTAAATAAACATTCAGTTTATTCTGTAGCATAAGTAAATGGACATCGTCAGTTTCTTCACCCCATGTCAAATAATCGGTAATGGTAAGAATAAGCCTTTTACCATTCTTGTCTAACCCGGCAAAGTCAATGATCTTTTCATCTGTAACAGACATACTTTCCCTCCAATATGCATATGTAGATCCTTTATCCTAAAATTATATACTGATTGCGGTTTTTTAACAAGAGTTTTGGAAATTAAGACACAGACAAGCCCGATTATTGACAATGAAATGAATGTAATATAAAATAAAATTATAATATTTATAATTTTATCGTTATTTATATTCATTATTAAAAGGAGGATTATCATGGGTTCAAGTCATGAAGAGTTGCGGGAACGGGAACGTCAATGGAGTACCGAGGTGCTTGCCAAGGAAAGAAAATTAACGAATTTGATTACAATTTCGATAATACCGGGCAGTATCCTTGTTCTTTCAGGGATTGGATTATTGACAGGCGGTATAGAAGGGGCGATATCTAATATTCTGATTGGCCTTATCCTCGGCATTGTAATTATGCTGTTCTTCTTCATTGTCCGTCCGCCCATTAATTATGGCAAACGGTATTTGAAGCGCTTAGAAGAGGCGATGGGAAGGGATCTGAAAAGTCCCGGAGAACGGGAAGCGTTTGCGGCTCAGATGCTCTCCAAAGACGGGTCCGGCACGGTGGAATGTCTGGATTATAAAGAAGAGCAAAAGGATAAGCGGCTCTGGATTTCTCGTGACTATGTTCTGTCAACAGATCCTATGAGCGGTGCTCATATAATCCGCTTAAGGGATGTGACAAAGATGGAAAGTGACGTGATGAAAATGAGTATTAGAAGCGGAACCGTTCGCACCAACTTGGAATACTATACAATCTTATTTTACTACCATAAGATTGCGGAGGGAAAGAAGGAAAAACATGATACATGGGTAGCCTTTGCCAGCCCGCAGTTCCGTGACAAGGTGCTCAAGATCATTCAGGAGAAGTAATATATAAAAATATAAAATATTACTTGCATTATTCAGTTCAATCTGTTATAGTATTTTTGTAGCCGGAACATAGACAACCGCTACCAATAAAATATGGTAAAATTCCCCTTTTACACTGAGCCGGCTGAGACGCAAGTTTCGTCGGCTCTTTTAATTCCACAGTAATCTCAAAGGCTAAGCACGGAAAGGGATGCGATGCGATCAACCAACAGGAAACTGATATTTCTGGATATTGACGGGACATTATTGATGAAAGGGGAGTATATTCCGGCTTCGGCAAAAGAGGCCCTTAAACTGGCTAAGGCGAACGGCCATGAGATTTTTATCGCCACCGGCCGCTCCCGGTCCGCAATACCGAAGCAGGTGGCAGAACTCGGTTTTGCCGGCATGATAACCAGCGCGGGCGCTTATGTGGAATATGCGGGCCAGCCTATCGCGCATCAGCCGATGAACAGAGACAGACTGGAGCGGCTGAACCATTATCTGCTCCGCCATCAGGCCGCAGTCCTATATGAGGCGAATGACAACATCTATGTGACTGCGGAGACCTTTGAAGAATTCCGTCGCTATATGCTAAAAAAAGGCTTTGATATAGATCAGGCCGGCCGCGGTTTCCGTGACCGGTTTGCCTTGGTCAAGGAAATAAGCGAAGTACCCTATGTAAACAAGATCGTTTACTTCAATGCTGACCGTAGTGTAGAAGACTTGCAGAAAAAATGGCAGGATGTCTTTATCATCGTCCCTAATAGTGTCACGGAAGATTTGTATAGCGGCGAGATATCGGAGGGCGGCATGCACAAGGCCGCCGGTATTGCGACGCTGCTGAACTATCTGTCCGCTGGCCGCGAAGAGGTGATCGCCCTCGGAGACGGATGGAATGACCTTGAAATGATCCAATATGCCCATGTGGGCGTGGCGATGGGCAATAGTGCCGACATCTTGAAAGAAGCCGCTGACCTAGTGACCGGAGACATCCTGCAGGACGGGGTGTGGCAGGCTTTTGATCAATTAAGGCTATTGGCATCTGGGGGTTAACGAGGATAAATGACGAACTATTTCCTCAAGGGTAAAATCAGGTAGATGAGCATATAAAGGATGGGCATCAGGGGGATGAGAAGATGGAACGAGTGATAATAGGCACCGGCTCCGCCGCAGAGGCGATTTATTGGGTCTATAAGAACCGGATAACCTGTTTCGGGGACGACGAGCAGCGCGGGAAAACATTGTTTGGCCTGCCGGTAATCGGGATTGATGAAGCGGTGGAACGCTACCGTGACAATGCCGAATATCTTGTTGCCATTCCCAGTGCACACCATCTGCTCAGCCGGCTGCCGTTAGGCAAGGAAAGCCGTGTGATACTGGCGCATGAGGCGCTGGCGGGAAGTGATTATAAAAAGTTATTTACTATAGAGTCTTCTGATTCAGAGTATCCCGATTCAGAGTATTCTCATACCAAGTTTTCTTTTTCTAAGGATGCCCGGATCGCCAGCGAGGAAGTTGAGCAGTGCGTGAACCTGCACCGGCACATGGGCGCCGGCGTCTACATCCGCAGCGTGGATATAGTAGTAACCGAACGCTGTTCCCTTCGCTGCCGGGAGTGCTCCAACCTCATGCAGTATTATCATAAGCCCAGAGATTACTCCGCAAAAGAGCTGGCGGAGGCGGTGGATGCGTTACTGGACTGTGTTGACATCCTCTATGAGCTGAGGATTATCGGCGGTGAGCCTTTGATGAACAAGGAAGTATATCAGCTGATTGACAAGCTGGCGCAGGATGAGCGGATCCGCCGCCTAGTCATCTTCACAAACGGAACCATCGTGCCCCCGCCGGAGGCCTGGCCGCTGATGCGCGGTGATAAAGTTGTCTTCCGCATTACTGACTACGGAACGCTCTCGAGGAATCTATCCCGGCTGGAAGAGGCCCTGATCCGGGAAAAAATCGCCTATACCACGTCCCGGATCGAAAAATGGAGTCCCTGTGCATCCATTGAGAGACACGGACGGGCACCCGCAGCATTGGAGGCGCTGTTCCTTGGCTGCTGCGCCAAAAACCTCCTGACGTTGCTGGACGGCAAGCTGTACCATTGCCCGTTTATGGCTAATGCGATGAATCTGGGCGCGGTTCCCCCCTGCAGTTCGGATTCTTTACGGCTCTCTTACGTGCAAAAGCTCGCCAGAGACGAGCGGATTGCGGTTATGCGGGACTTTATATTTCACAAAATCAATTTCCCTACCTGCGATTACTGTGCCGGGCGTCCCTATGGCCAAGGAAATCTTAACCCGGCTGAACAAGCTGCCGCGCCGCTACTGTTTTCGCCATATCCCAAGCGGCTGTAAGCTTGTTAACATGCGATAGTAGTTTTGGTCATATACGCTCTACAACTGTTCACAGGCCAATATGCCGCAAGGTGTATTGCGCCTTTTTTTGATTAATTATAGCAGATTGCGTTGAATTGATCCAAGCGTATCTTTCAGATTTCAGCGAAAACACTTAATGTTTTTGGTGTAACATTAGATAACATTTGTGCTATAATAAGACTATGTAATGTATGAGGTGCCATGTTGCATTAATAACAAATGTGAGATATAAGTTTAGTAAGGAAAAGGAGGAGGAATTATTATGAAACGGGTTATTTCGTTAGTATTAGTTTTGTCAGTAATGGTAACGGGATGTACGGCTCAGAATGTACCAGCGACGTCGTCACTGCCGGAGAATGCCGCCCTTAAGGTGGCACTGTATGAGTATGTGCCGGACATGGAGCGTTTTAAAAGTGCGGTTCGCGCCGGATGGGAACAGATAGAACCGGATATTGAGCTGGAGTTTGTCTCATGGGATTGTTACGATTCGGCACCCCCGGAGGATTTGGACGTCATGGTATATGACGCGATATTTTTTCAGAGTTTTGTCGCGGCTGGCAGTTTATTGCCGATTCCCGATACGGCCATAGATAACAAAGCCGATTTACTTGGTTTCGCTGTTGAGGCTTGTACGGTCAACGGAGCAGTTTATTCAATACCGCAGATTATCTGTACCAATCTGCTGTTTTACCGTGACGGTGACACGGCGGTTGCTGGTGCTGATACGGTAGATGAACTATATGATGTAATCGGCGCCAGAGTAACCAGCGATATCATTCCCGGAGCCAATGAAGGATTATTGATTGATATGTCGGGAGGAACCACGAAGCTTTGTATGTATCTGGACGGTCAGATTGATCATAGCCAGACCTATTCCGACTTTGATATTCTGCCCGACCCGGACAACTGGGATGTCGGCATTATATCGCGCCTCCAGATGTTACTGCAGATGGCCGGTGAAGAGAGCGCGTATTACTGGCCGGATGATAATGATTCTTATATCCGTGCCAAATGGCTGCAGCAAGGAAATGGCCGGGCCTACATCGGCTTTACGGAAGCGATGTCCAATATGGGAGAATTCGCGGATGATGTTTCCTTTAAGCTTTTGTCCAGTTGCGAGCATGACAATATCCCGTTGTTTTTCGGGGATGTCGTCGGCGTTAATGCATCCGTACCGGCGGATATGCAGGAATCTGCCATTAAGCTGGCCAATCTGATTGCCGCGGAGGAGACGATGGTGACGGCAATCTCACCAGATGCAGATAATCAATACCCCCAATATTTGCTGCCGGCAAGAGCAGGCGTCTATGACCGGATGAGTTCAGATTTTCCGATCTACGGGGAGCTTGATGAGATAGCCATGGATCCCGATAATAAATTGTTCTTGGCAGGAGCAGATATTTATAACTGGCTTGAGACAGCAAAGGAAAGCTTAGAGGAGAGTCTGGATAATGACTGACCTCACTGGTGGGATTTTGTTATTGTCAAATCAAGCAGACAGGAAATGCCATACCGAGCCTTTGCCGGGCGTGGCTGATTTTTTTATTTCAAACGGATAGAGCGTGACCTAGAGAGACTAAGGACCAAAATCATCTCTTCTGGCTGGCGGAGTGGTGGGTAACTAACCGGTAAATGGCCTTAATTTCAGCGATAACAAATTCAGTCAATTAGAGCTTGAATATAAGATATTTTAGCTGTATAATGAGTGAACCGCAACCTGATTATATACTGTTGGACAAGACAGTTGTTTAGTATTGAGGAAAAACATATGATAACGCTTACGAATCGCCAGGCCCGGCAGTTTCTCTTATTGAAACATGGTTTACTTGGCACATATCAATATGCGGGAAAGCAGGGAGCCTTGGCGTTCGTGCGCCGGACCGGCTGTATTCAGTTTGATCCTGTTGACTTATGCGGCAAGAATGCCGAGCTTACCCTCCAATCACGGGTAAAGGGATTTACGAAGGGTATGCTGAATGAACTGCTGTACCTAGACCGCGTACTGACCGATTATCCGGATAAGAATCTTGCGATTATGCCGACTGAGGACCTGCCCTATTTTGAACGCTACCGTGCGGCGGCAAGACAGCGTGCGGCGGCTTATCCTGAGATGGCGGCGGCGCTTGAACAGGCTAGGGCGTTTATCCGGGAAAACGGGGCGGTCTGCTCGGATGATATGCAACTGGAAGGTGATTTTTACTGGCAGTCGGCGATACACTGGAGCAGCGGCACCAAGCTCTCCCGTTCGGTCCTGGAACAGATGTATTCTGCCGGGGAGCTGATTATCCACCATAAGAAGGGGACGAGGAAATATTATGACCTAGCCGAAAAACACCTGCCTTTATCCGTCCTCAGGGCTCCTGATCCGTTCCCTGATGAATTCGCGCATCAGCAATGGCGGGTGGCTAGGCGGGTCAATGCGGTCGGCCTGCTGGCCAATCGGCCCTCCGACGCATGGCTTAACATATGGGGGCTGAATGTAGCAATTCGCGGTGAGATATTTCGCACCTTATCAGAAGAAGGAAAGTTGCTGGTGATTCATGTGGAAGGCCTTAAAGACAGCTACTATTGTAACAGTGAGGATGCCCCGCTTCTTGAAGCCGTGCGGCAGGAGCCGCCCCGCCGGTTTCGCTGCGAACTGATGGCGCCGCTGGATCCCCTGCTTTGGGACCGGAAGCTGATTAAGGCCTTGTTTGGCTTTGAGTATACATGGGAAATATATACCCCCGCGAGCAAGCGGAAATATGGGGTATATGTTCTGCCGCTTCTTTATGGGGAGCAGTTTATCGGCCGGGTGGAAGCGGTCTGTGACCGCAAGGCCGGCATCCTGACGGTAAAGAACATCTGGTATGAAGACGGGGTCAGGCAGACGAAGAAGCTGACGGCGGCGGTGAACGGCTGTTTGCAACGCTTTGCCCGCTTTAATGGATGTGCAATGGTTACCATACAGTGAGGAAGGTAGATGAAAAATAAACAGATAATTATTGGCGGATCGGTGCGGAGACTAAGATTATGAAACTGCTGTCCATACCGGAAGATAAATATGATGACTACCGGCTTGACGTTATTTTTGACGGCTATAAATGGGATCCGCAGTTTTTGGACAATAACACGATAGCTAAGCATGTATTAGTTATGACGGAAGAAGAGCATCAAGAACTTAAACGGCTGACAGAGCAGCTTGCCCAAGAAACGATGCAGGCCGAAGAGATCCTGAACCGGAATCTCAAGCTTGCCGGGCCGCTGGCTTTGCCGAAGGAAGTCCATAAAGAACTCAAGAAAATGAAGAATTACCAAAGGGGCAGTCATGTCCGTCTGCTGCGTTTTGATTTTCATCCGACGGTAGAAGGCGGCTGGGCGGTCAGTGAGGTTAACAGCGATGTTCCCGGCGGTTTTGCGGAAGCATCGGTCATGCCGGCGCTGGCGTCCGGGCTGTATCCGGCCGGACATTACCGGTATGAAGATTTCGGCGCCATCCTTACCGGAGCCATTGCGGATAAGACGGTGGCCGGCGGAAGGATCATGCTAGTACATTGTACTTGTTACAGCGACGACCGGCAGGTCATGCAGTATCTGGGCGACCGCTTAAAGGACAGGGGATTTTCGGTTATTTACGCGGCTGCTGACCATTTACGTTTTGAGCGTCAGGAAGCCATTAGTATTCTTGATGGCAATGTCGGTAAGGTTGACATGATTGTCAGATTTATGCCGCTTGAGTGGCTGACTGATATGAAAGCTGAGCGGCGGCCCGGATTTTGGCGAAGAGGCCTCCGGGGTTCCGATGCCTGGAAGGGCTATTTTGATAGTGTCACACCCGCCTGCAATCATCCGATCGCAATATTTGCGCAGACGAAACGTTTTCCGCTGGTATGGGACCAGCTGGAAGAACGCGGTGCCGACTTTTCGATGTGGCGTGCATTGCTGCCGCAGACGATCGAAGTCAAGGATGTAAAAAAGCAGGAAGGCTTTATCTACAAGCCGGCCTGCGGCCGGGTCGGTGAAAACATCGCGATCAAAGAGGCGTGTACGGCCGGCGAATATGAAAAGATCATCAAGGAAGTAAAAAAACACCCCCGCAAGTTTTTGGCCCAAAAAAGGTTTTACAGCAAGCCGTTGACCAGTGAGGACGGTGAAAGCTTTCATGTATGTGTGGGCTCTTTTTGTGTTGACCAAAAGGCCGCCGGATATTATGCCAGGATCAGCCGCCGGCCGCGGATTGATTCCTATGCGGCCGATATTCCGGTTCTGATAGTACAAGCGAGGGAACAGCCATGACAGGGAAAGAGATATACAAGATATGGGCGCCGCCGGATGCGCGATGGACTGCCTGGGTCAGGCCGGTCCCCTTTGTCGGGATCAGTTCGGTTTCCCGTGGCGGTGTCGGTCCGGTTTCCTTGAGCAGTGTCGGTCCGGCGGCAAAAAATCATATGGAAGCCCAGGGGTCTTATTATGATGCCGGTAACGGCGTTCTCCATGCGGACGGATTTAAGACAGGCACCGCGATTATCCTTGACCTGCCCGGAAACGAAGCCATAAAAGCGGGCATAGCACTGGCCCGGAAGGGTTTCCGGCCGATACCGCTTTATAACGGTACCAGAGAGCAGCCGGGCGCAATGGCGCTTGTTGACCATCACGGTCAGGAGCGTGCTTTGCTTTGGGGGGCGCGAGAGCTGGCGAGGATAAAACTGGATAAAGACGCACCGCCGGTATTTTTACTGGACAGTAACCGCACGCACCGGTTCCGGATGGCGGCATCTGT
Organism: Lachnospiraceae bacterium UBA938; assembly: GCA_002293475.1. GTDB lineage: Bacteria > Bacillota > Clostridia > Lachnospirales > Lachnospiraceae > UBA935. The sequence goes on from DBDG01000038.1 coordinate 23,193, forward strand.
TTTTGATAACAGCTGGGATTTATATCATCAGGATCTTCCCTCAGCGGCGTTTTTTGTAAAGAACGGGATCAATAGAATCATCATCAAGGGGGAAAAGGTGCAAAGGGATATCGCTAAGATCCTTTATAAGTTTCCCGCTGAAGGGGTGGCGATTTTTCATACGGACGGCGATGAAAGCCCCCGCAAGATCCGGATCAGAAGAAAGGGAGCTTTGGGATGAGGGTGAAATTTGACGGCAATATCGTTCAGTTTGGCTTCGGAGCCGTCGGTAAAAGCTTTTATGAGAAGGTTTCCAAAGAAATAAAGTTTAATGAGAATCGCTATTATGTCATAACCAAGTATATGGAAGAGTTTGATGCCTTTATCGCTATGGGGGGGATGGCGGCAAATTTTGTCACGCAGGAAATCACCAAAGATAATTACCAGGAAGTGTTTGGGACGTACCTTAACAGCGGTGATTTGCTGCTGGACTTTGCCGATACGGTCGGAACGGCAGATCTATGTGACTGGTGTGCCGGGCAGAATATCATGTATATCAATACCGGTGCGGCCGACTGGCCGGAAAACTGGCTCAATATCTTTGAAGTAAATCAGACTTTGGTGGATATTAAAGAAAAGTACCGCAGCAACCCGGCGGCGAATCGACATCCGATTGTGTTACAGCATGGTAATAATCCCGGACTGGTTTCCCACTTCGTAAAGGCAGGGATTGCATATATTGTCCGTAAACAGGCAAAAAATAACCGTTATTCTGCTGAGGGCGCTAAAGATATTAAACAGCTTAATGAACTGCTTGCGCAAAATAAGTTTAATGAAGCCGCCCGCCGTCTGGGCATCCGGATGATTCATGTGAACGATATTGACTTACAGGAAGTAGCCGCCACATATCCGGACAATGCCTTGATCAACACATGGTGTGTCGATGCCTTCCTATTTGAGATGATATCCGAAGCGACCATGATCCTTGGCAGCCATGACGAATTAGATATGAAAAAAGAGTACAAATACCGGGATCCCCTTAATGGTTTTATCGAATATAAAAACCTTGCTGTTGACCAAAAATACCGCACTTATTATCCAGACGGAGCTTTTGACGGTTATCTCATTCCGCACGAAGAGACGATAACTATCGCCAAAAGCCTGGAGGTCAGAGAGGGTGATAACCTTGTGTACCGGCCGTCGGTAATGTTTCTATATGCGCCCTGCCGCATCGCGGATCAGTACTTCAGTCAGGCTAAGGTTAATGAATATCCTGACCCCGATCCGGCAGGGCCTGCGGATGGTGAGAACGTCAACGGAGAAATCATCATCAGGGGCTACCGCTACCCTCAACATGCCGAAATCGTTTGCCGGGAAAACATCCTGGCCGGCACCGAATATGTCGGAGTACTGCTTAGCGGTGACAGCTTCGAGCCGTTGTGGGTCGGCAACCGCATCGAACCCTCTTTTTTATATAAAAACCCCCACGGTTCTTATTGGCAGACCCCGACGATTACTCCCGTGGCCATGTCAGCTCTGGCCGCGGTCGGCTGGATGATAAAAAACAAAGATAAAGGCGGCATTTACTTCCCGGAGGATATCGCAGACTACCACTATATTCTAAAAACTGCCGAAAAATATATATCCAAAACGATCTTTAAAACAATAGGTAAAACAATTGATAAAGACAATTAATAATGGCACCGGTCAGTGACCGCCCCCGCCGCCC
>DBDG01000003.1:0-30957 GCA_002293475.1 Lachnospiraceae bacterium UBA938
CCATCAGCAACCCCGTCGCCATCGGCAACTCCGTCGCCGACAGCGACCCCATCGGCAACCCCGTCGGCATCCCCGTCCCCATCGGTTTCACCTTCGCCTACGGCGAAGCCGACAGCGACGCCCAATGATGCCAGAAAGGATACTAAGACCAAGCTAAAAGATAAAAGCGGCAATCAGCTTTATGTCCGGGATGATTCGGGAAATTATGTAGAAGCCGTTTACGCTGACTATTACAGAAAGAGCTATTTTTATAAAAGAAATACCAAGACAACAGTAGAATACCGATATACCGGCTGGCAGGTTTTGGACGGAAACACCTATTTCTTTGATAAGAACGGCAATAAAATAACCGGCAGCCAGATCATTCAAGGTGCCCAGTATTACTTTGAAAGCAACGGGGCGCTCAGTAAGAGTTCCGGTAACTTGGGGATTGATGTATCTAAATGGAACGGCTCAATCAACTGGAATGCCGTAAAGAACGCCGGCATCTCTTTTGTAATCATACGCTGCGGCTACCGGGGCTCCAGTACGGGTGCAATGGTGGAGGATCCTACTTTCAGGGCGAATATTCAGGGAGCAACGGCAGCAGGGATCAGGGTAGGCATTTACTTCTTTACCCAGGCAGTCAACGAAGTCGAGGCGATCGAGGAAGCCTCGATGGTACTGGGGCTGATCAGAGGCTATAATATATCTTATCCGATCTTCCTCGACGTGGAGGCTACAGCCGGCAATAACGGGCGGGCTGACGGTATCAGCAGGGATGTCCGGACAGCGGTATGCAAGGCTTTCTGCCAGACGATTCAGAACAGCGGGTATTCGGCGGGAATATATGCCAACAAGCACTGGCTTACCAGCTATATCAATGCCGGAAGCCTGAGCCAGTACAGAATATGGCTGGCACAATATGCCGCCGCGCCGACTTACAACGGCCCCTACAATATGTGGCAGTATTCTTCCAAGGGTTCCGTCAGTGGTATCAGCGGCAATGTTGACATGAACATCAGTTATATTTAATTGTTATAGATATATTTATTATTTCCATGACGTATTTAGGAGAGCAAAATATGAAAACATATCTGGTTACGGGGGGAGCAGGCTTTATCGGTTCCAATTATATACACTATATGTTCCGGCAATACGGCGACGCCATCCGCATCATCAATGTGGATGCGCTAACCTATGCAGGCAACCTAGAGAATCTCAAAGGCGTAGCGGAAAGGGATAATTACACCTTTATTAAGGCGGATATATGTGACAAAGAAGCGATAGCGGCGATCTTTGCCGCCAACGATATTGACCGCGTGGTACATTTCGCAGCGGAAAGCCACGTGGACAGAAGCATCAGGAACCCTGAAGTATTTGTCCAGACCAATGTGCTGGGCACTTTGATCATGCTCAACTGTGCGAAAAGTGCCTGGGAAAACCCCGACGGTACTTATCAGGAAGGGAAAAGATTCCTTCATGTGTCTACGGATGAAGTCTATGGCTCCCTCGAAGCGGACGGGGCTTATTTCTACGAAACAACCCCTTATGATCCCCACAGTCCCTATTCAGCAAGCAAAGCAGGTTCTGACATGCTGGTAAGATCCTACATGGATACCTATCATTTCCCGGCTAATATCACCAACTGCTCCAATAATTACGGCCCTTATCAGTTCCCAGAAAAGCTGGTTCCCCTGATGATCAACAATGCCCTACAGGGAAAAGCCCTTCCCGTCTATGGAGACGGCAGAAATGTCAGGGACTGGCTGTATGTGGAAGACCATGTCAAGGCTATCGACATGGTCCAGGAAAAAGGCCGTTTGTTTGAGACCTACAACATCGGCGGCCACAACGAGAAACAGAATATTGAAATCGTCCAGATTATCCTAGACACGCTTCTGGATATGCTTCCTGAACAAGATGCCAGAAGGCAATATATCAACCACGAACTGATCACCTATGTAGAAGACCGTAAAGGCCATGACCGGCGCTATGCGATTGCCCCCGACAAAATTAAGGCGGAAATCGGCTGGGAGCCGGAAACTATGTTCGGTGAGGGCATCCGCCGGACTATCCAATGGTATTTTGAACATGAAGAATGGATGAAACACGTGACCAGCGGAGACTACCAAAAATATTATGAAGAAGTGTATAAAGTATGACATGACCTATTATCTGCCGCTTATAATGACTGTTGTAGCGAATATTATCTATCATATTGCCCAGAAATATACCTCGCATAAGATCAATCCCGTTTTTTCTCTGTTTGTCACCTATCTGGTGGCGACTGTGCTGACGGCGGTTCTCCTGCTTTTTTACCGACATGAAAATTCCCTGAAGCAGAATATCCAAGAGATCAACTGGTCGACATTCCTGTTGGGACTGGCGCTTGTGGTGCTGGAGCTGGGTTATCTTCTGGTCTATCGGGTCGGGTGGAATATCAGTACGGCTTCGATTATTTCCAATATCTTGTTGACCATTGTCCTGATACCGATTGGGATGTTGCTGTTTAAGGAAAGGATTAGTTTGATCAATGTTCTTGGGATCGGGGTGAGTATAGTGGGGATTTTGTTGATTAATTATTCTGAGTGAGGGTCTAGACTCTAGAGTCATCATCATATTGCCTAGGCGTCATCGGCTCCGGTTCCGGCTCCCGAAAATAAGTGTAGCTAAGACAACACTGATTTTCTCCCGCAAGGAACCGGAGCCGATTTACAATCACTCCCATTTTGTGGTATACTACTGGTATTGCTCAGGTATTGCTTTACCTTGGCGGCAATAGATTACGATATGTTTCGGAGGTGTACATGAAAGGAATTATCCTGGCCGGCGGTGCCGGAACGAGACTTTATCCCCTGACGAAGGCGGTCAGCAAGCAGATACTGCCGATCTATGATAAGCCGATGATTTACTATCCTTTGTCGATCCTGATGTTGGCTGATATCCGAGAAGTGCTGATTATCTCTACGCCCCGTGATACGCCGGTCTTTACCGAGCTGCTGGGAGACGGCAGCCAGCTGGGGATGCGTTTTGAATATGCTGTTCAGGAATATCCCCGTGGGCTGGCCGATGCATTTATTATTGGCGCTGATTTTATCGGCACGGATAGTGTGGCTTTGGTTCTGGGCGACAATATCTTTTATGGCCAGAGTTTTTCCAAGATGCTTAGAGAGGTAGCGTCCCGTGAGAGCGGCGCTACTATTTTTGGTTATTATGTGCGGGATCCCCGGGAATATGGCGTAGTTGAATTTGATGATAAGGGCAAAGCGCTTTCCATTGAAGAGAAGCCCCGGCATCCTAAGAGTAATTATGCTGTTCCCGGCCTTTATTTTTATGATAATAAGGTGGTGGGGGTAGCCGCCAATATCAGGCCGTCCGCCCGGGGTGAAATAGAAATAACCAGTGTCAATAACGAGTATCTGCGGCGTGGCGAGTTGCGGGTCGAGACTTTAGGACGTGGTTTTGCCTGGCTGGATACCGGCAACCATGATTCCTTGTTGGATGCGGCGGATTTTGTGGCAGCCTTTCAGAAAAGGCAGGGACTTTATATTTCCTGTGTCGAGGAAATTGCCTATAAACGAGGATTCATAACGAAAGAACAATTAGTCAGCCTAGCAGAACCGCTGCTCAAAACCGATTATGGTAAATATATGATCGAGGTTGCCAATGGACTCTAGATTAATCAGAAATGCGATCATGGTTTCACTATGTATGACGGTGATCATCCTTCTGGCGGTGATCATCGGCAACTGGACGGATATCAAAGCCCGTTACGGTATTTCAGGACAAGACGGTGGTCAAGCTGTGGCGGAAGCAAGCCCGGAAGGGGAGATTTCGCCTCCGGCGGCCGGCCAAGTCGGTTCCGACCTGAGGGGATTTATGTCGGATGCTTCCTTTTTTGATAAGGAGGCCATGCGAGAGAGCCAGATATCCGTTACCTATGGCAGAACCGCCTCCTTGATCTTAAGTTCTGCCGAAAAGGATCTGAAGATCCACATCGTAGATATTCTTGGGAAAAATATCAAAGGCGAGGAATTTAGTGTTACCGTTGAAGGGGTAGGCGACTACAAGGACAGCGATAAGGACGGCATTATTTATGTAAAGCCGCTGCGCGCCGGAGAATATAGCGTGCGGCTGCATCCCCTTGCGGGCTTCATCACCCCTGATGAGCCTTCGGTAATCAATGTCAAGCAGACAATTGAATATGTGGCCCTGAATGCCATCGACCTGATCATCCTGACCGAAGATGACATCGACACGACCAAGGAAGATACCGCCAATAAAACTGCCGAAGCTGACCGCGACGCAACCGAACAGACAGAAGGAACTGCTCCCCGGGCAGGTGCCAAAAGAGGCATTGATGTCTCTAAGTGGAACAGGGAAATCGACTGGGACAAGGTAAAAGCGGCCGGAGTGGAATTTGCCATTATCCGGGTGGGTTACCGCGGTTATACATCCGGCTCCCTCATCATGGATCCCTATTTTGAAGCCAATATGCGGGGCGCTACCAATGCCGGCATCCCTATCGGCGTGTATTTTTTCTCTCAGGCGATAACTCCCCTAGAAGCTGTGGAAGAAGCCAGTATGGTAATTGAGCTGTGTGATAATTATTACCTGAACTATCCGATCTTCCTAGACAGCGAAAGCACCGGAGCCAATGGCCGTGCCGATAACCTGAGCGCTGAAAAACGTACTGAACTGAGTATCGCTTTTATGGAAACTATCCAAAATGCCGGATATGAAGCCGGTATCTACGGAGCACGCAACTGGTTCGGCAACAATCTCCTGATGGATCAGCTGGGTGATTACATTATTTGGCTGGCCGAATATCGTGAGGTGCCCATTTATCAAGGTTACTATCATATGTGGCAGTACAGCTCCAAGGGAAGCATCGACGGAATAGACGGCAATGTCGATCTGAATATCAGTTACTTGGATTAGAATATAATATTGGATCAGAATCGAGTATTTGATCAGTATAGAGTATCATAATAGTGTATCAGAAAGGAAATACAGCCATGGGAAAAATAACTGTAGCGACATGCCATATCGAAGGACTGAAAGTAATCGCCCCCCAAGTCTTTGCCGACCAGCGCGGCTATTTTATGGAGACCTACAACTATAACGATTTTAAGGAAGCCGGGATTGACTGTGTCTTTGTCCAGGACAATCAGTCAGCCTCCATGAAAGGCGTGTTGCGGGGGCTTCACTTCCAGATCAGCCATCCCCAGGACAAACTGGTGAGGGTCTTAAGCGGCGCAGTGTACGACGTTGCGGTAGACCTGCGGCTGGATTCGCCGACATACGGACAGTGGCACGGGGTACATCTGTCGGCGGAGAACCACAAGCAGTTTTTTATCCCGAAGAATTTTGCCCACGGTTTTCTGGTTCTTTCGGAGTATGCTGAATTTGCGTATAAATGCACCGAATTTTATCATCCTAATGATGAGGGAGGGCTGTTATACAATGATCCTGATATCGGTGTGGAGTGGCCGGTGCCGGAAGGCATGGAAGTGATACTGTCAGAGAGGGATAAGCAATGGAAGGGACTGAAGGGATGAAAACCAGATTAAACGGCCCCCAAAAGAAACGTTCAGACGCCGGCAAGTGGAAAAAGATCATTTTGTTCACTGTCGTCTGCTGCGCCCTAGCGGCGCTCATCCTGTTTCACCGCAACCCGCTGGCGGACCCGGAAACTGAGCGCCTTAAAAAGATCTGCGCATTTTTGCTGCTGGGGCTGGCCTGCTTTATCTTCGGCGTTTACTATGACCGTTTAACGATACTGCCGAAGGAGCTCTGGCAGAGCCGGAAGCTGATCTGGAAGCTGGCCAAAAATGACTTTAAAAAACGTTATGCCGGCTCTTATCTGGGCTTTGTCTGGGCCATGGTACAGCCGGTCGTGACGGTGCTCATGTACTGGATCGTTTTTGACAAGGTGTTTGATACCCGGAGCCAGCTAGTGGCGGGGGGCATTGAGGTTCCTTATGTGCTATATCTGACGGCAGGCTTGGTGCCGTGGTTTTATTTTCAGGAAACGCTGGTAAATGGGACGATGGCACTGCTTGAATACAACTATCTGGTCAAAAAGGTTGTGTTCAACATCAGCATCTTGCCGATTATCAAATTGATTGCGGCGACCGTGATCCATGTGTTTTTTATGGTGGTCCTGGTGGCAGTGTCGGTTGGCTATGGTTATTATCCGGGTATTCATACCCTGCAGCTGATCTATTACAGCTTATGCCTGTTTTTGCTGGTGCTGGCGATGAGTTACCTGAGCTGTGCCATAGTGGTGTTTTTCCGGGATCTGGCCCAGATCATCAACATTGCTTTGCAGATCGGGATGTGGGCGACGCCGATACTGTGGGATATTTCCGTAGTGCCGGATGGACTGAAGCCTTTTTTTAAGCTGAATCCTTTGGTTTATATCGTGGAAGGGTTCCGAAATGCGGTCTATGGCGATCTGTGGTTTTTTGATCATTTTTATTCTTCTACCTATTTCTGGATTGTCACGGTGATGATGTTCTGCATCGGGTCGCTGGTGTTTAAGAGGCTGAGGCCGCATTTTGCGGATGTATTATAATAGATGTTTGATTTACGGTGCCTTTGGAATCAGTGATTAGGACACCGGGAATGATCAGTAATGATTGGGAAATGAGGACGGATATGACGGACGACAGGAAAGAGGCAATTCAGATACAGGGGCTTCAGAAGATTTACAGGCTGTATGATAAGCCTTCCGACCGTATGAAAGAGGCACTTGGGCTGGCTAGGAAAAAGAAGTACAAGGAGCACTATGCTTTAAAAGGGCTGGATCTGACGGTACATCAAGGGGAGACGATCGGCATTATCGGTACCAACGGGGCAGGAAAGTCCACCCTTCTTAAGATTATAACCGGGGTACTGAGCCCCAGCGGCGGAAAAGTGCAGGTAAACGGGCGTATTTCTGCGCTTTTGGAGTTGGGCGCAGGTTTTAATATGGAATATAACGGGATTGAAAATGTATATCTGAACGGCACCATGATGGGATTTTCCGAGCAGGAAATCGATGCCAAGAAAGATGCCATCCTGGAATTTGCCGATATCGGGGAATATGCCTATCAGCCGGTGAAGACTTATTCCAGCGGGATGTTTGTGCGGCTTGCTTTTGCGGTGGCCATCAATATTGAGCCGGAGATACTGATCGTGGATGAGGCGCTTTCGGTAGGCGACGTGTTTTTTCAGGCAAAGTGCTATCACAAATTCGACGAGTTCCGACAGATGGGTAAGACCATCCTGTTTGTCAGCCATGACCTGAGCAGCATCAGTAAATACTGCGACCGGGTCATCTTGCTGCATAGCGGGGAAAAACTGGGGGAAGGCGCGCCCAAGGAAATGATCGATGTTTATAAACAGGTTCTGGTCGGGCAGTATATGCCGGAAAGAAATGAGTCCTTGCATTTTGCGGTGGGTGGTCAGGCAGAGCCCGTAACCGGGGCGGCCGGGCAGGACGGCAACGGGAGTCGCGAAGGAGCCGCCAGAATCAATCCGGAGGTTCTGGAATATGGGTCAAAAGAAGCGGAAATTGTTGAATATCATATCTGTGACGACCAGGGTAGCCATGTCAACGCGGTCATGAAAGGTCACGAATTCGGGATACATATGACGGTGCGTTTTCATGCGCCGCTCGCAGCACCTATTTTTGCCTTTACGGTAAAAAACAGCAAAGGTACGGAAATCACGGGAACCAATTCGATGGTAGAAAAGGCGTTCCTTCAGGGTGTACCGGCCGGAGCGGTCAAGGAGGTTGCCTTTAAACAGGTCATGGACCTGCAGGGCGGGGAGTATCTGCTTTCCCTTGGGGTGACCGGTTTTGAAAAAGATGAATTCAAGGTTTATCACCGGCTGTATGATATTATGCACATATCCGTTATTTCTGACAAGGACACGGTCGGGTACTATGACTGCAATTCGACGGTGACGGTAACGGACGGAGAGGAGTAGGAGTTGGCACAAAGTGTTAAGATCGGCAAGGCAGTACTTGACTATACACATTATTCCGGAGAGGATCTTTATTCGGACGGAGTCATTGAAGATCAGCTTCTTTATATCGTGGAAAACACTCCGCAATCAGAATACCAGCGCGTTATCGAGGAAAGCGGAAGCTGGCCGCTTTTGTATCATTTGTCGCCGTTACGGGGCAATGTGGTCGAATGGCTGCCGATAAGCAAGGATTCCAAGGTATTGGAGATCGGCGCCGGCTGCGGTGCGATTACCAGCATGCTGGCGGAAAAGGCCGGCCAGACCGTCTGCGTTGAGCTCTCGGAACGGCGCAGCAAGATCAATGCCTGCCGCAACAAAGACAAAGATAACCTCCGGATCCATCTGGGAAACTTTAAAGACATTGAGCCGGATCTGCCGGGCGACTTTGACATGATTCTCCTGATCGGGGTATTTGAATACAGCTGTCTTTATATAGGATCGGAAGACCCTTATGGAGAAATGCTCTGCATCATGCTGAAACACTTAAAGCCGGACGGTCAGCTGGTAATCGCGATTGAGAACCGGCTGGGACTGAAATACTGGGCCGGCTGCACCGAAGATCATCTGGGGACGTTTTTTGACGGGATTGAGGGCTACCCGCAGGGAGGCAGCGCCCGTACCTTTTCCCGGAAAGGCCTGGAAAAGATCTTTGCCGCCGGTAAGATCGGCGAATATAGCTTTTACTATCCTTATCCTGATTATAAGTTCATGACGGTGCTGTATTCCGACCGGCGGCTCCCGCTCAAGGGGGAGCTCACCGATAATATCCGCAACTTTGACCGGGACCGGATGGTGCTCTTCAATGAAAAAAACGCTTTTGACAGTATTATCGAGGACGGCATGTTTCCCGACTTTGCCAATTCCTATGTAGCGGTAATCGGGAAAGCACCGGCTACGGCCTACGTCAAATATTCCAACGACCGTGCGCCGGAATACAGGATCCGCACGGAAATCAGCGGCGGCGATAAGCCATTGGTGCGTAAAACGGCGCTCCTGCCGCAGGCGGAGCCCCATGTGCGGCGGATGGCGAAAACCTACCAGGCGTTATGCAAACAGTACGGAGGCAGCAGTCTGGCGATCAACCGGTGCCGTCTCGGTGAAGACGGGAAAAGCTGTGAATTTGACTACCTTAAGGGGCGCACGCTGTCAGAGTGGATGGACCGCTGCCTGGAAGATGGTGACAGAAAGGGTTTTGACAAGCTATTTGACCGTTTTATGGAGTATCTGGACATTGGACAATCAGAAGCCGGGACAAATTACGATTTTATTTTTTCCAATATAATCATCAGCGATGGGGGACAGTGGAATCTGATCGACTATGAATGGATCCTGGAAAAAGAAGCCTCACCTGCCGAGCTGGCGTTCCGGGCAGTATACTGTTATCTGCTGGAAGAAGAGAAGCGGGAGCAGATCGGCCTAGACAGCATCCTGAATAAAATCGGGGTCACCTATGCAGAGGCGGAGCAGTATAAGCAAAATGAAAAAGAGTTCCAGAGGATGGTAACGGGACAGCGGCGTTCGATGGGGGAAATCCGTGCCACCTGCGGCACCCGGCTGATTGATCCGCAGATTCCGGTCAGACAGTATCTTGATAAGATCCTAGAACGCCGCGTCCAGGTATATTTTGACCGGGGCGAGGGTTTCCGCGAAGCAGATTCCCGTTATATTCCCGATGTCTATGTATCAGAAACGGGGGTGGTACTGGGTCTTGAGCTGGACAGTGATGTCGGAGCCTTGCGGCTGGATCCGGCCGATGCCGCCTGCATGGTCATGATCAAGCAGCTTGCCTGGAACGGGATGCCGATCGCGCTGCAGAAGAAATATGTTACGGCCAACGGAGCAAAGCTGGCAGAAGGCTGCTATCTCTTTGCTACAGCGGATCCCAACATAACTATCCGACGCCCTGACGGATTGAAACCGGCTGGCACTGACCGACCGGCGGGAAACCGGCTGGATGTAGAACTGGAGATTATCAGGCTGCCGGAAGAACTGGCAGCCAAGATAGCCGATGCCGGGAAAGCAAGCAGACTGCGTCGGTTTACTAGGGAGTTATGATGAAAATAGCCATAGCCGTGAAAGCCAAGGTAAAGTCTATACTTATTAACAGGCAGCATAAAAAATATGCGGCTATTCTCGGTGTGGAGCAAAAAGGCTATGACAGCTGGATCAGGGAAAAGGAAAGCCGCTTGGAGTTAAAAGAAATCGGAAACCCCACGATGACATACATGTCATATAGTGATTGCGGCCGGGAGTTCGGTAATAATATAAGACGGTTATCGGAGGACATCATAGTGTTACGTGCCGATGACGGAGAAGTTTCCCCTCTTGCCGCACCGCTGATCGAAGAATTTATGGCGGCTCGTCCGGCCGTCGTACTGGTATATGGCGATGAAGATTATCTGACAGATAAAAAGTTAAGGCATAATCCGTGGTTCAAGCCTGACTGGTCTCCGGATACCTTTTTAGACGGGTTTTATTTCGGCAGCATATTTGCCGTCAGGCGCGAGGCGGCGGTCGGCGCGCTGGAAGAGATGGCGGAAAACGGCGCGCTTTCATCCGTTCCAGAGGAAAACCTATATGAACTCTGTTATCGGCTGGCATTAAGAAGCGGCGGTTTTGAAAAGCGTTTTGCCGGCAGTCCTGACAGCTTACCGGTCGGACATATACCGGAAGTGCTGTTTCACGCCGAAAAGATCCCCCGCTTATGCAAAAGTAAGTTTATCGGCGATTATGGAGATTTTCGCAGCGAACTGATTACAGTCGTCATCCCGTCCAAGGATCACCCTGATATTCTGGAAAGATGTCTGCTTTCCTTTATCGCCAAATCTAAAAATAACAGGTATCATTTTATTGTCGTAGACAACGGAAGCAACCAAGAGAACAGAAACAAGACGGAAACGCTCCTGAAAAAATTAAATGAAGAAGAAAGTTTTGCTTATCCGGCGGTGTATTTATATCATAATATGCCCTTTAACTTTTCACGGATGTGCAATATGGGAGCTGCCGCTTCACCCGAGAAATCCGGCTTGCTGCTTTTCTTAAATGATGATATAGAAATTATCCAGGCGGACTGGCTGGAGCGGCTGGCGGGAAAGGCGGTTCTTTCCCGCGTGGGCGCAGTCGGAGCCAAGCTTCTCTATCCCGGCTCAGAGCTGATTCAGCATGCGGGCATTACGAACATCCGGATCGGCCCGATCCATAAACTGCAATATCAGTCCGACCAAGAAGAATATTACTATGGAAAAAACCGTGGCGTACACAATGTGCTGGCAGTAACCGGCGCCTGCCTGATGGTGCGCCGGTCGGTATTTGATGAAGTCGGCGGTTTTCCGGAAGAACTGGCAGTCGCTTTTAATGACGTCGATCTTTGTTATGCGATCTGGGAGGCCGGCTATAGCAATGTAGTTTTAAATGACGTGATATTATATCATCACGAATCCTTAAGCCGGGGAAATGACGGTGAGGATGAGGTGAAAAGGATCCGCTTAGAACAAGAAAAAGATATTCTGTACCGCCGGCATCGCGGTCTTTATGCCAAAGATCCGTATTATCATAAATATCTGATAGCGGATGTGCCGTCAGTGCATTATCTGCCGGCCCTGCATAACGAGGCGGATCTGGGGCTGTCTTGGTCAAAAGCGACCCGCGACGGCGGGGAAGTTCCCGCATGCCCGGTGGACGCCTGCCTGCGTGTGGGAGTGGAATATGCCACTGACCTGTTTAAGTGGCGCTATGGGGTGGCAGCGGAAGCTATCGGCAGTGAGAAATATGGCAGTGAAATCCATGAAGGGCAGGCTCTGACAATAGCCCCAGCGGATAAAGGATATTATTTTCACGGCTATGCGTTTGTAATCGGAGGAGATAACGCTTGTTATGAAAGAACCTTACTGTTAAAAAGCCATGATAGGGACGGAACTAAAGGTGAGATATGGAAGATAGCCGCCAAACCCAAATACCGCCCAGATATCAAGAAAGCGCTCCCGGATCAATTAAATGTAGATTTAACTGGATTTGCAGTAAAAATAACAGGTGATACAATCCCGTCCGGAGCGTACCGGATCGGTATGATGGTGAAAGACCGGTGCTCACGCCAGAGGATTGTCAGCTGGAGCGAGAAACACATAATAATGCAAAAACACTGACAAAGAGCAGGTATTATGCTATGATGGCATCAGCTATGCCGTCCCATTACAATAATAAAGGAACAACAAAGGCTATGGAAGAGAGCAACGCTAACAACAGTTTTAGCAGCAACATCATCAGCAGCAGCAATGACGACAGTGTCAGTAATGACCGGTGTGGCAGCGCAGCCGCCAGCATTGAAGAAGCATATCGAAAAGAACATCTAAAGTGTGCGGAGCTGGCAGAAAGAATCGCGGTTCTAGAAGCCGAAAAAGACGACCTGGAATTCCGGCTGAACCGTATCCGTAATAATCCCTTATGGAAAATATCCGCTCCCCTGCGCAAGGGGATTCATTTTGTAATACGGCAGAAAGAGCGGGTCAAAAACACCGGAAACCTGAAAGGTTTTATCGGCAAGATCCGCTATAAGCAGTTTGAGAAGAAAGCCATGGTACACTATGGAACAGACAGTTTTCCGACAATAGAAGAAAGGGAGCAGCAAAGCCAGACCGTATTTGAACGGCAGATAAAGTTCAGCATATTGGTGCCGCTTTACAATACGCCCGCGACCTATCTGAGAGAAATGATTGAATCAGTACAAAAACAGACCTATACCGGCTGGGAACTTTGCCTGGCGGACGGCTCAGATGCCGGTCCTAATGGGCAGGGCCTACATGCATATGTGGGCACAATCTGCCGGGAGTATGCCGACCATGACAAAAGAATCATCTACCGTAAGCTGAGTAAAAACGAGGGGATCTCAGGCAATACCAACCAATGTCTGCAGCTGGCCACAGGTGACTATATCGGGCTCTTTGACCATGACGACATCCTGCATCCCAGTGTCTTATATGAATATGCCAAGGTAATCAATGAACAGGGAGCCGACTATATCTACTGTGATGAGGCAACCTTCAAGAAAAATGACATCAACAAGATGATCACCATGCATTTCAAGCCCGACTATGCCATAGATAATCTCCGGGCCAATAACTATATCTGTCATTTCAGTGTCTTCGCCAGAAAGCTGCTGGAGGACACTGACCTGTTCCGGCCACGGTTTGACGGGAGCCAGGATCATGACATGATTCTCCGCCTGACCGATGCCGCCACAAACATTGTCCACGTGCCGAAGCTGCTCTATTACTGGCGTTCCCATCCCGGCAGTACAGCTGCCGGCATTGATGCCAAGACCTATGCAATCGAAGCCGCCAAGGGGGCGGTATCCGACCACCTGCGGAAGCACGGCTATGATCATTTTCAGCTCACCGGCACGAAGGCATTTGAGACTATCTTTAAGATCCGCTATGAGATTATCGGCGATCCCCTGATATCAATAATAATCGCCAATAAGGATCACGAAAGCGACCTGCGCCGTTTAATTGATTCCGTCCTTGCCCGTTCCACCTATGATAAATATGAAATCGTCATTATCGAGAATAACAGCAGCTCCCAAGAGATTTTTGCCTACTATGAGGAACTGAAGAACAACGCTAAAATCCGCATAGTAACTTATGAAGGATCTTTTAACTATTCGGCCATAAACAATTTCGGCGTCGCCCAGTCGCAAGGGGAATATATCCTTCTTTTAAATAATGACACCCAAGTCATCAGTGTTAACTGGCTGGAAGAGCTGCTAATGTATGCCCAACGGGAAGATGTCGGGGCCGTAGGCGGAAAGCTTTACTATGCCGACAAGACCATCCAGCATGCCGGTATCGTGCTAGGCCTGGGTGCCCACCGCACCGCCGGACATTCCCATTATCGCCAGCACCGTGAAAACCTAGGCTACATGGGCCGGCTATGCTATACCCAGAATGTATCGGCGGTGACCGGTGCCTGTATGATGGTCAAAAGAAAACTCTTCATGGAAGCCGGTGGCTTGGACGAAGCCTTTGCCGTCTCTCTCAATGATGTTGATTTCTGCATAAAGCTTCGGGAAAAAGGCTACCTGAATGTCTTTACCCCCTTTGCCGAACTATATCACTATGAATCCAAATCCCGAGGCCGGGACGACAGCGGCGAAAATGCCCGCAGATATGATGAGGAGTCAGCCCGCTTTCGGGATAAATGGCAGAAGGTTCTAGATAAAGGGGATCCTTATTATAACATTAATTTCTCCTTAGACCGTAGCGATTTTTCTTTAAAGCTTTGAGTGAACAAAATTTAATAAACGCAATTTAATGAACGAATTTTAATAAACAAATTTAAGTATGATATTTTGTTTTTGTTATGTTATAATATTGAAATATAATAAACTGTTCTATTATATAATTACTTATTTGGAGGTGTATTATGAAGTTTTGGGATCAGTATGAATATTGGATGAAGGATGATTATTTCGATGAGGCGACGCACCGCGAGCTACAAGCGATCAGCGGCGATGAAAAAGAGATTGAGGACCGTTTTTATAAAGAGCTGGAATTTGGGACCGGCGGGCTCCGCGGCGTGATCGGAGCCGGGACCAACCGGATGAACCTGTACACCGTAAGAAAAGCCACACAGGGTCTGGCTAACTATATCATCAAGCAGGAGGGACAAAAAAAGGGAGTCGCCATCGCTTACGATTCCCGGCGGAAATCCCCTGAATTTGCCGATGCGGCGGCGCTTTGCCTAGCAGCGAACGGAATCAAGGTATATGTTTTCGATGCCCTGCGTCCCACGCCGGAGCTTTCGTTTGCTTTACGGACGCTTGGCTGTATTTCCGGTATCGTGATCACGGCCAGCCACAACCCGCCGGAATATAACGGCTACAAGGCTTATTGGGAGGACGGCGCCCAGGTGGCGGCACCCCGGGATGCCGAGATCATTGCCGAGGTTCTGAAGGTGACCGATTATGCCGATGTCAAGACCATGGCTAAAGAAGCCGCCATTGCGGCCGGGTTATACCAGGTGATCGGGAAGGCGATCGACGATGCTTATATGGCCGAATTAAAAAAACAGATCATCCATCCGGAGGTCATCCGCGATCAGGCCGACGATATAAAGATCGTCTATACCCCGTTTAATGGGACCGGCAATATGCCGGTACGCCGGATATTAAGCGAACTTGGCTTTAAGAACGTATATGTGGTTCCCGAGCAGGAGCTGCCGGATCCTGATTTTACCACCTTGGAATACCCTAACCCGGAGGATCCCAAGGCATTTACCTTGGCAATTAAGCTGGCCAAAGAAAAAAATGCCGATATCGTTCTGGCTACCGATCCCGATGCGGACCGTCTGGGCATCTATGCGCTGGACAGCGCCAGCGGCGAGTACATAGCTTTTACCGGCAACATGTCGGGGATGCTGATTGCCGAATATATCCTGCGCGAAAGAACCGCAACCGGCACCATGCCGCCTGATCCGGCGCTGGTTTCCACCATCGTGACGACCAATATGGCAGCCGCTATAGCCAAGGACTACAACGTGAGGTTCATCGAAGTCCTCACCGGTTTCAAATACATCGGCGAACAGATCAAGCTTTTTGAGCAGACCGGCTCCAACAGCTACGTATTCGGCTTGGAGGAAAGCTACGGCTGCTTGGCAGGAACCCATGCGCGGGACAAAGATGCCATCGTCGCGGTGATGTGCCTTTGTGAAATGGCCGCCTGGTGCAAGAAGAGCGGCAAGACCGTCTGGGATCATATGCTCGCCCTGTATGAAAAGTACGGCTATTATAAAGAAACTCAATATGCTATCACCCTGAAAGGTATCGACGGCTCTAGGCAGATCCAGGAGATCATGGATAAATGGCGGAGCAATCCCCCTAAGAACTTCGGGGAGCTGGAAGTTCTGGAACTGCGTGATTATGAAAATGACGAGGTCATCAATATGCTAACCGGAGCCGCCGGTGGAACCACCGGCCTGCCGAAATCCAACGTGCTGTATTTTGCCCTTACCGAAGATTCATGGTGCTGTGCCCGCCCTTCAGGAACCGAACCGAAGATCAAGTTTTACATGGGAGTGAGAGGAAAAAGTCTTGGCGATGCTCAGGAAAAAGTGGAAAAGCTTACGGAAGCACTGAAAGACTATTTGTAAGCAGGAGATTTAAATGGGGAATATTCTAAAAATCAGCAATGTTAAAAAAACCTTATATTATATGCGGAAGAACGGGATCAGGCAGACTTATTACGCTGCCAAGGAACGGACCGCCAGGGAGATCAGGGACAGCTATGTCTATCAGCCGCCGTCAGAGCAGACATTGGCAAGCCAGCGAAGGAACAGTGCCGCCATGACCGGCAAAATCAGCCTGGCAGTACCGGTCTTTGATCCTGATCCGCTCTGCTTCCGAGCGATGCTGGAATCTGTCATTTGCCAGTCCTACCCCCATTGGGAACTGATCCTTGCCGATGCCGGCACAAGTGAAGAAATAGCTGCTGTCATCAAGGAATATCAGGAAAAAGATGACCGAATCCGCCCCCGCAGGCTGCCGGAGAATAAAGGGATATCGGGCAATACCAATCAAGCCCTGCAGTTTGCCACCGGAGATTATGTCGGGCTGCTGGATCATGACGACATGCTGACGGCCGATGCGCTATATGAAATGGCAGCCGCGATCCGGGAAGGTGAGGAAGCAGGCTATCTGCCATATTTACTATATTCTGACGAGGACAAATGTGACAAGGAAGGTAAGAGTTTCTATGAATATCATCAAAAACATGAATTAAATCTAGATTTAATATTATCCAATAATTATATATGTCATTTCCTAGTCATGAGAAGGGAACTCCTTCAGACTCTAGAACTTCGCCCTTCCTACGACGGTGCTCAGGATTATGACTTGGTGCTGCGCGCCATCGATTACATGATGGGCAAAGCCGTTAAGAGATCGGCGGAAGAATGGATAATCAGCCACCGGCATGTTAAACAGGGCGTCCGTCATATTGATAAGGTACTGTATCACTGGCGCTGCCATCCCAATTCCACGGCCGACAATCCCCAGAGCAAAGAATATGCCTACGAAGCAGGCAAACGTGCTATCGAGGATTTTTTGCGCAAGCGGGGGTGGAACAGTTTAGTCAGCCATACCCGGCATCTTGGCTTTTACCGGGTTGACTATATCCCTGACGAGCTGAGTCTCAGGCCGGAAGTCGGCATCATCGGCGGCAAGCTGATCAATAAGAATAATAAAATAGCAGGCGGTATTTATATGGCAGACGGTACCCCGGTATATAACGGACTGCACAAAGAGTACAGCGGCTATATGCACCGTGCCAGCCTCCGTCAGGAGGCCGAGGCTATTGATATCCGCTGCATGCAGGTCTCTCCCGCGGCGGAACAGTATCTCGAAGAAGTAATCGGCCTTCCATATCTTGCGAACCCCAAAAAAGGTCGGTTTGACTGGAAGGGCGGCTTAAAGGAAGAGGCCGATTATAAGAAAATCAGCCTGCAGTTCTGTAAAAAGGTGCGTGATGCCGGTTTCCTGATCGTCTGGGATCCTAATATGATAGAACGCCTGAAATATTAAATGGAGATATATCTATGCAGGAGACCGCTAAGAAAACCACTGAGAAAACCGCAGTTAAAACTAAAAGCAAAATCATAGATAAAATTGTTGATGAAGCTATAGATAGATCTATAGATAAATCTGTTGATAAAACTGTTGATAAAACTATAGATAAATCTGCAGTCAAGGATGTCGTCAAACCGGAGGTAACGGTTGTGATTCCCAATCACAACGGGATCCGATTTCTTGCGGAATGTCTCCGTGCCATTTATGGCGGAGATTTAATACCGGAAGTGATCATGGTAGATAACGCCTCAACAGACGGAAGCGTGCAGTGGACTGCCGAGCATTACCCTCAAGTTAGAACTATATTGTTCGATCACAACACTGGTTTCTGCAAAGCTGTAAATGCCGGCATTAGCCACTCTGCGACGGAATTTGTTATCTTATTGAATAATGACACCCAGACAGCCCCTGGCTTTGTTTCCGAACTGCTGCGGACGATCAAACAGGACCGCCGGATATTTTCTGTTGCGGCGAAAATGCTGACATTATCCGATCCCGGCAAGATCGACGATGCCGGTGACTATTACTGTGCTCTGGGCTGGGCCTTTGCCCGCGGCAAAAATCAGCCTGCTAACCGCTACACCAGCGAAACGCGCATATTTGCCGCCTGTGCCGGAGCGGCTATCTATCGCAAAAAGATATTGGAAGAGCTGGGTTGTTTCGATGAAACCTACTTTGCCTATCTTGAGGATATCGACATCGGCTACCGCGCCCAGATAGCCGGCTACTACAATCTTTTTGCCCCGTCAGCCACCGTCCTCCATGCTGGCAGTGCCGCCAGCGGATCGCGGTACAACCACTTCAAGACGGACTACACTTCCCGCAACAGCATCTACTTGATCAGCAAGAACATGCCCCTGTTACAGATCATCTGGAACCTGCCTTTCTTCATCATCGGGTTTGCCGTTAAATTTCTTTTCTTTCTGTTAAAGGGGATGGGACCGCGCTATCTCAAGGGTCTGCTAAGCGGAATAAGCCTGTCCCTAAGTAAGACCGGAAGAAGCCGCAGAACCCCCTTCCGCTGGCAAAATACCGGTCGCTACCTTGCTATTCAGCTGCAGCTTTATTACAACATCCTTAGGTGCCTTCTGTGACATTGAGTATCTTTGCGACATCTTTTAAGGTCATGCCGGCGACATACTATCTCATACCGGTTATGGCCTTGTTCTTCCATGGGTATGAATACTTAAAACGGAGAGTGGGCTTATTTAATGTGAAAGAAACATAAAAATACAGATAAATAGAATTTGCCATCAGCTGACTGGCTACGCGGTCATCGTCATATTGCCCGGGCCTCATCGGCTCCCGGATTCATTATTGACTGTCACCTGAGCAAATAATCTATCAATCAGACAATATGTATTGCTTTAGTTAGCAAATCATTTTAAAATAAAACTACAAGAATGCCTAAAATCCTTTGTTTTACTTAATTAAGACATTCTGCCAACAATTATAAGGAGGTAATCAAAATGATTTCTAAGTTAAAGAGATGCATTACTATATCATTAATTTTCCTGATAAGCCTTGCCTCAGTGCAGATGAATGCTTCGGCAATGATCAGCCCGCATATGGCCGTTCAGATCTCCATGTCTACAGATGCTGGATCAGATAATGAAGTCAAGGCCAACGAAGAAATTAATGCAGCTGTTACCTGGAGAAGCGTAATGGCACCAACCGGTGAACCGATCACGATACAGGTAACGGATGGGGCGAAAATCCTTATCCATAACGAGGAAGACATTACATTTTCAGCAGATGGGATTCCAACACCCGTCAATTCCATCGCTTGCAGCCCCGACGGTGATATGGTAACATTTGTTACAGGCATTCCGGCAACTAGCCCAGCTGAAAATCAAATTTCTTTTACGATAAAAGCACCGTCAAATGCCGTGAAATTTGATTTGTCAGTAAAGATCGGTTCAGATTCAATACCTGCCAACCCCATGACAAACTTTGTCCAGCAAGAATTTACCGTGAAAGCCTTACTGCTAAGTACAAGCTTGGATATTATTTTCGGAGATACTGCTTTTGATATTTATGGCGAGGTGAATTACGAGGATGCCCTTATGATTGCCATGGAGGTACGTAATAAAGAGACCGGCGATATTGCTTATGGAACTACGACTATGAATCTCAATAACAGCGGCAATAATCTTTTGGGTACATTTGCTTTCGACAATTCGCATCCGGGCGGCATATATGTCATCGAAGCCATACTCCTTGACAGCAGTTTTGTCCCGGTCGCTAGTGAAACCAAAGAAATTGAACACATAAAATTTTCCGAGGTGCCGATATCTTATAAATACGTGGTTCCTGAAACGGGAGAAATCATCTTTTCTCACACCGTGATGTACAATTATGGCGATGTGATCAAACTGTCTCCCTATCTTACCTATTCACAATACCGATTGGTTGCCGTCATGTTAAACGGTCAACTATTGCATAATTCCCCTGAAGTGATGGCCACCGCACCTGCTGAAGTAGAATTCCAGTATGAAGAGCTTTTCGGTATAGGTATACAATATGCCAGAGACAACGGTGTATTCGCCGGCACATTCGGCGGCTCAAGATACCCGATGGGAACAACGGTTACTGTTACAGCAGACAGTAGCAAGGGTATACCGATAAGCGTTTTAATCAATGATCAGCCCGCATCACTTGTGAACGACTATCAAGTCGTAGTGACAATTACCGGAAATATGCAAGTGAGATTCTATTACTCATAAAAAATTTCATCGGTTGAGTGCAAAGGTAAATTCCGTACTGCGGCCTAAATTCTATTTTGGGGGGTTTGACGAATCGTGTCAAACCCTTTAAAGTGGAATTTACTTTTGCAATTCAGGTCCCCCCACTTTAGAGAAATTTAAGTTGTTCTTTCCTATTTTGTATTGTAAAATGACTTTGGGGATATATTAATTTGGTAATTATTAACTTGACTTAACCTAACCCGCAGAGCCATAGGTACAGGAATGATAAAAGATAATCAAAAAATATTTAATAGGATCCACCTCCTGTTAGATGCAGTTATCGTGGCACTTTCATATATACTGGCCTGGTATCTCAAATTTAATACTTTTTTGATGGATGAAAATGCCGGAGCGCTTCCGATAAGTACCTATTTCAGTGCGCTCTATTTTTTAGTTCCCGGCTATATCATCCTATATTACTTCTTTAACATCTATGCCCCGAAGCGGGCAACTAGACGGAAATACGAAATTATCGGCATCATCCAGTCCAACAGCGCGGGAATCCTGTTTTTCATGGTGGTGCTGTTTTTTATCAAGCTGGAGGACTTTTCTCGGCAGATGCTCTTTATCTTTTATGTCATTAATGTAATTCTGACGACATTAAGCCGGTCAATGATCAGAAGCATCCTGCAGTACTTCCGGAAGCGGGGCTATAATCTGAAGTTTATTCTGCTCGTGGGCTATTCCCGGGCAGCTGAAGAGTATATCAGCAGGATCAAAGCCAATCCTCAATGGGGCTATGTGATCAGGGGTATTCTGGATGACCGCGTGCCCAGCGGCACCATGTATAAGGGGGTAAAAGTAGTCGGCCGGATTGAAAACATCCTATATATACTGCCGGAAAACAAGCTGGATGAAATCGCGATTACGCTGGCGCTGCGCGACTATGACCATCTGGCCGACATCGTGGATCTGTGTGAAAAGTCAGGCGTGCATACCAAATTCATCCCTGATTATAATTCACTGGTACCCAGCCGCCCGTATACCGAAGACCTGATGGGGTTGCCGGTCATCAATATCCGCTACGTGCCCCTTACCAACACCTTGAACTGGATTGTCAAGCGGGCAGTGGATATCGTAGGTTCTTTATTCGGCATCATTTTGTTCGCGCCGGTCATGCTGATTACCGCCATCCTGATCCGGTGTACGAGCCGAGGGCCGATTATTTTTAAACAGGAGCGGGTCGGCCTGCATAATCAGCCGTTCCGCATCTATAAGTTCCGCACCATGGAGATGCAAAGACCCAGCGCGGCGCAGCGTTCCTGGACGGTTAAAGACGATCCGCGGGTGACTAGGGTCGGGAAGTTTTTGAGAAAAGTCAGCATTGATGAACTGCCGCAATTTTTTAATATTTTATTAGGGGAAATGAGCTTGGTGGGTCCCCGCCCGGAGCAGTCGCTTTTTGTCGAACAGTTTAAGGAAGAGATCCCCCGCTACATGATCAAGCATCAGGTCCGTCCGGGATTGACAGGCTGGGCTCAGATAAATGGCTACCGGGGGGACACCTCCATCAGAAAAAGGATTGAATATGATATATTTTATATAGAAAACTGGACGTTTCTGTTCGATGTCAAAATTTTACTGCTGACCATCTTTAAAGGCTTTATCAGTAAAAATGCGTATTAATTGATTTTTTAGTTTTTTTGACATAAAATGCTTGTTTTTTCCGCGTGACTATGAGAGAATTATTTCTTGATTAGGTTATACTAATGAAAAGTAAGGGAGAGTTATTGAAATGTCAACAGATAACAGAACACGAAGCAGAAATACAAACCGAAGCAGAAATGCAAATCAGGGAAAGTCAAATGGCCGGCCGGTTCCTGCCAACAGGAATTCTGCTGAAAGAAGGTCGTCTGACAGGGAATATGACCGCGATGCTTACGATAACAATAACAATTACAATAATACCGGTTCTTCCAGAAAAGTATCGAGAAAGGATCAGGAAAAGAAAAAACGGGGCAAAATAATCTTGTTTATCGTAGAGATTTTTGTCTTGGCTATTATGGTGTTTTTTCTCTATGGGGCTTTGAAGGTAAAGGAAACAGGTAAAATAAATATCCCGGAAGACGAGATCGTCATCAACCAGACTGTCAAGGAATATGCGGAAACTTCGATGAGAGGATACCGTAATGTAGCATTATTTGGGGTTGATTCAACTTCCGGTCAGCTTACCAGAGGCACCAGAAGTGACAGTATCATGATTGCTTCCCTTAATCAGGATACGGGGGAATGTCGTCTAGTATCGGTTTACCGCGATACTTATCTTAATATGGGCAATGACAGTTATAATAAATGTAACGGCGCTTATGCCAACGGCGGTGCCGAGCAAGCAATTAATATGCTGAATATGAATATGGATTTGAATATTACGGATTTCGTGACCGTCGGATTTAAAGGCGTGACAGACACGGTTAACGCTGTGGGTGGCATCATGATTGATGTCGATTCAGCTGAACTGCAACATATCAATAGTTACCAGAGAACCATGGCTGATGAGCTGGGGCGCGAATATGTGGAGGTGACCGAGACTGGGTACCAAAGGCTCAACGGCCTGCAGGCCACCGCATATTGCCGTATCCGTTATACCGCCGGGGACGATTTCCGGCGAGCCGAGCGTCAAAGGGAAGTTCTGATGGCTATCTTAGTAGAAGCGAAAAGCGCGACCCCGGCCGAGCTGAACCAGATTGCCAGCGACATCTTCGGATCAATATCGACATCACTGGATCTGGATGAAATCATTTCCTTACTGGGTTCGATTGCCCAATATGAAGTGACCGATAACGGCGGTTTCCCGGAAGAATCCATGCGTACCACGGGAATCATCGGCAAAAGCGGCAGCTGCGTTGTTCCCGTAGATCTAGAACAAAATGTCATCTGGCTGCATGAGTTCCTGTTCGGTGTACAGAATTACGAGCCGTCGGAAGAAGTTAAGCAATACAGCCAGAAAATCAAGAGCGATACCGAGCAGTATGTTAGTAGATAGTAATTTGACAGGATAGAATAAGTTGAATTGTAGATAGATAATAATATTATATAGAAAATGATATATAAAAATAATATATAAAAATAATATTTAGAAATAATATTTAGAAATAAGACAGTAAAGGGAATAGAAAAGGTCTAGAGATGGCTGTTGATGTAATTATTCCTACCTACAAGCCGGATAAGCAGTTTTTGCTGCTGATGGACTGCTTGGAGAAGCAGACACACAGGCCGGAAAAAGTCATTATTATTAATACCGGAAAGGCTTATTTCGAGCAGTTAATGACGGAAGAAGCCTTTCTTGAAAGATATGACAATGTTGTCATTATCCACATCGATGAACAAGAATTTGATCATGGCGGCAGCCGTAATAAGGCAGCCGCGCTGTCGCAGGCGGAGATTTTTATGATGATGACCCAGGATGCCGTGCCGGCTGACAGTTTCCTAACGGAGAACCTGGAAAAGGCCCTAGAAGATAAGAATACGGCAGTGGCATATGCCAGGCAGAGCCCCGCGGAAGAAAGCGATATATTAGAGCGGTTTATCCGCGGTTTTAATTACGGTGAGGAACCTCTGTATAAAACGGAGCAGGACTTGGAAAGACTAGGAATCAAGACGATCTTCTGTTCCAATGTATGCGCCGCATACAAAGCAGAGGTTTTTGAACGTCTGGGGGGGTTTATCGACCGGACGATCTTCAATGAAGACATGATATATGCGGCTGCGGCAGTAAAGGCCGGATACGCTGTCCAGTACGTTCCGGCGGCTGTGGTGGTTCATGCCCATAATTATACAAACCGACAGCAATTTTCCCGTAATTTTGACCTTGGCGTCTCACATGCCGACCACCCGGAAGTGTTTGCCGGGCTTTCTTCGGAATCGGAAGGGTTCCGGATGATCAGGCGCGCCTCGGCATACCTGCTGAAGAACGGTGCGCCTTGGCTGATCCTAAGACTGTTTACCCAGAGTTTATCCAAATATATGGGATATTATCTGGGCAAACGTTATCACAAGCTATCGCGGAAGCGAATCCTAAAATATACCATGAATGTTAATTATTGGATATAAGACAGACATAGTTTTTTTAAATTATTTACACAGATTAGACACAATTGGCAGATATACTTAGTTTGCAAGCAAAGATTTTACCAAGTGTTTACAGGTCACTCGGAATAAAATTATATAACAGCAGTCACCAGTAAAAGGTATACTTATTCAGGATTCATGATTTGAGCAAAGCAGGAGGAAACGCTTATGTATGAAAATGATTACACGTACAATACTCATTCGGAAAACCAGCCGGCCGGCCTTGGTCCCGGCCCGGACATGAGATTTAATCCGCATCCGGAGAAATCTCCTCGGAAAAAGAACGGGGGAACGGGGAAGAAGATCTTAATGATGATTTGCCTAGGTCTTTTTTTCGGAGTCTTCGGCGGACTCGGTTTTATGGCAGCGACATCAGCTACTGAATTTATCCGGAGCGGCGTGGCGCAGGCAGGTTTTTTACAGGAACCTGAGGAAGAAATATTGGTTGAAGAAGTGGTTGAGGAAGCAACCGAAGTTGCCGAGGCGATTTCGCCCGCCGTCAGCACCGAAGAATCCTTGGGGAATAACTATACGGCCATAGTGACGGATGTGACGGACGTGGTGAACAGTGTCATGCCGGCCGTAGTCTCCGTCAATAATAATTACACGGAGACATATCAGTATTTTGGCAGGGAGTTTTCCAATGAGGGGCAGGCGAGCGGTTCGGGCATTATTGTAGGAGAGAATGAGACAGAACTTTTGATCGTATCCAATTACCATGTGGTATATGAAAATGACATGCTGGAGGTGCAGTTTGCCGACGGCAGCATGGTGGAAGCCCAGGTAAAGGGCAGCGATCCCAGCATGGATCTGACGGTGCTGGCTGTAGCGCTGGAGGACATCAGCAGTACGACCCGCGCTAACATAGCCATTGCCAAACTGGGTGATTCCGATTCCCTGATGGTAGGGGAACCGGCGATCGCGATCGGCAATGCCATGGGCTACGGGCAGTCGGTGACAACTGGCGTGGTCAGCGCCCTAGACAGGGAGTCGTCATATTATAACGGGGAATCGGAAGTGAACACTACTTTTATCCAGACCGATGCCGCCATCAATCCGGGCAATTCCGGCGGAGCCCTTTTGAATATCAAGGGAGAAGTAATCGGGATCAATTCCAACAAAGTGGGCGGCGACTTGATTGAAGGTATGGGATATGCGATACCGATTTCCGCGGCCAGGCCGATCATCGAGGAACTGATGCTGATGGAAACGAGAATAGCGGTTGATGAGGAAAATCGGGGCTATCTGGGCATATATGGCATGACGGTTGATGAAGAATATTCGGAAGTATTCAATATTCCCCAAGGCGTCTTTATAACGGAAGTGTTTGCCGAGACGGGAGCTTATGACGCCGGACTCAAATATGGTGACATCATTACCGAGTTTGACGGTGTTGATATCTACAGCATGGAGACATTGCAGAAACGCCTCAGTTTCTATCAGGCAGGCGAAACGGTCACGCTCATCATTATGTCCGGAGATGCCATGGGCGGTTATGCGGAAAAAGAGGTCGTAGTAGTACTGGGTGAGCAGCCGACCGAAGCCGCCCCGCCGATGCCTCAAAATTAGTCGGAATAATCCCATCGCTTTTTCATAAACTGGTAGAAAGATCAGATGAAAAAGTGATGGGATTTATGTTTAGACTGATGGCAGTTTTATTGACAGCGGCGTTTGTCATGGCAGGCTGTGGCAATGGCGGCGAGGAAATTAAGAAAATAAAGGACTTGGAATTTACCGTGCTGAGCGAGGATGATTATCCGGCGGAACTTAAGACCATGATAGACGAAAAGAAGGAACAGACATTTAAGATGACATATCAGGACAGCGGGTTTCTTTATATCTGCATCGGCTACGGGAAGCAGGCGACCGGTGGCTATAGTATCAGCGTGAATGACCTGTATGAGGCGGATAATGCTGTCTATGCGGATACGATGCTGCTGGGGCCGGAGCCGGGGGCGGTAGATCAGTCAAAGAAGAACAGTCCGTCTTACCCGGTCATTGTGTTGAAGACAGAACATTTGGATAAATCAGTGGTGTTTGAATGAGGGGGCTGGATTTCATCCTATTCATTCAAATGGTCACTGTTGTATACCCCGTCAGATGCATAAATTAGATCATAATTACCGTTATCATGCTGTTCCTTTAATATATCCTCACCATACCTTTGAGTCAGTTCCGCTAAAGAACAAGTGACATAAATACATAGCCGTGTCTCTAGCCTTAGCTCGATTTCGTCCACCCATCCATAGATGCGGCTTTCGGATTTGTAAGGGGCTTCCAATTCAGTGATAAGCTTGTTATAGCCCGCTTTTGCATCCGCATCCTGACGGTCATAGATTGGCTTATATTCATATTCTCTAGCTTCACTTTTCAGAATCCATTGCACAGCTGCCCCGATGAAATCATCACCGAAAAATTCCTCCGCCCATCTTAACTTTTCATTCGCTTGTTTGACGTACATTTTCCCCGCTGTTAGATTATCATAATAATGCTTCGTTTCAGTATTATGATAGATGAAAAAATACATGTCATTATCCGGTGAATAAGCCCGATAGCAGGTCTTGGTCTGGGCAGGGATCGTTTTCGTGAATACAGCACCGTCTATCCCCGTCATATGCACATCCTCTTCCTCGTAAAACTGTTCCATCAGTATTACATCGGTAACATCGATATCGTGTTTTTCCTTAATATATTCCGTGGCTGTCGCTATGCTGGGCGTCTCTATGTCCCCCACACTTCCACACGCTGTCAGTAGTGCGGACATTGTTAAAATGTATCTGCAGTAATGAATACCTCTTTTCATGCTTCTCCTTGTCTCCCTTGAAGTGATCACATTCCCTGACAGGCACAGCGACAGACGCGGGCCTTAGGCATCTGTTTATGCCTTGTGAAAGTGCTGGTAGTCTTTCATCGTATTCCAGCTGCCGCCCCAAGTAAACCCATGTTCAGTAAACAGCTGATAGCATAGATCGTTCTCATCTATTTTGTAGGGAAAATCTTGGCTGCGGTCAGTGTATAGCTCGCTGCCTTCCGGCGAGATATAGGTGGTGCCGTCTTTGCGGTAAACCACATAGGGGTTGTAAAAGGGGTTGATGTCGATGGCCAAGCCAAGGGCATGCTTGGAAAGGTTCGTGGAACCGTCAACTAAGCGGTAGTTGAAGGAGGAGGTATTGTTGTCCAGCATCGAAAGGGTGTCGTCGCCGTTATATTCTTCGATCAGGCGGATCTTTTCAATGGGGTATTGGCTGAGGTAAAGCTCATAAAAGATTTCTAGGAGATCATCGGCGATCGCTACATTGCAGATAAGTTCGCCGGTCTGCACTTCACCGTCAAAGTCGTAGTAGAGGATGCTCAGGTAACAAAGCTGCTCATAGGAAATGGCAATGCTGGCCTCATCCGCGATAATATTTACAGCCGGAACAATGCCGGTACCGCCGGGGAGCGTTTTACTGCTGTAGACAGCTTCGGCTTCGGCTGCTGTGACCGGATAAGAAATACCGGTAATATAAGCGATAAGCCTTTCGTTCAAGGGTTCTTTATAAAAATCCGGCTGGTAGATTTCCCGGTCCGCGGGGACTTTGCCGGGAAGGGCTGAGTAAGCGGAAGAAGCGGCCTGACCGGAGCCAGACATGCCGGGTGTCGGGGAAACAAGGGCATCTTGCTTCGGAGCAGCAGCTGTCACGGGAGAGTCGCCAGATGGTACAAGCGGGTCGGCAGATGGCCGTCCGTCTGTGGCGCCATCCGTCGTCGGTGTGACGGGAACTGGGGTGACAGTCGGCTTTGACGATATATCAGGGGTGGCATAAGCGATAGCGGGGTTTTCCTGGGCATAGTCGGCCAAGGTTTCACCGCTGGAATAGATGCGCACGATGGCGGCGCTTATAATTATGACAAAGGCTAGGATAACCAGCGGCCTGGCAAGCTGTTTCATAGTCGGTTCCTTTCAGTTCGGTCTGAGTCATACTAGGGCGGTAAACAGTACAATATAATAATAATCATAGGAAATAATAAAATCAAGCACTACTTGTAATTGATTTTTATTTTTAGTACAATGGATGTCAAGGCTTTTGCTGTGATTCATGACATAAAGCAAGAACTTATTATGTTACGCACGATAGGGAGCAGACAGTATTAGGATGAGTATTATCAAAACGGAAAAACTGGTATTTGAATATATACGCCGTGACGAAGAAGGCAATGTCGAAGGGATCGTCCGGGCGGTGGATGAAGTGGATATGTCGGTCAGGCAGGGTGATTTTGTGGCGATACTGGGGCATAACGGTTCTGGTAAATCAACATTTGCCAAGCATATCAACGCGATTCTTTATCCAACGGAAGGCACCGTCTGGGTCGATGGGAAAGACACGGCTGACGACCGGTATCTGTGGGATATCCGCCAGATGGCGGGGATGGTGTTCCAGAATCCGGATAATCAGATTATCGGCCAGGTGGTCGAAGAAGACGTGGGTTTTGGTCCGGAGAACATGGGGGTGCCGACGGAAGAGATATGGAGCAGGGTAGAAGAGAGCCTGAAGGCGGTAGGTATGTATGAATACCGCCATAAATCACCCAACCGGCTGTCAGGAGGGCAGAAGCAGCGGGTGTCCATAGCCGGGGTGCTGGCAATGCACCCGAAATGTATCGTGCTGGACGAGCCTACGGCCATGTTGGATCCCAATGGCCGGAAAGAGGTTATCCGGGCCGTAAGGGCACTGAATGACGTTGAAAGGATCACGGTTCTCCTGATAACCCATTATATGGAAGAAATCATATATGCCGACAAGGTATTTGTGATGGATAAAGGCAAAATAGCTATGGAGGGAACACCTAAGCAGATATTTTCCCAAGTGGAACGGCTTCAGAGCTTGCGGCTGGATGTTCCGCAGATAACGCTTCTGGCTTATGAGCTGCGCAAAAGCGGGCTGAATATACCGGAAGGCATCCTTACCCAGCGGGAGCTGGCGGAAGCCCTTGGCCTGTGACCGGGTATTGATATGAGTATAATAATAGTTAATAAGATGCAAATGGCAAAACAGTCTAATACTAGTACAGTCAAAAAATAGAACAATTAATAGCACAGTCATTAATAGCACAGTCAAATAATAGAGGTAAATATGGCAATTATTTTGGATCACGTCAATTATATATATGACAAGGACACCGCAATGGCATCGGCGGCTTTATCCGATGTCAGCTTAGTGATTCCGGACGGGGAGTTTATCGGCCTCATCGGTCATACCGGGTCGGGGAAGTCCACTTTGGTGCAGCATCTGAACGGCTTGCTGAAGCCGGATTCGGGCAATATCTATTATAACGGCGAAGATATCCACGACGATGATTATGACCGGAAAAAGCTGCGCAGCAAAGTCGGCCTTGTATTCCAATATCCGGAACATCAGCTGTTTGAAACAGATGTGTTCAGCGATGTCAGTTTTGGCCCCAAGAATCTGGGCTTGGATAAGCTGGAAGTTGATCTTCGGACTTATAACGCTTTAAAGCAAGTAGGGCTGGAAGAAGAGCATTTTTATCAGTCCCCCTTTGATCTTTCCGGCGGGCAGAAGAGACGGGCCGCCATTGCCGGCGTCCTTGCCATGAAGCCGGAGGTGCTGATTCTGGATGAGCCGACGGCAGGACTTGACCCGCGCGGAAGAGATGAGATATTGGATCAGATAGCTACGCTTCGGGGAGAAGCGGGCATAACTGTGATTCTGGTTTCGCACAGCATGGAAGAGATAGCCAAGTATGTGGAGCGTATCATTGTGATGAATGAAAGCCGCATCGTTTATGACGACAATCCGGTCAATGTCTTTAAGAACTACCAAGAGCTGGAGAAAATCGGCCTAGGAGCGCCGCAGATGACATATATTATGCATGGCTTGCGGGAACGGGGGCTGGATGTAGATACAGATCTCTTTACTATAGAA
The DNA here is from genome assembly GCA_002293475.1 of Lachnospiraceae bacterium UBA938. GTDB lineage: Bacteria > Bacillota > Clostridia > Lachnospirales > Lachnospiraceae > UBA935. Next base: position 30,357 of record DBDG01000003.1, read on the forward strand.
GAAGCCGGGGCAAGTATTTTACGGGCTATGCGGCAAAGACGGGAGCAGGGATTATGCTAAGAGACATTACATTGGGGCAGTATTATCAGACCGATTCGGTCATCCACCGGCTGGATCCGCGGGTGAAACTGACGGCGACCATCGGTTTTATCATATCCTTGTTTCTGGTAGACGGCTTGGTCGGCTATGCTGTGGGCGGGGCTTTTTTGTTACTGGTTATCAAGCTGTCGCGGGTTCCTTTTAAATATATCCTCCGGGGCATGAAAGCGATAATTTTTCTACTTTTGTTTGCGGCTGTCTTTAATTTGTTTCTGACGCCGGGGGAACCGGCGGTTAGCCTCGGAAAACTGACGATAACCTGGGAAGGGATTTGGCGGGCTGTTTACATGGCCCTTCGCCTAGCGATGCTGATCATGGGTTCTTCGATCATGACCTTGACGACGACGCCCAATAATCTGACTGATGGGATGGAAAAGCTGATGGGGCCGTTGCGGGTCTTTAAGGTTCCGGTGCATGAGGTGTCGATGATGATGTCGATTGCGTTGCGGTTTATTCCGATTTTGCTGGAAGAGACGGATAAGATCATGAAAGCGCAGATGGC
>DBDG01000003.1:30967-31228 GCA_002293475.1 Lachnospiraceae bacterium UBA938
GTGCCGCTGCTGGTGCCGCTGTTTATTTCTGCGTTTCGGCGCGCCGGGGATCTGGCGATGGCGATGGAGGCGCGGTGTTACCGGGGCGGGGAAAACAGGAGTAAGATGAAGCCGCTGGTTTACCGGCGGCGGGATTATCTGGCGTATGTGGTAGTGGCGGTTTATGTGGTGACGGGGGTTGCGGCGGAATGGGCGGCGGCGGGCCTTGTGGGCTTTGGGGGATGAAGTGGAGTGTGGGGGCAAGTTCGGCCGCCGGCTCTG
>DBDG01000058.1 GCA_002293475.1 Lachnospiraceae bacterium UBA938
GTAATATTATTTATTTTGTTTATATAATTATAAAAACAATACATATGATTATTCAATTAAGTTCTGCCATGCTATACAAACAAAACAAAATCAAGAATAGGAGGATATTTAAAATGAAAAAATTACTCTCATTATGCCTAGTACTCGTACTCGGCATGTCACTTCTCTCAGGCTGCGGCGGTAGCTCAGACGGAGATACCACCGTCTCCAGTGTTACAGATGATGGTGATACTTCATCTTCCGCTCCCAAGGAAATCATTTATAATCTGATACAGGAACCTCCCGAATTAAATTCGGTTCTTACCACCTCCACCGGTTCCATGGACGTATTGCGGCATGTTATTGACGGACTGACCATCCTAGATCCCAATGACGAAGCTGTACCCGGTATGGCCGAAAGCTGGGAAGTAACCGATGACGGCCTTACCTATACTTTCCACCTTCGCCAAGGCGTGAAATGGAATAATGGCGATGAAGTGACTGCCCATGATTTTATATATGCGTGGGATATGCTATTTAACGGTGATGTGGGCGCTCCGTACGGCGGCACATGGATGCCCCTTATCCTGGGCGCCACCGAAACTCTGACCGGTGAGGCTCCTTCCGCCGATGTGGCCGGCCAGCTGGCAGAGTTGGGCTATGAAAACGGCATCGGCTATAAGGCACTTGACGATTATACCATTCAGATTACCACTACCGGCCCTTATCCCTACTTCTTGTCCGTGCTGGCATTTGGAAATTTTTTACCGATCAATCGCACTATGCATCAGGAATATGGTGACAGTTACGCAAAAGAATTGGAATATCTGGGTACTAACGGTGCTTATAATATGACCTCCTGGACGCATGAGGATGCCATCGTACTAGAAAAAAATCCCGACTACTGGAATGCCGATAATATAAAGATTGACAAGATTACGATGTTGATGATTACGGACGCCACCACCAATTATAATGCTTTTGTTGCCGGCGAGGTCGATGTGACTACTGTCACCGGCAATGTGATACAGCAGGCCAAAGATGACGGTCATGAAGTACTTAGCTTTGGTGACGGCAGTAACTGGTACTTTGAGTTTAACTTAAGGCTGCCCGGTTTGAATAATCCCAAAATCCGCCATGCCCTCACCCTAGGCGTGGATGCCGACCTCTTTATCGAAACGATTGTTCAAAATGACTCAATAGTGGCTTATGCTTTTACTCCCCCCTCTATTGTCGGCGGCAGCCACAATGAGGCCGTTGGGCGCCTGATTGAGCGGTCCACTGATTTCAGTGCCGCCAGAGCCCTTTTAGAAGAAGGCCTTGCCGAAGAAGGAATGACCGCCGCAGACCTTAACTTGACCTTTATCGCCGACGACACAACCCAGGCCACCCTGCAAAGCTCTTATATCCAAGAACAATGGAAAACCAATCTAGGCGTAGATATAGAAATTGAGCAGATGACCTATCAGAACCGGCTTGAGCGGATGCAAAATTTCGATTTCTGTATTGTTTTGGCCGGTTGGGGACCGGATTATAACGACCCCATGACCTTCCTCGATCTGTACACCAGTTATAACGGCAATAACCACGGCGGTTACGCCAATCCGAGGTATGATGACCTCATTGCTCAAGCCAGAGCAGAAAGCGATCCTGTTGCCCGTCAGGATATTTTGGTAGAAGCCGAAATCTTATTGATGGAAGATATGCCCATCGGCCCTCTCTACTTCCGAGCCACAAGCTATGTCATGGCCGAAGGCATCACCGGCGTGGTCCGTACCGCTATGACCAATATTGACTTCCGCTGGGCAGACCGGACATAAACAAATAGTGCCGTAGGAACGGAAGGATGGATCGCTGATGGTAAAATATATAGTAAAAAGAGTTATTTTTGCGCTGCTTACAGTTTCTGCCTTGGTGCTGATTACCTTTCTGATGATGCAGGCGCTTCCCGGTGATCCCTTCATCGGCGACAAGGCAATCAACCCGGTGACGCTAAAGGCCTTATATGTCAAATACGGACTAGATCGTCCGCTCTGGGAGCAGTTTAGTCAGTATTTTACTAATATTTTCCAGGGTGACCTAGGAATATCCATCAAATACAACCGCCCGGTAACCTCCATCATAGCCGAGTCTTTTCCCGCTTCAGCGGAGCTGGGGCTGCGATCACTGGTATTGGCCGTCGTCCTCGGAATCGGCCTGGGGGTTCTGGCGGCGGTCAAGCGAAATACCAAATGGGATACCTCTGCCATGCTAGTCGCCGTGTTCGGCGTATCGGTTCCCAGTTTTATCGTAGGTGCCATGCTTCAATACTTGTTGGCTATTAAACTGCGGGACTGGTTCGGCTACACCCCCTTCCCTGTTATGGGTTGGAAAACCGAAGCTGCGAAATTTATGCCCGCTCTTGCCTTGAGCTTAAGTTCTCTGGCCACAGTGGCGAGACTAATGCGTACCAGTATGCTCGATGTGCTTGGTCAGGACTACATAAAAACCGCAAAGGCAAAAGGTCTGTCACCTGCCGGCATCGTCCGCCGCCATGCCATACGCAACGCCATCCTCCCCGTCATAACGGTATTGGGTCCTATTACTGCCACGGTGCTCACGGGTACCTTTGTGGTGGAAAATATCTTCAATATTCCCGGAATGGGCAAGTTCTTTGTCCGTGCCATTAAGGAAAACGATTATACATTGATAGCCGGCATCACCATTTTCTATGGGGCATTTCTGGTGGCGGCGGTATTCATTGTGGACATCTTGTATGGAATCATCGATCCCCGGATTAAGCTTGCGGAAAATAAGGAATAAAACAGGAGTATAAACATGGTAAAATCAGACTTCAATTGGGTGGGGCCGGATGCCGAAAAACAAGATCTCATCGCCAGACCCAGCATCGGCTACTGGCAGGATGCTATGCGCAGGCTGCGGCAAAACAAAGCGGCGGTAGTGAGCATAGGCGTCTTATTATTTATCATGGCAATGGCCATCATTGTTCCTCTGGTTAGTCCCTATACAATATCCGAGCAACATCTGACACATATGAATCAGGGCTTCTTCAGTATCTGTGAAGGCGATGACGGCACCGAACATTTGCATATCTTCGGAACCGATACATTGGGGAGAGACCTTTTCGTCCGCACCTTCCATGGTGCCCGTACCTCTCTGGTGATTGCCTACTCGGCCGTATTCATCAATCTGGTGATCGGCGTATTCTACGGCTGCATCTGCGGCTATATCGGCGGCACCACCGACCTGATCGGGATGCGCCTGGTAGAGGTGCTAAACGGGATCCCCTATCTGATCATCGTCATCCTGATGATGATGGTTCTCCCCCAGGGCATCTGGACTATGGTGATTGCCTATGGCATCATCGGATGGATCGGGATGGCGCGGATGACCCGTGGGCAGATATTGGCTCTCAAACAAAATGAATTTATCATTGCTGCCAGAGCCCTAGGAGCTTCTTCCCGGCGAATCATCATGCGACACCTAATTCCCAATACATTATCCGTAGTCATCGTCAATATTACGCTATCCATCCCCGGCGCTATTTTTACTGAAGCCTTTTTATCCTACATTGGCATGGGCGTGCCCATCCCAGAAGCATCCTGGGGTACATTGGCACAGGAAGGGGTCAATTATCTCCAGACCTATCCGGAACAGCTTTTTATTCCAGCCTTTTTCATCAGCATTACCATGCTTGCCTTTAATATTCTCGGCGACGGGCTCCGTGATGCTTTCGATCCGAGACTTAGGAGGTAACGGATATATGAACAAGATATTAGACGTGAACGACTTACATGTTTCTTTCGATACCTACGCCGGCGAAGTAAAAGCTGTACGGGGCGTTTCTTTTTACATAGACAAGCGAGAAGTGCTGGCCATCGTCGGCGAATCGGGCTGTGGCAAATCGGTTACCGCTCAGACCCTCATGCGGCTCAATCCCGAACCTCCCGCCCGGATTCCCCATGGAAAGATAATTCTCTGCGGGCACGACATTATCGCCGCCACTGAAAAAGAAATGCAGGCCATCCGCGGCAAAGACGTATCGATGATCTTTCAGGATCCCATGACTTGCTTAAATCCCACCATGCCGGTCGGCAAACAATTGGCGGAAGCCATCCGTCGGCATCAAAATGTCTCCCCCCAAAAAACCGCAGAAAAGGTCATCGAACTGCTGGAACTGGTAAAGATCCCCAATCCCGTCCAGCGGGCCAGACAATATCCTCATGAGTATTCCGGCGGCATGCGCCAAAGAGCTATGATTGCCATGGCCGTTATCTGTAACCCCCAGCTCCTCATTGCCGATGAGCCCACTACTGCCCTAGATGTCACCATTCAGGCCCAAATCATGGATTTATTGGCCGATATCAGGGAAAAAACCGGAACTGCCATCATTCTGATCACTCATGATCTGGGTGTGGTGGCCGGACTAGCCAACCGGGTGGCCGTTATGTACGGTGGCATGATCGCAGAGACCGCTGCCGTGGACGATATCTTTTATCGCAGTGCCCACCCCTACACCACGGCCCTGCTGAACAGTCTGCCCAGTCCCGAAACCGACCGGGGCGCCGAACGCTTAGTATCCATCCCCGGTTCTCCCCCCGATCTCCTTGCTCCTCCTGCTGGCTGCCCCTTTGCCAGCCGCTGCAGCCAGACTATGCGTATCTGCCGTGAGAAAATGCCCCCCTATTTCACCGTCGGCGCCGGACACCAATCCGCCTGCTGGCTGCTCCACTCCGATTGTCCAAAAAGCAATATATATGAAAGGGAGTCTTTAAATGGCTGAAAGATTATTACATACAGAGAAAATAGATAAATACTTTAAGGTGGAAGGTAGCATGCTTAAAGCAGTAAATCAAATATCATTTGACATCTACAAGGGTGAGACCTTTGGCCTCGTAGGTGAATCCGGATGCGGTAAGTCTACGTTGGGCAGGGTACTCATGGGTATCTATCCTCCTACCGGCGGTACCATTACTTATAACGGCGAAACCGTGAACTTCAGAAACGCCAAGACCCGCCGCGATTATGCTAAGAAAGCCCAGATTATCTTTCAGGATCCCTACGCTTCTCTGGATCCCCGTATGACAGTAGGCCATATCATCGGCGAAGGCATGGAAATACATGATATGTATGATAAGCAGCGAAGGAGGGAACGGGTTGTCGAACTCCTGGAACTGGTAGGACTTAATAAAGAACACGCCAACCGCTTTCCTCACGAGTTTTCCGGCGGCCAGCGCCAACGCATCGGCATCGCCAGAGCCCTTGCCGTAGAACCGGAATTTATCGTGTGCGACGAACCCATATCCGCACTAGACGTCTCCATTCAGTCGCAGATCATCAACCTACTGTATGACCTGCAGCAAAAATTCAGCCTCACCTATCTCTTCATCGCCCACGATTTGAATATCGTGAAATATATCAGTGACCGGGTGGGCGTTATGTATCTGGGCAATATAGTGGAACTTGCTTCCAGCGACAACTTATACGGAAACACCCTGCACCCGTATTCTCAGGCTCTTTTATCTTCCGTCCCAATCCCCGATCCGAAACGAGAAGCACAAAAGAAACGTATTATCCTGACAGGAGATGTACCCAGTCCCATCAATACCCCGCCCGGATGTAATTTTGCCGGGCGCTGCCCCAAAGTATGCGATATGTGTCATGAGAAGTCACCCGAGCTTAAAGAAATACAGCCCCATCATTTCGTGGCCTGTCATTTGGTCGGATGAGAATTATATCTAATGATTTCTACAAATCTCGCCGATATAGTAAGACAACCGTCTCAACATGCGGTGAAAGGCAGTTCTTATACTACATAGCGAAAGCATGTAGGGTAGAAGAGGGGTGGGGTAAAAATTTACCCTATCTGATGAGTTACCCCCTAGTTAACTATGCGATGGTATCGGTTTTCAGCCTCAGCCCTTCAACTATGTACTTCTTCAATATCAAATTTAAAGTTTTCAAGGGTGGCGTTTGCATAAGCCCTAATATCAATTCCGGCAACAGTTCCTAATTTGTATAACTCATCCAGTATGAAATAAAAAAAGGTCAGAACCGTTTCTTCCTCTGATGCATGCGACAATACAATCTCAGTGCCTCTTCTGTCAACCAAAAAAGAATGTTTTTTAATAGAACATCCGAGATCTATATTTTTAAATACTTCTACATGTTTCTTAATCGTATCAATTCCAATGGATTCAACCGCCAGTATGCCGCCCAAAATCTTCGTCAATTCTCGTGCCTTGCAATATTTCCCTGCGTTGATAACGCCTCTACTAGAGCGACTAAGTGAACGAACACTCTCAATTTTTTTGTTGGTATAGTCCAATGTTTCCTTGTTAATTTCTGGCTTGGAATCGAATACCGCATACACACTTTCAGCTGTAACAAATTTTTCACCAGCATCTGTTCCAAATATCAAAGGTGTATATAATGCATCGTATATAATGATATCAATTTGATCGCTTACCTGTCCCAATGAATCAAACACAAAACCTTTATCAATTGCGTATTTACATGGTAAAAAGCTCCTGAAAAAATCAATCCATGCGCTTTCACAATGATCTCCTTTTGTCACAGGATGTTCCAATAATATACTTAGTTTACTTTCTAATATTGTCTGTTTTGTTTCAAATAGAGTTTTAATATTCATGATTTTAATCCTTCCATAATTTATGTTATGCACTATACATTCCGGTTCATTCTAATAATTGTTCTAAACAACTCCCGCATGACTACTCTCTCTAGTTCTTTATACTCATTCTTTGAATCTGCCAGTTCTAATGCCTTATAATATCGCTCTTTTTCTGTTGCCTTAAAATAAATAGGAAGCCCCTAAATCCTCAACATCCAGTTTAACATTGCCCTAGAACAGCGACCATTGCCGTCAGATTGTGTCAAGGGTGGAAAAAAGATTATCTTCTTACGAATTTCTTCCTCAATGATTATTAGTAAGAATCTGACTATAAAAAAGTTTTCCTTCTTCGGAAATTCTTATTGGATGATTATCAAATATTCCATCATTAGAATGTATTGTATTTAATATCACTATGAGTTCAAAAATCAAGAAATATTTAAATACTTTGACATCTAAATTTGTATTAGTCCTATCCATATTCTCTCCAAAATTTTCCTCGCAAAGTGTTATAAACAGTTCCAACGCATTTTTATCTTCAAAGGTTTTATTTATAAACATACGATAGCTTATCATATGAAAAATATCCTATGTCGTAACCTTTTTGAGTTTTTGAATCAGTATCGTGCGTTTTTTCATGCAGTTTTATCTTTAAATTCGAATTCTCTCTTATAAGATCAGGATTATCTTTGATTAATTCTGAGTTTTCAAGTATGTCTAACCCTCTTACCCATCCCACTAGATCATATTCTTCCAAAAAATCAGACAATGTTGTATGAATTGCAAGTTTAATATCTTTCTCATCTTCTACGAATCTTACTAGTTTGGACATAACAAGTTTCTTAAATTCTTCATATTTTGTTTTGTAATCTTTTTCAAATACATCAATTTTTAATGCAGCTTTTTTGTGTAAAAATGATTCAGATAGAATAATGGAAAAAATGGGAATAGCTTTTTCTATAGCATATTCATATTCAATTTGCGTATAACTTTTTCCTGTTTTTTTGTCTATGCTTCCATATCTTCCTCCCAATATGAGCATATACGCATCTGCATTTTCTATCCATTTTTTTATTGTTATTAACTGCGATCATTCCCTGCCCTAAAGAGTTCCATTCCTGCAGGAATATGACCAGCATCCAGTATTGCTTGTACTGCTGCTTGACGCTCTGATTGTAGATCTAGGTATGTAGATGAAAAGAATACCTGTAATTTTTTTTCATAACATTACCTCCATTTTTGTTATCACTCATACCAAACAATTTAGTATAGTTATACCTTTTGCCAAAATGTTCATTTTCCTTACCCCACCACGGTAACCGGAAACATATTTCATACCAATCAAACAAAAAACACAGCTACATAACACCCTCAAAATGTCGGAACCCTTTGATTCACTGGGCTTTCTTCTCCAGCAGAACAACCGTCTCAACGTGTGTCGTATGCGGAAACTGATCAGCCCCCCGCACTCTTTGAAGCTCATAACCCCTGTCACAGAGTATCTTCAGATCTCTGGACAGCGTGGCACTGTCACAGCTGATGTATACAATCCTATCCGGTTTCATCTTAACCATAGTTTCCAGACAGGCTTCGTCACATCCCTTCCGGGGCGGATCAACTACGATTACATCGGCGGCAATCCCTTCTTTCTCATATTTCTCCGGAAGTATCTCTTCAGCCTTTCCTTGGAAGAACTCTACATTTTCAATTACGTTAATAAAGGCATTTTTTCTGGCATCTTCGACTGCTTCCGGCACGGTTTCAATGCCGTACACCTGCCCGGCCTGCTCCGCCATAAAAAGCGATATCGTCCCGATGCCACAGTAAATATCCCAAACTACATCCTTCTTAGTAAGACCGGCAAACTCTAGGGCAATACTATAAACTTTTTCTGTTTGCAGGGGATTTACCTGATAAAAAGACAGCGGTGATATCGCGAAGGTAAAACTCCTGCCTGTCAGTACGAAATCTCTGGCTGAATCACGCATATGGATCGTATCGCGGATTATATCCTTGCCCCAGATCGTTTTTATCTCTTTCCCCATGATGACATTACTGCGTTGCTGGTTTATGTTAATTAAAATACCGGTTATGCCCTTCATGCCTTTTAAGGCATCAACCAAGGCCTGCTGCCGCGGCAGTCCTCTGCCGTTGATGACCAGACACACCATGATTTCTCCGCTAGTAAATCCGGTACGGATCAAAATATGGCGGATCAGGCCGGTTCCGTCTTTTTCATCATAAGCGCTGACTCCGTTATTCACCATATACTTTAAAACCGTCTCCAGAATCTCCTGATTCTCTTCCGCCCCTAGGTAACAGTCGGTATTGGCTATGATGCTGTGCGTTCGTCCGGCATAAAAACCGGTTATCAGTCTGCCTTCTTTATCCTTTCCTACGGGATATTGCGCCTTATTCCGGTACCGGAATACGCCCTCTTCTGTGTCCTTTGGCATACCGACGATAGGTTCCAGCACCATGTCCGCTGTCTGGGGGGAGAAACCGCCGATGCGGATCAGATTATTTCTGATCTTATTCTGTTTATATTCCAGCTGCTTCTCATACTGCATCGCCTGAAGACGGCAACCCCCACATTCTTTATGGAAGATACATTTGGGCTCAACACGAAAAGAAGAAGGTGTTACCACCTTCTTAAGCTTTGCATATGCATAATTCTTATGGATTTTCATAATAACGGCTTCTGCTAAGTCACCGATTATAGCATCCTTTATGAAGACGGTGTATCCTTCCACCTTGCCGACACCTTCTCCCTCATGCCCCATATCTTCTATTAAAACTCTTACAATATCATTTTTCTTAAAATCCATTTATATAATACCTTTAAATTAATTAAGGATTCATTAAGGGAAGCCTTGAAATCACTTAAGCAGCGCTCTTTGATATTTTAAAATATCCTCAACCTTCCAAACATGCCGCTACGCGGCACAAACAATCAGTGAGAAGAACGGCTTTAGACGTTCTTCCGTGTGTAATATAGTAATTCTTAGTCTCTGTACTTTAGAGACTTAGAATTTCTTTACACACTGTTACCTTCAGATTAGACTCAAATAAGCGGTTATACCCTAGCCATCCAGTCTCTTCCGTATTTTCCAGCAGCTCTGTAAAGGTCTGTAGCTTGGCGTCCGTATTATCGGCAAAATTAAGTGCGACAGCTTCGATAAGAGCCGGCTTCTTAGGTGAGCCGTATTCATATTCGCCGTGATGAGCCAAGATACAGTGTTTCAGTTCTGCTGCCAACAGCGCCGGAAAGCCGTCAATCTTCCTGATCCGCTCGCCGACCATCTCACAGCCGATCACGATATGCCCCACAAACTGTCCTTCATCCGTATAATCATTTAAGGGAAAAAGTGACAGCTCCTTTGTCTTACCGATGTCATGACAAAGTGCTGCACTGATCAGCAGATCTCTCTTAAGTACAGAATACACACTGCAATAATAGTCACACATTCTGACCACCGCCAAGGTATGCTGCAGAAGACCCCCGACAAAACCATGGTGAATGCTTTTGGCAGCGGAAGATTTTTTAAAGGCCTGGGAAAATTCTCCGTCATGTATAAAAATATCTTCCATTAGTATTTTGAGGTAGCGGTTATTAAGTCCGCTGATATAGCCTATCAATTTCTTGTACATCTCATCTATATCATAAGGACTTACCGGAAGATAATCAACCGGATTATATTCCTCCTCACGGCATAGGCGGACCCTCTTGACATTTACCTGTAAAGCGCCTTGAAAACTGACGATTTCCCCATATACTTCAATATAATCTAAAACATCAAATTCGCCGATGCCGGCATTGTTGGGATCCCATATCTTGGCATCCAGCGTTCCGGTTTTATCCTGTAGTATGACATTGTCATAAGGTTTTCCGTTTTTTGTTACGGCCGAAGCTTTATATTTGCACAGATAAATATCAAAAACTTTATCCCCGTCACTATAATCCTTTATGTATTTCATCTTGATTCACTCCTATTTTTTTCCACTGCTTCCAACCGCCTATCCCTTTATTCGCTGTGACCAAGCACTACTTCCAGCTCAATCTCACGATAACCTTCCGGTGCTTGTCGCATAACTGTCATCAAGACAGACTGCTCCGGCTTATTTTTGAAAAGGGCATTTATATAATCTTTAAAACCCGATATTTCCTCATCTTCTATCTTGACGATCACATCGCCGCTTTGTATACCCGCGCTCATAGCCGGGGAATCCATCTCTGCTTCCCTGACATAAGCCCCCAACGGAACACCCTGTTCCTCGTGGACTTCCGCAGGAACATCCGTTCCATAAATACCAAGATAGGCTTTTTCCGAGTTATTGCACATGCTGCGGATTAACGGCCCCAATTCTGATATGCCGACGGCACTGGTGATATTTTCTATATCATCACTGTTATAGCTGTTGTCAATGATTCCTACAACCTGTCCCTGCAAATTGACAAAAATACCTTCCGCGCTGATGCTTCCATAAATATCACTCGTAATCAGCTTATAGGACGCATCGGCAAGAGACATTGAACCGGTAGTCGAAGTAATATAACCATAGCAAATAGATTCTACGTTCCCTACTATTCTACCAATGGCGATAATTGGCGTTCCGATTATATTTACTGTAGAAGAATTACCCAATTCCATTACTTTTATCTGATCCCGGGTTTCTTCGCTCAACATTAATTTGGACACGGCAAGTATGGTAAGGCCGGTATCGCGGTTTTTTCTCCTGATTCCTGCCTGATACTGTTTGCCGTCAATAAATGTTACCATGATCGTTTCCGCATTTTCGATAGCATCGGTATGCACCAGTATGTGGTATTCAATGCCGTTATCAAATATAATCGTTCCGGAGGTCTGGTTAACCGTATCATGAGCATTATTAAACCCGTCTATGTCTGATCTAACCCCTGATACCATAACCATCGCCTTTCTTGCTTCTCTGGCGATACCTAACATGGCACTGTTCATAGACATATATTCATCTGTCCCAGCCCGTTGTTTCTCCAGTTGCTTTGTTACTATCTCAACTATGTGAGAATCGTCCATCACTACGGCTTCTGCTTCGGGATTCTCCGCCTGCATCTGCGTTTCATCCACGATCATGTCCTCCGGAAGAATCTCTTCTTCAATCACCTCATCCGGAACCATAAATTCCCGTATTTCCACCTCTTCTTCCGGATAAAGCCGATTACTGATAACCGGTTCGAGAACTAAAAAAGTAAGACAGGCAATCAATCCGAACAAGACCGCCATCATCGCTGTTATCAGCGTTCTCCTTAAAAGCTTCTTTCGATTAAGAGGCCGTTGCTTAATTCTTTCCTTCAAGAAATCAGAATCTTGACTGCCGACATTTTCCTCTTTCATCAATTATCCTTTCAATTAACGGTATTCTCCTAAGAATACGACACCCAGCAAGCCTGGACCAGAGTGTGCCCCGATACTAGGGCCTACCGGCCGAACCAGAAACTTATCATAACCAAGCTTATCGATAATAAGCTGTTTTAAATACAAAGCCTCCTCTTCACAGTCTCCGTGTAAGATACCAATGGCGATCTGCTTGTCCTTCCATTCGCCAAGGCGGTCCGACACATTGTTCACCAAGACATTCATTGATTTTTTTCGTCCCCTTGTTTTTGACAAAGCGACCAGCCCGCCTTCGGCATTAATATGAAGAATAGGCTTTACATCCATCAGCGACCCTACGATTGCCGATGTTTTAGAAAGACGCCCGCCACGATAGAGATGATTTAAGTCATCCACCGTGAAATGTGCGCATATATGCGGTATCAAGCCAACTATTATATCTCTTGTCTCGTCTAGACCTTTGCCTTGCTTTTTTAACTCCAGCGCCTTCATAATCATTATCATTTCTCCCACCGAAGCGGAAAGCGTATCTAGCACCAGTATTTTTGCCTCCGGATGCTTTTCCATAATCTCTTGTGACATCATCACGACATTGCTGCAGCCGCCGCTCAGCGCGGAAGAAAAACTGATATGTAAAATATCCTTCCCCGCTTCGACAAGACTAGTAAATTTTTCTTCTATAACAACAGGGTTACTTGCCATAGTGCCCGCTTTTTTCCCTGCACGCATAGCATCGTAAAATTCCTTAATGCTTAACTCTTTATCCTCTCCATAAATCTCATCCTCAATTGAATAATAGTGGGGAATTACACAAATATCATTTTCAAGAATAAACTCTCCCGGCAAATCAGCATTGCTTTCCGTAGATATGATAAATTCTCTCATTAAATTTGCTCCTTTCCATTTGAAAGTATTTTTATTAATTTATTAAATAAGTATATCATTATATTTGTGCAGGTGCAATAACAACCGCTGCTACCGCTTTCTCTTGTGTAAAACTATGTTTAGTGATAGAATTAGTCTAGTAATTATCTGTGAATTACATGGAGATTATATGAATTATATTGTATTGGACCTAGAATGGAATCAAAGTCATACGGGAAACCATGCGGAAGTAAAAGAGCTTCCGTTTGAGATTATTGATTTAGGCGCTATTAAGCTAAATCAGGAAATGCATATGCTAGATGAATTTAATCAATTGATCAGACCCAGTGTATATGACAAAATGCATCACGTAACCAGCAAAATCATTCATCTCCACATGAAGGATCTGATGAAAGGCCATCCGTTCGAACAGGTAATGAGAGCTTTTTTAGACTGGTGCGGAAATGATATTGTTTTTTGTACGTGGGGCTCTATGGATCTAGTGGAGATTCAGCGGAACATGAGCTATTACGGCATGAATCCGTTAAGCGACCGTCCGATCCGCTATCTGGATGTGCAGAAATTATTCAGTATTGCCTATGAGGACCGTAAAAGCCAACGTTCGCTGGAATATGCCATAGACTATCTAAGTCTGCCCAAAGATATTCCCTTTCACCGGGCATTCAGTGACGCATATTATACAGCTAAAATCCTAACCGCTATGGAACCGGCGGTACTGAAGAATTATTCTTACGATACTTATATCTTGCCGAAAAACAGAGCTGAAGAGATCCATGTGGATTTTGATACCTATCATAAATATATCTCAGTGGAATTTGCCGATAAGTCAGCCGCATTGACCGATCGCGAAGTGCTTAGCACTCGCTGTTATCTCTGTGCAGGAAAGAAGAACCTGAAAAGAAAAGTCCGCTGGTTTTCCAATAACGGCAAGCACTACTATTGTGTTTCCCTGTGCCCCATCCATGGCTACATGAAATCAAAGATCCGGATAAAGAAAACCCAAACCAACGGTGTCTATGTAATAAAGACTTCGAAATTTATATCTGAGGAAGATTTCATTGAGATACAATCTAAAAAAGATAGTATGAAAAAACCGCGCCGACATAAGAAAAAGAAATAAGTCAAAAAACTTCGCTTAATAATGGGAATTTTTATAATCAAATTGCCGTCTCTTTTTCCTTTTCTTGGTATTTCTCCTTCCATAAAACCATCGCAAGAAAAGCCGTCCCCGTCCATGCCGCCTTCGATATCTTCTTCTATTGAAATGATAATTCTGGACAGAGGCACGAATAATAAAAAATATTATAGCTATTGCGGCTATTGCCAGAATCGAGAAGATCACATTTTTCACGTTAACAAAGATAATTCTCCCGGCCTCATTATCTTCGGTCACTTGAAGATCATTGGAGGAATCCGCTGTTTCATTTATATTATTATCCACGGCATTGCCGAGAGAGGCTTCCGTACGCTGAGACTCTGCAGCATCCGATGATACGGTTATTTCCGGTGAATCAGCGGCACCAGGAACGATTTGACGGTCAAATTCATATGTGGCGCGGTTTTCCGTGGCAAAATCAATTGTTGCCTTACCTACGAAAGCACCATGATAAGAATAATTAATCTCCGCTACAGACGTTTCATCATCTAATAGATAGGATATCTCTGAAGTAAGGTTATGAAAATCGGTTGTCTTAGGCATAATCAGATAGCTGTCCTGATTTAAGGAAAGCATGGGGCTGGAATCCCCGAAAACATCATTTCCGGTACTAAAAAAGCTTGAATTGTCCATAATGTATTGGGTTTCATTTTCCGATACATTGACTATCTGAAAATTACTGAATCCATAGTCGAATAATTTCACCGTATCATTAAACTGTTCTGGAGATTCTTCCTTCAAAATTACACAAATCAGCTTCATCCCGTTTTTTTCGGCACAGGTCACCAAAGTCTGACGGCAGATATCAGTATAGCCGGTTTTGCCGCCGATGACATTTTCACATTCAATTTCACCGGATATCAGTTTATGTTTGTTATTAGTAACAAAGTCATCCGGCTGAGTCGCAGTTGGCGTGAAATGATAGGATGTTGTATTGGATATCTTAATTAATAATTCATTGCGGAAAAAAGCACTGGCAATCAGAGCCAAGTCGTAAGCCGTCGTATAATGGTTATCATCATATAACCCGTGGGCATTGACAAAATTAGTATTTTTGCAGCCCAGTTCCAGAGCTTTGGCCGTCATCATATCGGCAAAAGTATCCATATCGCCCCCGACATGTTCGCCGATCGCATTGGCCACTTCATTGGCCGAACCGACCATAATACCGTAAAGCGCCTGCTCCAGAGTCAATGCCTGTCCTACATCCATACCGATATTAGAGCTGCCTCTTTCAATACTGACAGCATCATGAGAAAAATAAACCATGTCGTTCAAGCTACTGTTCTCCACCGCCAACAGAGCCGTCATCAACTTCGTTGTAGATGCGGGGTACTGTTTCTTATCAATATTCTTTGCATATAGGATAACTCCGGTATCGGCTTCTATTAAAATAGCCGAATCTGCCCCAATAGCCGGACCGGAAGGCCAGTTTTCGATATTATTGGTCTGAATAGGCAATGACTTACGCGCTTCAGCCGCCTCCATCAGCTCCTCTAAAGAAGCGGCGGAAACTGAAACAGCGGAACAGAGAAAAGTACTGATTATCATATATATCAATAATAGCGACCGGATGATTTTCTTTAATTGCATAAAAATAATTCTCCATGTATTCCTGACTTAATATCTACATAATAATTAATATAATACACTATTTTTAGCAAAACTCAAATAGCTTTTTCTGCTATATGTTATTAATGCTGTAATATATGTTTTTAATGGTAATTTTTGATAGAAATATTTACTTTAGAAATCTATGGCTTTAATTATTTATATGGATGATGTAAAATAATAATAATGCAAAGAATAAAGAGGTTGCCTATGCGATTACGTAACGTAACAGGTTCGGAGGAGCTAATTGCCAAAAGTATTTATGTCTGTAACCAGCCGGAAACATACCGGGGAAATTGGAATAGTTTTTTTAAGAATGAGAATCCTATACATATTGAGATCGGCATGGGAAAAGGGAAGTTTATTACTGAAATGGCAAAACGGCATCCTGATATCAATTATATCGGGATCGAAAAGTATTCCAGCGTTCTATGCCGGGCCGTACAGAAACTGGAACAAAGCGAGTTAGCAAAATCAGATATCGCATCGGACATGGTATCAAGCCAGATATCAGACAAGGCTGAACTAAAGAACCTGGTTTTGATCTGTACAGATGCCTTTGATATTGCCAATATATTCGGTCAAGGCGAGGTTGACAGGATTTATTTAAACTTCTCCGATCCGTGGCCGAAAGAAAGACATTCTGATAGGAGGCTGACCTCTCACAGTTTTTTAGACTTGTATAAGACAATATTAAACGAAACAGGACGTTTAGAGTTTAAAACCGATAACGAATCTTTATTTCGCTTTGGGCTGAACGAACTGCTGCCTTCAGATTGGATAAAAGAAGCGGTTACTTTTGACCTGCACCGCGATCCGAACATGGCAACCGGTA
Source organism: Lachnospiraceae bacterium UBA938 (assembly GCA_002293475.1). GTDB lineage: Bacteria > Bacillota > Clostridia > Lachnospirales > Lachnospiraceae > UBA935. The sequence goes on from DBDG01000058.1 coordinate 16,476, forward strand.
ATGTGACAACAGAATATGAGGAAAAATTTTCTGCAATGGGTAAGCCTATCTTTAAATTTGTCGCTTCAAAGCATCACAGTGAATACCATGGCGAGAGAAAAAACCCGTTATCAAAAAATACCATGGGCAATAAGGAGAATGAAGTAAACTACAATAAAAGGAGTATTGATATGGAACTAATGATTAAAGAAGATAATTTTCAAAAGGAGGTGCTGGAAAGCGACATCCCAGTATTGGTGGACTTTTATGCTGACTGGTGCGGCCCCTGTAAAATGATGGCGCCAGTGATCGCCGGATTGGCTAAAGACTATACCGGCAGATGTAAGATAGCAAAGTGTAATATCGACGATGAGATGGAATTGGCCGGCCGCTATCGCGTCCTATCCATACCTACCATAATAATATTTAAAAATGGTAAGCCGGAAAATATTATCGTCGGTGCCGTATCTAAAAAAGAACTGGTAGAAAAACTTGAACAGGCTCTGGGGTAGTTCCAAAGCCTGTTTTTGGGCATAAAACAGAATTAATTTGGCTGTCCGAGAAGCCGATGAATGGC
>DBDG01000026.1 GCA_002293475.1 Lachnospiraceae bacterium UBA938
GTCTGGCTCCTTACAGGAGGAAGGGATGGAGTCTTCTTTAAGTTATTCCCCATACACCTCCAGCTCCGCTACCTGACCACCGCCGCTGCCGGTATTGGCAGTAAATATCAGGCGTACCGACGTGGCCATGGCCGGATCGAATTCCACTACCGTTTCATTTCCTAGGTCAGGGTCAAAAACATAAGTCGCTTCTGCTGCCACTTCCGCATAAGTCTCGCCGTCGCCGCTTACTTCGACCGCAAAAGTCTGTTCCCGCCGCCCCCAGATATTCTGCGGATTCAGAAGAATCCGCACCGCGTGGACCGTCCTTGCTTCTTCAAGCTCGACCGCGATCCAGTTGGGATAACTGTCCTTCGCGCCTTCCCAGTAAGACACCCCCCCGGCATTGCCGTCAGTCACTTTGCGGGGCGTAAAGGTTGCTTCAAAACTGCTGGCCTCCACTTTCATCCCCAGCGCCACGTTGCTTCCCGCCGGAATGACCGGAACGAATTCTGCTTGGATAAAATCAGGATGCTCCTGGCTTACGGCCTGTTCCGGCGCGGCCACCACGGTAAGGTTCTCCACGTTCATCTCCTGCCGGACGGCAGGCGCCTGGTAAAATATACCTATTATGATCAACATTGCTAAAACTACCGCCAAGATGAGGTTTATCTTCTCAAAGCCTGATCTTCTGGCATTTTCTTTCATATCCGCTCCTCCCTATTCTCATTCAATAACTAGGCTGGCCGTGGTCTTTTCATCGATTTCAAAATGTCCGTCCGCCAAGCTGGTGACCGGCTGGCCTAGGATATTAAGATTGCTGATCCGGACATTTTCCACCCGGTGCTCGCTGTCGAATCCTTGGATGCGGGAAACCGCATCGTTGCCAGCCAATAATGTGACATCCTCTATAACAATATCCCGGATCGTCCCGCGCTCGTCCGTGGTGGACCAGCTGGTGCTCTGCCCGACATGAAGATCAATCAGATAGGGCATTTCACTGCCGTCGCCGCTTCCCATCCGGCCGTTTTCCACGGTGATCCGGCGGAAGGTAATGTCATAGACATCCGCATTATCCCCGTTATGGATGGAAATGACCGGTTTGTGGAAATTATTCAGTACCGTGATATCTTCAAATACAATATTATTTATCGACGGATCGGGCAGATAACCCTTATTGGTTTCATAGCCCACTTCCATAGACTGTGCCAGATCTGTCCACAACTGATTATGGCGGAAAACAATATTGGCCGAATTGCCCAGATAGTTCTTGACCACCAGCGAATCGTCCCAAGAACGGACAAAGCAATTCTGTACCGTAAAATCCTGACAGGACTGCAACGTAATCCCGTCCCCGTTGGGGCGGGGTGAGATGATTTTCAGCCCGTCGATCAGGCCGCCTCTGCTGGCATAACCCTGACATACCCAGGAGTTGGGATTTAAGACGATCACGTCCTTGACGGTCACGTTATTACAGAAATCAAACTTTAAGGGAATATAGGCCAGCGTTCCCTTCCAGCCAGGCAGTTTAGAGCCGTCGATGATGCCCCGGCCCCGTACCGTGATGTCCTCAGCATAATCGGCGTTGACTATGCCGTGGACCACCGCGCCGCCGGCCAGATATAGCGTCTGCCCGTCCTCTAAGATAATGCTTTCAATATCCCATTCTCCCGGACCTATATAGACTGTCTTTTCATCCGTAAAGTCCGGCAGGTCGGTTTCCAGCGGATTGGCAAAGATATGTACTGCCCGCTCCGGCGAGTCGTTCCATGTAATCGTGTAGGCGTCCGGCTCGGTCACAGTAAAGGTCACAGTCTTTCCTGCCGGGTCGATTTCCGGTACGATCCCATGGTGCAAAGGACTGATCTTGACCGTCTCGATCTCCCGTTCGGTCAGCGTTACCGTGATCCGGGCCGCTTCCGCAAAGTCAAAGTAGGCCACCGGCGTCCGGGAAAGGGGCGGCGCATAGCTGCTCACCCACTGTCTGGTATGGTTTACATTGGTGTCATAGACAAAGCAGTCATAGCCGTTCACTTGGATCAGCGTATCGGTGCAGCGCATCAAAGAGATATCCCGCTGGTTTTCCGAGGCGGCTTCCCGGTCTACTGCATCAGCATCCTTCAGGCTCTTAGGCCCTTCGTATAAAATAAGTTTGGCGTCAGCCAGCATATTCACTTCCTCCGGCCGGCTTATCTTGCGGATAACCGCTGCCGCGCTGACAGCAATAGCCAGCAACAGAATAATCATGAGCAGACAGCCGGCCAGCCGGCCTCTCGCCTCCTTCATTTTATGTTCTTTTACTTGTTCTTTTACTTTATTGGCCTCATTACTCACCTCATTATTTACTTCACTATTTACCTCATTATTCACTTATGATCACCTCCCAGTCAATATATGCCAAATACAATACCTGTGAACAATGTTACTCTTAACCCCTTAGCCATAACTAGTCTGAATTGGTACTCCACACCTCGTGGAATACTGCCTGTGAACAGTAACGTAAACAATAACTATAAGTTGCATGGCTCGATAAATATAATTGAAATATCTTGTCAGAAATGATAAACTACAATTATTGGTTTTACCGGCTGTTAAAGCAATTGGTAAATTGTGGCAGCCGGCGTTTAACGTTAAATCATCCCATAAAGGAGTACAAATGGTAACTATAAAAGATATTGCCCAAGCGACCGGCGTCAGCTTCACTACGGTATCTAACGTCATCAATGGCAAGCATCACCGGGTTTCGGCGGAGACCATCGCCCGGATCAACGATGCCATCAAGGAACTGGGTTATGTACCCAATATGTCGGCCCGCTCGCTGGTCTCCAGTTCTTCCAAAGTGATCGGTTTCATCAACCATGTGGTGACCAAAGATGATTCCAATTTTATGGAAGATCCTTTTCATTCGATATTTATCGGTGTCCTAGAACGGGTACTGCGGGAAAACGGATACTACCTGATGCTCAGGACAGTTGCCACGGCGGGCGAGCTGATGGCCTTCCTGCAGAACTGGAACGTGGACGGGCTGTTTTTTACCGGCATCTTCAAAGACTCCTTTTTTGATTCCTTTTCCGCCCTGAATATCCCGGTCATCCTAGTGGACAGCTATATTGCCGATACCCGGATCTGCAATATCGGCCTGGAAGATTTTACGGGCAGTTATCTGGCGGCCTCGCACCTGATCGAAAACAACCATCAGAAGATTGCTTTTGTCTGTCCGCCACTACGGGAAGGCGGGGTAATCCATGCCCGTTTCCGCGGCTATAGAAAAGCCCTAGAGGATCATGGCATCCCGTTTGACCCGGCACTGGTGCTGGATGGGGAAATGGACCTTGAATCCTGCCGGCTGCTATGTGACCGGCTGCTTGCCATCCCCGGCCTGACCGGACTGGCTGTGGCTGCCGATATTATGGCCGCCAACCTGATTACTTGTTTAAGGGAAAAAGGAAGCTTGGTTCCCCAGGATATTTCTGTCGTCGGATTTGACGACATAAGCCTGAGCCAAGTAATCACTCCGCCGCTGACCACCATCCATCAGGACATGAACCGGAAAGGGGCACTGGCGGTGGAAATGATGATCCGGCTGCTGGAAGGCGACCGTCTTCCGGAAACCCATATTTCTTTACCGGTTCATCTGGTCCGCCGCGAAAGCGTCCGGAAACTGTAGCTTACCCTTTTGTGTTACGTATCTGATACTCACCGTTTACTTTTTTTATCTCTATTTTTCGCCAGTTCCCCCCTACCAGCAGGGAAAATTTCATTGAATGCCAGTGCGCCGGGAAACAGGGATTGAATCTAATCTTCCCGTCATTAAAGGAGATACCGGCGAAGCCATGGATCGCATCAATGTACGCGCCGCCGGCCGCCGCTAGGTGAGATCCACCGATATATACTAGGCCAGCCCATTCCTTGCCGCCCCCTTTCCAGTCAGCCAGCGCCGACTTCATAAAGTACGGATAGGCCCGGTTCGGCATCTTACAGCGGCAGGCCAGCCAGGCATAGATACAGGCACTCAGGGAAGATCCGTGTTCGGTCCGGGCTTCATAATAATACCAGTTGCTTTCCAGCACATCCTCACTGTGTTCATCGGCAAAGAGCGTCAGCCAGATCGCCACGTCAGCCTGTTTGATCACCTGAGTTTCTGAAGCAACTCCATAGGCTCCCCCCCAGTATTCCTTTTCATTTAGCAGCCGGCTCCGTAACGTATCCACATTCACGTCTTCCAGCCGGAGGTAACCGTCAAACTGTTCAATGATCCCGTTTTCATCCGGCTGCGGCAGATAAATCCGCCGCGCAGCTGCGGCAAACCGCTCTTTTAGCTCCGTCACCGGATATCTGACATGGATCCGGTCGGCTGTTTCCCGGTCCGGCCAAGCTCCGGCATCTTTATCCAGACGCTCTAAAAGACCGGCCGCAGCGGCGAAGGTATATTGAGCCATCCGGTTGGTATAACCGTTGTTATTGACCCTTTCATGGTATTCATCCGGACCGATCACATCCCTGATCTCATAGCAGCCGCCGGCAACCTTTTGCACCAGCAGACTGTAATAGAACCTGGCACATTCGATGACGGTCTCAAGGCCGCCTTCACGCCAGATGCTCTCATCGCCGCTGAATTCCACGTAACGCATGATGCCATATACGACGGCGGCCGAAATATGAACCTGTTTATCCCGGAAATATGTCCGCATCGGCCGCCCGGTAAACACATCAATCACATTATAATCAGAACAAGCCTCATAGCCTTCCTCCTGGCTCTCCCAGGCATAAAAGGCTCCGTCATAGCCATATTCAAACGCTTTGGCCAGCGCCCCCGGCAAAGTGTCCAGACGGTAACGGATCAGAGACTTGGCCACCTTCGGATCGGTATAAAGAAAAAAAGGCAGCATAAACATTTCCGTATCCCAGAAAACCGCTCCTTTATAGGTCTGGCCGGAAAGTCCCCGTGCCGGGATTGAAAGGTTCCTGCTATGCCTTGGAGCAGCCGAATGTAATTGATAAAGCGAGAAATTCAGAGCCTGCATGGCAGCTGCGTCTCCTTCAATAATAACCGCTGCCTTTTCCCAGAAAGCCTGCCAGTGAGCTTGCTGAGCCGCTTTGTTCCTCGGATACGGGTCTTGTATTCGTTCAAAGACCTTGGGTACCTCAGATTGTTCATCCTGATCTGTCGCGATATGTACCGCCTTGGTCAGTACAAACCATTCCCCTGCCCTAAGTTTATAGCTGAGCTTTCGCATAATTTTCTTGTCTTCATTGATGATTTCTTCCTGGCTGCCGGCCGGCCGCCATATTTTTTCCCGGACCCGGACCGTGATCCGGTCATCTTGGCTCGAAGCGACGGCATAGAGATCGCCGTCTTCCGCTTCCATCTTGATCTGCCGGTAATGCGGGCCGTTGATATCCCAGACATCCCCGTCGATGCCCGTTATAATACACAGGCCGCAGTCATGGTCGGCTGTTACCGCGTAACGCTGGTACATATAATGGGGATTATCCATGTCCGCGAACCGTTCCGATTCCAGCCTGACCTTGCCTTTGGCCACATACCAGCCGGTTTTGCGGTACCAGACCCCCTCGCGGTAATGGAGCTTCAGCTCATGCTCAGCCGGCGACTGCTCCAGCACCGTAAGCTTCACACCGTCAGCTATAAGCTCCACATACAGCGGATTAGGCGCGTTCAGCGGCTCCCGCCAGCTATCGCCCACCTGGTCGTACATCCCGGCCAGATTGACCGCCGCCAGCTGCTCTTTGGTAAACTCCTCCAGCGTACCCCTGACTCCCATATAACCGTTAGCAATCAGGTAACGGTTGCCGTTATCCGTATTTCTTTGCGGATCATAAGCCGTTTCACTGATGGTCCAGTTATTATCGTCCCAACACTTATTATCGTCTTTGTTATCCATTTCCCGTCCTTTTTACTCTATACTCTATCGCACTGTTATTTATGTTACTTATGTTGCTTATTGTTATTTATTATTGTTACTTATTATTGTTATTTATTATTGCTATTTACTTTTATTGCCGTTTCATTACCGTTTATTTCATAGACTTCACCATAGACCATGATCTTGATCGTTTCGCCGTCCTTAGTACTGAAACGCACCTCCTCCCGATCCACCTTGACTAACAGCACATCTTCCCGGGAGGCAAGGCGAAAGGAGTAACTCCTCCACTGCGCCGGGATCGAGGGGGAAAAGCTTAGATATGCCCCGTCTGAACGCATCCCGCCGAAGCCATATACAATGTTGATCCAAGCCGCGGCAATGGAAGGGGTATGCAGGCCTTCGCGGGTATTGCGGTTATAATTATCCAGATCCATCCGCGTGGCAAAAGCAAAAAACTCATACGCAGCTTCATATTTCCCCAGCTGAGCCGCCAAGACCGAGTGGACCGACGGAGACAGTGAGCTTTCATGGATGCAGCGCGGTTCATAATATTCATAGTTATTGCCTAACTGCTCCGCGCTATAGGAGGAAGGAAACATAAACATCGCCATCAGGACATCCGGCTGCTTGATCATGTCATTTCGATAAATACGGTCATAAGTCCAGTGATGATAGAGCGGGAATTCCGCCACAGGAATCTGATGGATATCCACATGCGGCAGGTTAAAATAACCTTCATGCTGCTCGAACAGCCCCTTTTCCGGGTCATAGGGCAGATACATCCGCTCCGCTATCAGGGCAAAGCGTTGCCGTTCCTCCGGCGTAACGCGGGTATGCGCCAAAAGCCCGGCCCATCCCTCCGGCTCTTGCTCTTCCATCCGTTTCAGCACTGCCAAAGTAAATTCCAAGGTGAACTTACCCATATAGTTGGTATAATAATTATTATTTACCATCATCTGAAATTCATCCGGCCCCATCACTCCGTAATATCCATAACGGCTTCCGTCCGCCGAAAAATCCCCCCGGGTGGCCAGCATCCGGCTTATCTCTACCAGCATCCGCGCTCCATACCGCACAACGAAATCCCAGTCCCCGCTCTGCTTTTCATAGAACCAGACCCCATAAGCGACCGCCGTCGAAGCCTGCAGCTGTAGGCTGGCATGTTGCCACAGGTTGCAACATTCCTTGCCGCTTATCGTGGCGACAGGATAAAAAGCCCCTTCGCAATCCAGCTCTCTGGCTCGCTCCATCGCCTCCGGAAGGGTCAGGTAACGGAACAGCAAAAGATTCCGGGCCGCCTGGTGATCGTGAAATACATAGAAAGGCAGATAATAGGTTTCCGTATCCCAGAAGGCATTCCCGTTATAGGCTTCTCCGGTCAGGCCTTTAGCTCCGATGTTGCTACCGGGCAGAGCTCCATGACAGGTCTGGAACATCTGGAAGATACAGAAACGGATTCCCTGCTGGTTCGCGATATCACCTTCAATGCGAATGTCTGATTTTTCCCAAGCCCGTTCCCACCAGCGGATATTTTCCTCCTGTAAGAACTGATAATCGGCCTCACCGGCTCCCGTCCTTATATAACGCTCATCGCCGGCAAACCTTAATTCCTTGCCATTACCCAGTATTTCTTTCCTGCCGTCAGCCACATGACTGTTTTGATACGTCAGGTTCCGTACAATCCGACCAATATGAACCGTTTCCCCCTGCGTCAGTTTCACTGCCCCGGTAATCCCCACCTGTTTTTCATTGACCCAGCCTTCCGGTGCCAGCAAATCTCCGAACACCCTAGCCTGAGCCGTTACCTTCTGTTCCGTGCTCTTAGTAGTACCGGTTATCGTCAGGTAGGTGCCGTCAGCCTCACGTTCGCTACATTCCCACTGGTTTTCCCCCGCTGAGATGTGAAGCGGGGTAAAATCCATCAGCAAGGAAACCTGCATACTGCCGCTGAAATCAAGCGCCTTCAGGCTTATCCTCTGCCCCCCCAGCCGGATCTTATCCATGCTCAGGAACCGTTCAAAACAAACTTCCAGTTCCTTGCCTTCCCGCTGCCAGACAAAGGAGCGGGTCAGGATTCCGCTCTGCAAGTCCAGTACCCGGCGGAAATCACGAAACCGGCTGCGGTGAAGATCAAGTATCTCACCATCCAGCTCCAGACGGCAGCAAAAATAATCCACGCTGTTAACCATATACTCGGTTATATTTGATATGCCCCGATAGCCGCTTTCCCGCTGGCGGTATTCCTCATATATGCCGTTGAAATAACTGCCCCGCAGGCTCCGTCCGCTATAGCCTTCCTCAAAGCTGCCGCGGATTCCCATATACTCATTGCCCAGTGAAAAAACCGATTCCGCCACTTCGCTGTATGCCGGCTGAAATCCTTCCTCAATAATCTTATATTCGTCCTCAATAAAATACCTGTCCCCTACCTTGGCCATGCTCCTGTCCTTTCCGTTTTATATTAGCCTTTCACTGCCCCGACAGCCGCCCCGTCCGTAATCTGCCGCTGGAATACCGCAAATATTACCGTCGGCGGAATAATCGAAAACAGCACCGCCCGCAGCACGCTGACCGCGTCCGTCGGCGTATCTTTAAAGGAAAACAGCTTAACCATCACGGTCTCGCTTCCCGATCCGCTCAAAACCAGATAAGGCAGTAAAAAATCCGACCAGGCGGCGGTGATCGCAAATATCGCCACCACCATGATAATCGGCCGCGACAGCGGTATCATGATCGTCGTAAAGATCCGCAGCACTCCGCAGCCGTCCAGCTGCGCCGCTTCCACCAGTTCCTGCGGTATCCCTTCAAAAAACTGCTTGAACAGCACGACATAAAAGGCGTTGGCTCCAAAAGTCAGCCAGATCGGCACAAACGACTGGTTCAGACCAAGCATATTGATATTACGGAACACGGCCACGATGCTGGTAATGGAAGGAATCAGCAGGCTCCACATCACCAGCCCGTAGGCCAGCTTATATCCTTTCGGCTTCAGCGCCCCTAGGCTGTAAGCCATCAGACCGTTGAAGAAGATAGCTGCCGCCGCGCAGCCGACGACACTGATCAGCGAATTTAGATAATAGCGCTGGAACTTCAAGGCATCCCAGGTCTCTTTCAGCTTATTTAAGTCAAAAGAACTGGGGAAAATAGTCACATCATTGCGAAATTCACGAATATCCTTAAAGCCGGCCAGCAACACCCAGACCGCCGGAAAAGCACATACCAGCACAATGAACAAGCAGATAAGGATCAAAACAATACTCAGTATCTTTACTGAAGGAGAGTGAATGTCATAACCCCTGATGGCACCGTCTTTTTTCTGTTTATATTTATCAAAGAACATTAGCTGCTCCTCCTTAATCGTTTTTAGTGGCTGTAAGCTTCATATATATGCCGCTCAGCAGCACCAGTACTAGGCAGATCATGACAGATATCGCCGCCGCCACCGGGAAGTTGAAATCTCGGAAAGCATAGCGGTACATCAGCATCATAATGGAAATACTGGCATTGTTTGGCCCGCCGTTAGTCATGACCATCGGCTCCTGCAATATCTGGAACACCGAAATGACCTGCAGGATCAACAAAGTCTTAGCCAGGCCAAAGACACTGGGCAGGGTGATAAAGCGGGTTCGCTGCCAGATACCGGCGCCGTCAATCGTCGCCGCTTCATAGAGGTCCGCGCTGATGGAACTGATATTGGCCATATATATCAGGGCGGTCGCGCCGGCGCTTTTCCATGTCATCGAAATGATGATCAGCGGAATGGTCATATCGGGATCAGTCAGCCACATAAGCGGCTCAATGCCTAATTTCCCCAGCAGGATATTCAGCACCCCGGTATCCCCCGGCGTAAAAAAGAAAGACCAGATCCAGACCGTCGCGAGGCTCGGCATGATATTGGGAAAATAAATCCCCACCCGGAACAAGCCTTTGAAGTGAACCGTCTCGGAAATAAGGATACCGACCACGATCGGGACTAGGAAGCCGATCAACAAAGACCAGAAAATATATTCAAAGGTATTGCTGAAGGCTGCCATAAAATCCGGGCTTCTGACGGCCTTGACATAGTTGTCGAAACCAACGAACTCAACCAATTCATAGCGTTTCGCGGTATAGAGCGAGAGCCGGATATTCTCAATGAGCGGCTCCCAAATGAAAAAAGCAAACAAAACCAGCGAAGGCACCATGACCAGCCAACCGGCCCAATCCCTTTTCCTGAACTTACTCTTTGCCTTCATGACTTATCCTCCTTTGAAAACTGCTGGGTTTTTTGGCAAAAACCCAGCATTAAACAATCTCTTACTTTATATACTTACTGTAATGCAACGTTTCTTACATATTATCCAGAATGGATTGATAATTACTGTTAGCGGTTTCCATCAGCGCGGCCGTATCAGCATTCTCATCAGTGATAACAGCCTGCAATACTTTGGTAAGTTCCGCATACATATCCTGGGTCAGACCCGGTTCTTCCGTCCTGAGCCCGCCTTCTTTAGTGGCATCATAATAACTCTGGTACATTCCGATATCAACATTGCCTAGTTCCTCGATTACCTGAGCCTCGGCATCAAGAATCTCTTGGCCGACCCAGCAGGCAAAACGCGGGATGACCGGAACGCCGTTATCGGCTTTATTCTGGTTGTCTGCCCGCATACCGGCTATAGAAGCTTCGGTAACCTCAGGTGATTTGCCAAAGACCACCAGATAATCCAAGGCCGCATCGATTTCCGCGGGAGTGGCATCTTTCGAGAACATATAAGGAGTTCCGCCCATCAGGGAGAACTGTCCGCCCGGTCCGGCCGGAATCGCGCACAGAGCCAAGCTTTCCAGCGGCAGGCCGTTGACCTGGGTCGGCTGGTTTACCGCATCGTTGGCGCCGATATACATCGCGGCGGCTCCGGTTCCCAGGGCGGTGAATCCGGTTCCCCAGTCTTCGTTGGTGGGATCGGCAGTCAGAACATCATACTCCCATTTCAGCGATTTGACATATTCCATCGCGGCGATAGCTTCCGGCGAAGCCAGATTGGACGTAAACGTACCGTCACCGTTGTCAATGCACAAAGTGGCTCCGAATGCCCAGGCTATATTGGAGAAATGCCAGCCGCCTGCGGTGTCCTTCGCTAACAGACACAGGCCAGCTGCTCCCGTCTGTTCCTTGATAATTACGGCTTTTTCAGCCAAGTCTTCCCAAGTCGTGGGATATAGCGGATATCCTTGGTCATCGACCAGACCGGCTTCCTCGAATAATTCTACGTTCAGCATCAGGCCAAGCGCGTAGGCGTCACGGGGAATTCCGTAGACACGGCCGTTTTCATCACTCAGCAGCTCTTTGATGGCCGGGCTGATGGCATCCAGCCAACCTCTGGCCGCCAGTTGGTCGGTAATATCAGCGACCGCTTCCTGATTGATCAGCTTCTGCGGCTCAGTGAACCAAGCTTCAAAGATGGTAGGAACATTGCCCGATTCTACCATCGGCATGAATGTGTCAACCGCGTACTTATAATAAGCCGGTTCGTAGGTCACATTGGGGTTCGTCTCCGCCAGGGTAGCCACAAAGCCTTCATGTACGGCGATATCTTCTACCAAGGTATCTTCCGGCCAGATTCCTAGAGTGACGGTTACCGGTTCTTCGACCGGTTCCTCGGCTGGATCTTCGGTAGCCGGCTCGGTATTTGTTTCGCCGACAGTCGACTCATTTGCCCTGTCTTCAGCGGGCGGTGTCGCCGCGTTGTCTCCGTCTGATGCACAGCCAGCCAGATTAGTAAGGATCATGACTGTTGCCAACAGCATTACTAGTAACTTCTTCTTCATAATTTCTCTCCTTTCGATTGCATGTAGCATGCGTAATTTCACCATAAATATGGTTAAACGTTAAACTTGTCAAATATTCCTACATTTTTCTACATATTTCTTATATTTTAGTCAGTTTAACGTTAAACTTACTGTAACACTTTTTGATTATTCTGTCAATACATGAAATCTATAAAGTATTTTTGCTTGTTTTTATGCAATGGTAATAAACTCTATATCTAGACCAGGCTGGGCTAGTTCTAGTCTAGTCTGAGCGGTCATCGTCAGCTGCCCGGGCCTCCTCGGTTCCGGGCAAGCTGATGATTCGGTATTCCGACCGGAAAGTCTGAAAACCCGGCAGCCATTCATAGAACCTTAGTATAGCAGATGCCGCGCAAGCCGTCGAAAGATTGATAAAATGAATTACAGTCAGTACGGCACCATTAAATATATATTTAAAAACGCGTGTAATGCTTATTTACATTTCACGCGTTTTAATAAACTACCGTATATCTTTATTATAACTTAGTATAATATTCTGTAGCTGTAAATTTCGTCTTTCTTTATGAATTTAATAGAAAACTTTCTAAAGTCATTATATTCATGCTGCAAGGTATGAAAAGAAGCCAGATAAAGTGCTTTTCCCTCGTATCTGCACAAGAGAAATATCATCAGGTCAAGGATATCCCCCCTTTTATAATTTAATACTATCAAATTGTATAATTAATCAATTAAAAAACAATTACAAAAGATAAATATAATTTTTATTATGTCAACATATACTATTATAACCTCAATTGGATTGAATTGCAATAAAAAAGCATAAAATTCTTAATAATTTTGTTTTTAAATTCAGAATCAACTTAAAATATGGTATTTATTAATTATTTAAGTTATTAACATTTTTCTACTCATCATAGATATTACATACAAAACATTTGATGATTAACACAAAAAAACTTTTTTTGAATAGTTGAAATAGTTACAACTTGGTTACCTGTCTTCGCTTTATTGTTGTAAAATTATCGCTGTACATCAACCCAAGCCAAGGCTCCGCCACAGAAGGAAGTTTTCCACCACTGGTATAGCGATATTTCTTTTTTAGTTCCAAGATCGGATATTACCGCCCGGGCTTCCTCCGGCCGATAAGCCGTGATCGTCACCCAGTGCCAGGCTTCTATTTGTTTCTGGTCACCGGCAGAGTAATTAAGAAAAGCTACCGGCAGATCATTCTGCAGCGCCTCGTTCAGAAAGCACTCTAAGTCAGCATAGGGGGGCTTGCCTCTAAACCGCGGCGGGATATGTAAAATATCACTTTGGGCAACAAACGCTCTCTCAACGGCATAGCGCGTCAATCCTACTGTAAAAACGGAAGGCTTTCTTACACCGCCCAGTCCGGGTTCAACATAAGAAAACATCCGGGTCATCAGTTCACGGAATGCCTCTTGGCTGTGATCGGATAACCCGCTAAGAGCCGTGAGCCCGCTGCGGGTCCGGGATAAATACCAGACAATATTAGCCGCCGCCGTAGGAGCGCAGCCGGACATCCGCATCCAATTGTCCACGTACCAGTTCTGGCTTCCGCCAAAACAAACCGACTTTTCTCCATAAACCTCCAGTGCCTTTATCTCTTTTAACCCCAGCATGACCGCCCTCCGATGTTTAATGACAAAATTTACTTTGTTTATTTTACCATGACCTATCGACTTTTTCCATCAAAAAAGAAGCGTTTTCATGCATTTATGCTGTCATTTACAGCAATCGCAATACGCAAATACCCTGCCCACAACTGTCACGTTATGAGCAGGGCATTTGCTTTCTATGGTTTTTTAAGACTAATCACTATTATCTTGCGGGATTGTCTTTATTCTAAAAGCAAAGTAACACCACATAAATACTAAAGCACATACAATAATAATTCGCACGATCTGTGAAGGTACTAATACAAAAGCAAACGTCATAAATATGCCTGCTGTCAAAATTATTCGTAATTTCATTTTCAGAGTCATTGCTCTTGTACTGACAAACGCTTCCAAATGGTTTTTGTATAATTTCGTGCCTATAAACCAGCCATGAAATCGTGTCGACCCTTTCGCAAACAGAAAACACGTTAAAAGATATAAGGGAGTTGTCGGCAAGGCAGGCAAAATGATGCCAATTGTACCTAACACAAATGTAGTTATACCTAAAGTTACAAAAAGTATCTTGACTATTTTCTTCATTGTCACCTCATCAGTTCTTTAGCCGGTCTTTATCCGCATTAAGTCATTTGACGAAGCCGCCCTACTCTTACCGCTTCATTACCCATCCGGACTAACGCTTCCTCCTTTTTTAATTCCAGCTTATAGGTTGCCCCGAGATCGGTTTGGGTATAATGCTCAAGAAGCTCCGGTTCAATATCTATCTGCTCCAAAACTCCTGATTTGTCAATCCAATAAATATACAAGACGGGGAAGCTTACGTTTCCGGTCGGACGGGGATCTTTAGTTTTTAAGGTAATATAGACACTGGTGGGATCATCATGTTGATAGATGAGCCAATATACCCATTTGTCCCGGAAGCTTCCTTCATATTTTGCTTCCTGGTAAGTATTGCCGTCTGCGGTATCCGCGTAAAAAACCCTTTTCGGGGCTTGAAGCAGCTTAATGCCTCGGACCGAAAGCCATTGTTCCAGAGGCTCTTCTGTGACCGACATGTTCAGATTAGTATTATCTTGTGCTTGCATATGTTACTCCTTTCCGACTATCTGAGATAGTCTGCCATCCGAAAGATAGCCTGTTCTTATTCAAACCGCAGTCCGTCTACCCAGAATTCTATTTTACCCCCTGCCGTGTCGGGATCGGACTCATTGCAAGACCAGCCAAATGGTATATTGCAGTATGACCAGCTGCTGTCCAGCTCCAGCGTAACCTGCTGCCAGTCAGCTTGTAAATTCACTGCCTCGACAATCTGCTCCCCTCCGTCGCACTCAACGAAAAATCTTACCGAACCGCCGCTGCCTTTTACATTGAACACCATCTTACTTACTTTGGACAGATCCGGCCCCTTTTCTCCAGGATCAGCCTGATAATTACCCTCAACTAACAGCATCATTACTCCGGACCAATGATCACCGATATCCGGCGGTTGATAACTAAACTGCATGGATGTTTTTCCACTATAACTTTGACTTGGATCCTCGGGATCCATGCTTACGGAATTATCTGACCCATTGCTTAACATTCCCATAAGGGCTAATGAGCTGTATACGTTGCTTATGGCACCGTCATCCTGTAACATAATATATTGGGGAGCCGGTCTAGAGGAAGGGCTGCTTGATGGCAGCGGAGATGATTCGCGTACCCAAGTTGCATAAAGATCCTGATTCTCAATATAATAGTCGCCGGTACCATATTGACCTGCCGCAGCATTGGGATCCGGATCCCAGCCTCGGAAAACATAGCCTTCGCGTTCCGGTATTTCCTCCGGCAGGACGATACCTTGTTCGCCGATCATCATGACAGTGTCAAACAGCTGTTCTGCACCGGAGCCATAGTTAAGCCACAGGCTTACCGATATTTCTTCCGGTGCCCATATGGCATAAAGCACGATATCCTCCTTGCCTGAATACATCGCGCCAGATTCATAGAGACCGGCTTGATTTTCCGATGCCGCCGCATCTTCGTGCCAGCCACAGAATCTAAACCTGTCACGTGCCGGTACGGTATCAGTCAGTCTGACGGACTGGTCGGTAATCAAGTCTGTGACTTCATCCAGTTTTTTTACTGTTCCGTCATTATAAGCATAAGCAATCTTGAACACTTTCCGGTTCCATACCGCATATAACGTAATATTGCCTTCCTTGGCATAAGCTGCCCCGGATTCATAACTTGCTGTCACCGCTTCCTGATCAGGATCCCAACCCTGGAAATCATAGCCTTCACGTTCGGGTTTGTGGGAAACTAGGTTGACATTTTCACCTCTTGGCTTTACTGTCACCTCACTCAAATACGTATTGCCGATGCCGTCATTATAGGCATAGCGGATGGTATACTCCCGCGGAATCCCGACAAGCAATATCGCTATAATGACAATGGTAATTGCTGTCACTGAAATAATTACATAGGGATGCCGCCTCCATAATTCTTTGATACTTTTCACGTCAACTCCCGTCTGTGCGCCACGCGCACGGGCCTATCTATTGCTCTTATGATAAATGCTGATCCCCCATGATACGGTTATGTAAAAAGCCGCTATCAAGATTCCGGCCGCGCCTGCTTTCCAGTGCCAGATACCTGATACATAATAAAGCAGGGGCACTGACAGCAGACCCGCCGCCCCGATAATGAGGCCGCCCCGCCAGTCCACCGGTGATCCGGGAACTGGCGGCAGAACCGCCTTACCGAGAATATCCTCAAAAGAACAGGAAGGATCATAATCTGCCGCGATGTAAACTACTTGACTATTGTCCTGATCATTCCTCTGCGCGAAACGGGTCATCCGCAATGCTTCCGTGAAAGAACCTTGCCAGGTTTTATCAGTAAAAAGACGCTTTATTATATCTCCGGCAAAATACGACTCGATCTGGCCATTGAGACCAGTCCGATATTTTGCCGCCCCGATATTCCCGATGTAGACAGCGGAACCTTCTTGCCGGATAAAAGCCTTCAGTAACGTCTCCGGCCATTCCGTCGCCCTGTTTCCGCTACCGGCCAGCCCATTCTCAGCCGAATGGCAGCAATCCGCCAAGACAAAACGGGGAAACCTGACCGGCTTAATTGCAGCGGCTTTACAATAAGGCGCTTGGCCGTCCGTCAAGAAGGCATCTTTTTCCGCATGCGAGGCTATCATGATGAAATCACAGTCACTCAGCCGGCGCAGCAGCTCCGACCGTGCCGTAACCAGATCACATTTATCGGTTTTCATCAGGATATTGCTAAAATCCACCTTTCTGCTTAGGACATGGCCCGAAGTGCCCAGTGGATTACTAGCCTCCTTCTTTGTCTGAAAAAAGCAGGCCACCAGTTCTTCCTTGGCGATAGTCATCCCACGGTAAGATGAACCTAGCAGCGTCCTCATTAAAGGTAATTCCTGCCATTCGACGGGAAACTGTTCGTCATCTGTATCACGCTCTATTAATGGAATAAATTCCCACGGCAGATCTGCCGTCAGCGTCTGGTCCAAAATCAATGTCATCCCCCTTTTTTTAATCGTCAGATATTTATTTCTTATCAGTCTATGAAAATCCATCGGGACAAATGCTTTTAGCCGCGCCGCTTGCTGCCGCCTGATTAAGGATATGGGCATGGCAGGGGCTTTTTTCGCGATGTCATTTATCTCTGACTGTTCCTTCCGGCTCAGACTCTCCGGGCTTTTATAGTGTCCGCCGCCCACGACGTGGAAATGAAGGAAATTGCTGTCATCTATTTTGATATTTACCCTCATAGCGCTTCCCCCTGTCCTGCTACTGAAGTATATATGACAGACAAAATAATTCTTCCGTTTCTGACCGCCATTGCCTTAAGGTGGATATTTAAACTTATTATATGGTATCATAAATAATTTATCAAGTCCTTTTTATGTCTGTCTAATCTAATTAATGCTTGCGATTTTCTTTATTTTTATGGATTTTAGCGCTTTTATTTTTATTATTTTCAATATATTTATTGTATAATAAACGAATTTAATTAAAAATCAATTTGTAGGTTTTATTCAAATATTTTACTATCGACTTGTTCAAGTACAGGATTTTTGAAATTGCCGCATTTCGTATGGATGACGGAAGATTTTTGCAAAAGTTCCCGGGCTGTAAATAGTTATCTTATCCGGATGAATGCAGCTTACTCACCTCCGGATGCAAAAAGCCACTGTAAGAGGCAATCCTACAGTGGCCGCATTTTTATTGTAACCTATCTAATTGGAGGTATTAGCTAAATATATTGTTCTTACTTATATAAATTTCCGCATATGCCATAATAGTGGTTGACCCGCCTTTTAATTTAAAATAATATTCACTTGAAGGCAAATTACTAAATGTTACATATTGATTTTCTGTACAATATATATATTGAGTTTCAACAGTCATATTTGTTCTTCCATCTATGCAAGCAATTGATATTCGTGAAGATGGTGAACCATCTGATCCTGCATTAATTTTAAGGGATAACGCAGAATTATATGGTTCAAACTTAAACGATGAATATTGAGTTGTACCAAAATATCCTCCACCAAATCCAAAAGGTTCATTATATATTGTTCTATTGTTTTCCCAACGCCAATCCCAAGTTTCCGTGGGGGGAGCATCAGAGCCCGCTTTTGCTGTCATCGGTAAGAAAAAACACATAATTAGTGCAACCGCTAGCATTGTTTTTGATAATTTATTAATCTGTTTCATTATAATCCTCTTCCCTTCTTGAAGTTATTTGTATTCCTTCCAAGTAAATCAATTACAAAACCGAGTTGTTAAATAATCAAGCTAATTATCATTTTAGCTTTTTGATATTTTTTATTATTAATTAAAACATATATCACCTCCCATTTACATCATAATAAAAGAAATTCAATATCCAAAAAACCGACCATTCCTTAAATACTCTTTAATACAAGGGAACATTTTAAGATAATCTGCAACAAAAATATATAACAAATCATCATAATAAGTATAACATCTATAAAGTTATATTGCAATGCATTAGCTTAAAAACCCGCAAAGAAATATTTTAGCATCAACTGCCAACAGAATTTCTCTCTGCAGGCGCAACAGTGGGCGCAATTTGTGGGGCCACAACCTCTCTGGCAGGCGCAGGGCTGCTGGATAATCGTCCGCATACCAGCAACGGGGCCGGATTTCTTGATATGTTTTGCCCAGACTATAAAGGGCAAGGTTTTTATGTTGACGAGCCTGCTGTAGCGGATAACAACCTTATCACCGCAGGCAGCACCGGAGGATTGCTGTGGGCGAGGCAAATTATTGAGCGATTAGACATTTTTGCGCCGAACACGCTCGAAGCGTGGTACAATTATTTCAGCACCAGCAAGGCGGAACACTTTTTTACCCTTATGCAAACTTTGCCGTCTGACAAGGAGGGTGTCTAAAATGAAATATCATGGCGTATGTATCGCGGTGAAAGACGTGAATCGTTCCAAAGTGTTTTATCAGGAATTATTTGGGCTTGAGGTATTCCAAGACTATGGGATCAATATCTCTTTCGGCGGCTTTGGCGAGGGTCTTGTAACGTAAGCGCATAATCTTAGGGTGG
>DBDG01000068.1 GCA_002293475.1 Lachnospiraceae bacterium UBA938
CTTCTTATGTAATTTACCGGCTCCGCGGATTCCCGCCAGCAGCAATAACGGGAATATCACTGCTGCCAGAATACCGATCCGCAGATTGTCGCCAAAACGGCCGGATATCATCCCGACCAGGGTGGGGCCGGCTGAGCATCCCAGGTCACCGGCTAGGGCCATGAAAGCAAACATGGCTGTCCCGCCGCCCCGGATACTGGCCGCCGCCTTGCTGAACGTGCCCGGCCACATGATGCCTACCGAAAACCCGGCCACGGCACAGCTGAGCAGGCCCATAAACGGAACTGGAATCAGGGCGATCCCCAAATAGGCAGCTATACATAAAACCGCGCTGAATACCATATAGCGCTCAAGGTTGATTCTCTCGCCGAATTTACCGTAGATTAACCGGGCTGTTCCCATTAAGACGGCAAATGACATCGGTCCGGCCAGGTCTCCGATTGCCTTGCTAACTCCCAGTCCTTTCTCAGCAAATGCCGATGCCCATTGGCTGACCGACTGTTCACTGGCGCCCGCGCAGACCATCATCACGATAAATATCCAGAAGGCCTTTTGCCGGAGCAGTTCTTTGCCGGTTAACTGGGTTACTTCCGCTTGGACCAAAGCGGCAAACGGGGCTTTGGCAAGCAAGAAAATATTAAATACCGGAAGGACGGCCCAGATCAGCGCCAGCAGCTTCCAATTGGCGATTCCCGCAATATTAAAAAATAAGGTTGACAGCATCACTACGCCGACATGGCCCCAGCAATAGAAGGAGTGGAGCAGGCTCATGGCTTTTTCTTTGTTATCCGTCGGGCAGGCCTCCACGGTCGGGCTCACCAGAACCTCCAGCAGGCCGCCGCCCACGGCATAGATCATCACCGAAATAAGCAGGCCGATGAAGGGATCGGCAAACCATTCCGGCAGGATGGTCAGCGAAACCAGGCCGGCCGCTGCCGCAACATGGGCTGCCAGCATGGATTTCCGATATCCTATCTTGTCGACAAAACCCATCGCTAAGAAGTCAATGATCAGCTGCAGGCCGAAGTTAATGGTCACCAGCATGGTGATTTTAGACAACGGAATCCCGTAACTGGTCTGAAAAGTCAGGAACAGCAGCGGAACAAAGTTATTCACCGTAGCCTGAACGCCGTTCGCTATAAAACAGCCGTAAATAGTTCTGTTAAAATTCTGAACTTTATCTATTGTGTCATTCATTTTACCTGTCTCCTGTTTAGTTAAGCCTCACAATTGTGTCACCAGTCCAAAGATAATCCTCGCCTTACAAGGAACAATCAAATGTCAGTATATTGTGAAACCTGCTTTTTGTCAATGTATTTAATTCCAGGGATTCATAAAAAGGATTAAACTTAGTGCTCTATTCTTAAGGTTGTAAAGACGAATTATAAATGTTAAAATGTGATTATGATATTCAATTCCTGATACAAAGAGAATATGGAGGGTTTTATATGATTAAGAAATTACCATTATTCACCAAGCTGCTTCTGATGATATTACCTCTTATGCTAACCGTAATCATCAGTCTGATTTATTTCAGCCTGCGGCAGACGACCGTTTACCGAGATACGGAAGTGATTTTTAACCAGCATCTGTATGCCGCTCAGAGCTCCCTGTTAAATGCCGACCGCGATATGTATCAGGCCTTAGTGGACGAGATGGAGCTTGTCTATCATCCAGACCTTGACGAAACACAGCGGGCCTATTACATAAATGATTTTCACGAAAACATTAATCAGACCAACGAGCGGATTACCTTGGCCATGGATATCATCAGGGAAAGTGGTGATATTTACAATTCTTTGACCACCAGGGATCTTTTTATAGCCATTCACGGCGCGGATGAAACCAACGATCCCAGCGGATTTTTAAACGGAACCGACACCCTCGAACAGATCGAAAGCAATTTCCAGCGCGACTTTGCCGCTTGGCAGGATGCTTACAGGCCGGAAACCGGTGCCGGGGACTTTGCCGCCGGCCAAGAAATATTTGGCGTCGCCCGGGAATATATCAATTCCATGACCGACATCTTGGATCTTTACAGTGTCTATGAGAGCAATGTGTTGCTGGACAGCATCCAAAACAGCGTGATGGTTACCGCCGCCATTATTATTGCTGTTATCTTAGCCGTCATGATACTGGCCTTGCTGATTGCCCGCTACCTGCGCTCTAACATCCTTTTGATTACGGATAACATGGTCAAGCTTTCCAATAATGACCTGCGCTTTGAACCGCTGGCCCTTGACAGCAAAGATGAGCTCGGTACCCTGTCGGCGGCGGTAAACCGCGTCAGGGAGTCCCTGCTGAATATTGTCCAGACCTTACATAAAGCCGCCGAAGAACTGCAACACTCTACCCAGTCGGTCGATGTAGTCATCCGCGATTCCCATGAATCCGTCCTGAATATCAAATCGGCCGTCAATGAAATAGCCAATTCCGCCGACTATCTGGCGGAAAAAACCGGCGGCATCCTTGGCGAGATCAAAACCATGAACGGCATCGTCGATCAGAGCGCCTCTGGCACGCAGAACCTTGATGAAGCCAGCAGCCAGATCTCACAGGCCGCCGATATGGGCATGAAAATCATTGAGGAACTGTTTCTGCTGACCGAACAGAACAGTAAGTCCTTTGAAGAAATATTTAAGATGATCGAAAAGATAAATGAAAGCTCCGATAAGATCGGCGAAGCCAGCACCCTGATCTCGGAAATAGCCAACCAGACCAACCTGCTGTCCCTCAATGCCAGCATCGAAGCGGCCAGAGCCGGCGAAAGCGGCCGGGGTTTTGCCGTGGTTGCGGAAGAAATCCGCAAGCTTGCTGAAGAATCGGCCCGCTCCGTCGGCATCATCGACGACATGCTCAAAGGACTGCAGAGCAATACCAGCCTAGCCAGTAAACAAAGCGAAGCCGTCAAAGCCGGCGTACAGAAACAGCAGCTGAGCGTTAACAGTACCAAAGAGAAGTATTCCGATATCGTGAACAGCATCAAGGCTGTCGAGTCAGCGATCAAAGGCTTCCATGAGATAAACCGGAACCTAGACAGTAATTTTAATTCTATCTCTAGCCTAGTAGAAAGCCTTACCGCTGTTTCAGAAGAAAACGCTGCCACCATCCACGATCTGACCACAACTACCGAAGCGATAGCTTCTAATGTCGACCATGTCAATGGCAGCAGTAAAGATGTGCAGACAGCCTCGGAAGGAATGTCCAGCACGATATCCCGGTTTATTACGGATTGATTTTTATGTATGATCAAGAAATCTGCCGTTTCTTTCGGTATATTCCGCTCCTGCCGCGGCTTTCCCCTAAGCTTCGGCGGGAGCGCGAAAATACGCTACATGGCCTGAGCATAGCGGTTTTTAATAGTTACGCAAAAAACCGCTGTATTTTTTCCTGAAATCTACCGAACGTTTCTGAGCTAGGGGAATCATCTCCTCATTACACAGGCAGATATTATATCCTTTGATATCAATTACATATTGCATATTTACCAGATAGCTTTGGTGGCATGAATAGAAATCATATGGCAACATGATTTCGCGCAGCTTATTCATGGTGCCATAAAAGAAATACGATTTCTTCCCTGTCCGTAAACAGACTTTTCTATTGGTGTATTCAAAATAAAATATATCCTTAACCACAAAATCCATGTATTTACTGCCGATTTTATAATCCTTTTCGATATCCAGAATCTTAAACCGCACCGTGGGAACCGCATCATGTTGAATAATATAAAGAATATCCTCTAACTGTGACTTTATTCTTTTTTCGCTGATCGGCTTTTCCAGATAAGCAAAGGCATGCATCTCATTAATGGCAAATTCCATGTACTGCCGGTAATTTGTAATACATATTATCCTGACATTATTGTTTTTCCTGCCAATGGCCTTGCCCGCAAAAACGTCCTGAATACTTGATATAAATAATATCAAGACATCGAAATTTTCTTCCGAATCCAGAACAGCATTTCCAGAAATAAAATAATGAGTATTCAAAGATACTCCTTGCTGATGCATATAGTCTCTGATTATACTCTCCACCGATTCTATTTCGGAATAATTACCGCATATTGCAATTGAAATCAATTCCTGTCCCCCCTATCCCTCTTCAGAAGAACTATCTGCAAAAGTCGGAAAAAAGACGCCGCGGTATACAAACGCCTTTTTTCCTTAAGTAGTTAATTTACACTAATTTCCAGACACTGTTGGTTCCCGGAGTGTTGCCTCTGGTCCACCACTGTGCTTCATAGGTCTGGCCATTATAAGTTACCTTGTCGCCGGCTACATATGCTTGATTTGCATTCCATGCCGGAATCGTGTTGTTATTGTTCGTTATTTTTTCAAATGCCGGGTTTACATCGGGTGTGCCGCCGCCGCGAACCCACCATTTAGCCCGATAGGTCTCGCCGTCATACTCTACGGTATCACCAGCCACATAAGCTTTATCGGGATCATAATTACCAGGAACGACAACCACCGGCTCTTCAACCGTAATCACGCAGGATACGGAAGTCGTTTGCGGATCCACCGCGTCTTTGTCGGTAACGGTATAGGTCAACCCATAGCTGCCGGCTACCGCAGTATCTACCTCACCGGTTACTATTATATCGGAAGTCAGGTTACCGTCTTCGGGGTCATTAGCCGTCACGCCCTGCATCGGGTCAAAGGAATCACCGACGGTAATGGTCTTGTTTGATACGCCGCTGATAACCGGCGGCCGATTAACTATTACTTCCGGCGGCACCACCGTAACGGTACGTGTGACCGCGACTGTGTTGGGAGCCGAATCGACTACGCTATAAGTCAGCGTATAAACACCTGGTGTGTTAACATCGACAGTTCCAGTAACTACGATAGCAGAAGTAAGATCGCCGTCTTCTTCGTCCGTTGCCGATACGCCGGCCATCGGATCGAACGGTGTACCTACTTCGATAGTCACATCGTCAGCACCGGTAATAACGGGCTCTTCATCAACCGGATCGGGATCAATCGGATCATCTTCACAGCTGCCATACACACACTGTTTACTGATTTCCGGTCCAGTAGGAGTGATTCGCTGAGATAGGCAAATGCATAATATATCTGATATCTCTGCCGCTCCGTTCGTCAGTACCTTAAAGGTAGTGGTCTTCCCTGGTGTCAGGAATTGATTATCAAATACGGTTGACATATCGACTATACCGACACCGTCCTGATTGCTGACTGCACCGGTAGGATAACCGCCGGTCGAGAAAGTAGCACCGCTGGCTGTCTTAATATATATCTTGGGCAGTTTCACTGTTTCTGCCTGTTTTTCCACTGCATTCACGACAGAATCGCTTTCATTTGTGGAAGCCGTGTTGGTGATGGTAATATTATATCCGTTCCGGCCGTTTGCCGTATAAGTGGATAAGGATACCGAAACACTGATAGCTGCCCCGCTGATGTTGTATTCAGCAAACGTGCTGTTACCAAATAAAGCCTCTCTGGCTGTACTTGACAGTTCATCCCTCTTCCCGGTTGTTGTTGTCTTATCCTGTGAAGCCATCCAGCCGATCAAGCCGCCCAAGCCGTTTTCTTTTACGTATTCTGCTTTTGCCTGTACTGATTCAACGGTATCTAAGGTAAAGAATGCTCCGCTATCAGGATTGTATAAATAATGTGCATGTGCTATGTCATCCCAGATTAGCTGCAGCCCGGGATACCTTGCCTTTAACTGCTCGATAGTTCCATAACTCCAGACACCGCTCAGATGCCCGCCGTCACCGGATACTAACGGAGCTAGGTTGGCTGCGCCATATGCAAGTTCATAGTTTGCGCTGCGGTTAACCAGATGGGCTGTACCGAACAGTCCCGGTAAGTCCTCGTCGCTATCAACAGCGCCGCCGTCATCGTCTACCCGTTCCCATCCTCTGGTATATAACGCGTAGCCGACAACAAGTTTTTTGGCATACTCTGCCATAATTGCCTCCGTATCGGAAGGTCCAAGATTAGCAGCTTGCTGTGACTCCAAATCTGATCTCAGTTCATCCAGAATATAATTAACGCTGGCATCAACTGAATATCCGTCGTTAATGAACGGATCTGCCGGATTGGTATAAAGTGCCGTATGATGACCTGACACAGGATTCCATGCACCGGACATATCATAGGTCATGATATTGATAAAATCAAGAACGTCCATTAATGCCGTGAGATTATAGCCAAGAGCGATACGTGCACTAGGTGCCGGAAGCGCTATTGACATTTCGTATGTCTTGCCCAGCTCTTCTCCCTGCGCATCCAGTGCCGCCCGCAGATCCTGCAGAAGCAGGATATAGTTCTGTTTGTCTGCCGGGGTTGCATTGGGGGTACCTTCGTCACGCATATTGTCGACAAGATCCGGCTGACGGACGTCACACGGATATTCCCAGTCGACATCAAGGTAATCCATATTCGTGTACCTGACAAAGTCAACTAAGTTCTGGACAAATTTGGCACGGGTCACCGGGTTAGCGGTAACTGCTGAAAAATCGCCTGATTTTGACCATCCGCCGACCGATACGCCGATCCGGAGATGGGGATTCCTTGCCCGCAGATCCTGAAACGCCGATAAAATACCGGCATTGGCGCCGCCCCATGTTACATTCATGCCTACCGGCGCAACTACCGCTGCATCGGGATCGGTAAACATTAAGTTGCCGTTTGCGTCAAAATCCAGAAACGCAAAGTTCAGGTGAGTGTAATTCTCTACGGGGAGCGTCGTCGGATAATGATTGCCCTGGCCGCCCCAGATTGACCAGTCGCCGTAATACATAACACTGCGGTAATCTACCTGCTCGGGATCATAGTCGACTGCCGCACTTACCGTCATTGCCGATGACAGGATAAACGTCAATGCCATCACAAAAGACAGTAATTTTGCTAATACTCTTGATGTCTTTCTCTTTGTTCTCATTAGTACCTCCTTTTTTGTTGTTTCCGCCTATGTGCAGTATCGGATAATCTACGGCCATAAGCCCCACTCTATATTTTACCTTGATTTTACTTTTATTACATTGTTATTACAAGTCCTTTTGTCTATTCTACAGTTTTTTTGTCCATATGACAAGTATAAATTAATCTTAACAATATTTATAGTATTTTCGCATCCATAGTAATTTCTATTTACCTTAAAAATATGACATATATGAAGATTTTACTAGGAATTATTACGTGTCACACTTAGTTGTGATTTGTGATATGGCTATTTTTATGTGTATTATCTACATAAACATTAGTAAAGTTGATAATATCTATAATATCACGTTTTGCAAGTAAGCTAAATGTTATTAATAATTATTGTTATAAACAAAAAAATCCATATTTTTCAAATATACGGATATCTTATAATAAAAATTATTTAATAAACAATTAGCTGTGAAGGGAGGTAATGGCACGCAGATGTGGCGCGGAATGATCTAAACAACAGGAAAAGCGTGGCGGCATAAATGCTCGGGAGCCGGAGGGATGAGCAGTCGGTTTTCGCGGCGGACGCCTTAAGTGCCAACGCAGAAGAAACCAAGTAAAGTTGAGCCCCGCTGGGCGAGACTTTATCTGCTCTGGGTTCCCCGGAGTGCTATAAACGCAGCGTCCAGAGAGAAAATCCGACTGCTCAGCCCTCCGGTTCCCGAACCCCCCGGCTTGCCATTTCTAAACTAAATGATATACATTCATTAGCTGTTCAGCGCCGCCTGCGCCGCCGCCAGTCGGGCAATCGGTACCCGGTATGGGGAACAGGAGACGTAACTCAGCCCGGCCTTATGGCAGAACTCCACGGAGGAAGGATCGCCGCCATGCTCGCCGCAGATCCCCATCTTGATCCCCGCCTTGGCCGCCCGGCCTTTCTCGGCGGCCATCTTAACCAGCTGGCCGACGCCGCTCTGGTCTAGCCTGGCAAAAGGATCAGATTCATATATCTTATTTTTATAATAATCATCAATAAACTTGCCGGTATCGTCCCTTGAAAAGCCAAAGGTCAGCTGGGTCAGGTCATTGGTCCCGAAGGAGAAGAACTCGGCCTCTTGGGCAATTTCATCGGCAAGCAGCGCCGCTCTGGGCACTTCGATCATCGTCCCGACCTGGTAGGTGATATCGGAATTCATTTCTTTCTTCACCTGCTCGGCGGTCGCAACGACGATGTCCTTCACGAATTTCAGTTCTTTGCGCTCACCGACCAGCGGGATCATTATCTCGGGAACAATGTCATATCCTTTTTCGTTCTTTACTTCGATAGCGGCTTCCATCACCGCCCGGGTCTGCATCCGGGCTATTGCCGGATAAGTGACCGCCAGGCGGCAGCCCCGGTGTCCCATCATCGGGTTGAACTCATGCAGGGAGTCACAGATCGCCCGGACTTCTTCCGGGTTCATCTGCATCTCGTTGGCCAGGCTGTCGATATCCTCCTGGCTGGTCGGCACAAATTCATGCAGCGGGGGATCTAGGAAACGGATGGTAACCGGCCGGCCTTCCATCACTTCATAGATGCCCTTAAAATCACCCTTCTGGTAAGGGATCAGCTCATTCAGGGCTTTCTCCCGCGCTTCTTCCGTGCGCGCCAATATCATCCGGCGGATCTTGGGGATCCGGTCGGGTTCGAAGAACATATGCTCGGTACGGCAGAGCCCGATCCCTTCGGCTCCGTATTGAAGGGCTCTAGCCGCGTCCGCGGGAGCGTCCGCGTTGGTCCTGACCTTCAGAATCCGGTGCTTGTCAGCCCATTCCATGATCCGGCCGAAATTACCGTCAAGGCCGGCTTCAACAGTGAGAATATCGCCGTCATAAATCATGCCGGTAGAACCGTTCAGGGAAATATAATCCCCTTCATTATATACATGACCGCCCAGCTCAAAGACCTTGTCATCTTCACGGATCTGGATCTCACCGCAGCCGGAGACGCAGGCCGTGCCCATGCCGCGGGCAACGACGGCCGCATGGGAAGTCATGCCGCCGCGGACGGTCAATATGCCTTCCGCCGCATGCATACCTTCGATATCCTCCGGCGAGGTTTCTAGGCGGACGAGGATCACCCGCTCGCCCTTATCTTTGGCGGCCTTGGCTTCCTGTGCGTTAAAGTAGACCTTTCCCGCCGCGGCGCCGGGTGAGGCCGGCAGGCCCTCCCCGATCACGGTGCCGTTCTTTAGCGCCTCTTGGTCAAAGGTCGGATGGAGCAGCTGGTCCAAGGACTTGGCCTCGATGCGGAGCAGCGCTTCCTCTTCGGTTATCATCCCGTCGTCCACCAGGTCGCAGGCGATCTGCAACGCCGCCGCCGCGGTCCGCTTGCCGCTTCGCGTCTGCAGGAAGAACAGCTTGCCGTCCTCAATGGTAAATTCCATGTCCTGCATGTCGCGGTAGTGGCTTTCGAGCTTGTGGGATATCTCCATAAACTTGGCAAAGCACTCCGGCAGGTCTTCTTCCAGTCTGGTAATAGGTTGCGGTGTCCGGATCCCGGCCACGACATCTTCTCCCTGGGCATTGATCAGATATTCGCCGTAGATGCCCTTTGCCCCGGTCGAAGGGTTGCGGGTAAAGGCAACGCCGGTGCCGGATGTATCGCCCATATTGCCGAAGACCATCGCCTGGACGTTAACAGCCGTGCCCCAGTCGCCTGGTATATCGTTCATCCGCCGGTAGATGATGGCGCGTTCATTGTCCCAGGAGCGGAATACCGCCTTGACCGCTTCCATAAGCTGCACCCTAGGCTCCTGAGGGAATTCCATACCTTTTTTCTCCTGATATATCTGTTTGAAGCGGTTGATGATTTCCTTCAGGTCATCCGCCGAAAGCTCGGTGTCGAACCGGACGCCTTTGGACTCCTTGATCTCGTCCAAGATTCGCTCAAAGAAAGATTTGGGGACTTCCATGACCACATCGGAGAACATCTGGATGAAGCGCCGATAGGAATCATAGGCAAAACGGGGGTTGCCGGTTTTCTTCGCGAACCCTTCCACCGCAATATCATTTAGGCCGAGATTCAATATCGTATCCATCATGCCGGGCATGGAAGCCCGGGAACCGGAACGGACGGAAACCAGCAGCGGGTTCCCGGTATCACCGAACAATTTGTCCTGCTTTTTTTCCAGATCAGCAAGCGCGGCGAAAATCTGCTCCTGCACTACTTCGGAAATAGCTTTTCCTTGATTATAATAATCGGTACAGGCTTCCGTCGTCACGGTAAATCCCTGCGGGATCGGCAGGCCGAGGTTGGTCATCTCCGCTAGGTTGGCGCCTTTGCCGCCGAGCAGGTTGCGCATGTCGGCACTGCCCTCTTCAAATGAATACACCCATTTCGTCATATTGATCTCTCCTTGTATTATTCTTTCCTTATAATATCCTCATTTTATGATTAATATCCGTGAGCCGCTTGTTCCAAAAGAATCAACCAGCCGTCTGACCGGCTGGCAGAATTTGCATATCCAATTATACCATAAATTGTTAATTTGTAAATACAAAATTTGTGCCTTAGCTTATTTCCCTTAACTTATTTCCTTAAGGCTGGTTGTAAGCCCTCCTAAGGGGATGAAACTGTCGAAAATGAACAGGTCAAAATCATCCCTGGCACGTTCCAGCTCTTCTTCGCTCTGGATGGTCCAGGCCACTGCGGTATTGCCGTACAGCCGACGGCACAGCCGGCGGGACAGCATCCTAGCATGGCGGTGGTTATACGCCACGAAATCCGGCCTAGTTACCCAGTTTAGCAGCAGATTTTCCAGCAGCCGGTATAACAGGCCGCGATATTTTGTTCCCGCGGAAAGCCGGTCCGCCAGCTGCCCCCGGATCACCGCCTGGCGGTTCTTCTTATACCAGATCAGTGCCAGTGGATTAAAGGATTCAATGCAGTAGGATCCGTGATATTCGCTGAGCAGCCGGTCGGCCGCCGGACAGAGCGATATATCCTGCCAAGGTATTTTCAGTTCCACGATCAGCGGCACCCGGCCGTCTATCATCTTAAGGACGTCCTGAAACCTTGGGATCGGCTCCGCGGAACCGTACAGCCTGTGCCGGCACAGCTCTTCATAGGTAAAATCCGATATCCGCCCCGGCACTCGGCATATCCGATCCAAGGTGATATCATGAAATACCACCACTTCTCCGTCCTTACTCAACTGTAGATCCAGCTCAATGCCATAGCCCGCCTCCGCCGCCTTACGGAAAGCCGCCAAGGAATTTTCCGGTGCGTCGCCTTCGTTATCGTGTAAGCCCCGATGGGCATAGTAAAAGCCGCTCAGGGGCTTAAGATCGGGTTTATGGATGATTCTTGGCATAAGTGCCAGTATATACAAAAGTATAAATACTGCTAGGGCGATCAGTAAAATAATAAAACCTGCCATGCTCCTGTGTCAGTCCTCCGCATCTAAAATCATTGTCTTATCATATCATTTTTCCGAGTAAAAAACTATTATTTCACAAAATTTACTCATTCTTTACTTAGCGTATGCGAAAAAATCTAGCTGTTGCATCTTGCTGTTGCAAAATATTCATTTTGCTTATAGAATAGGAATGGTGTGTAACTGCCAATTATTTATTTTACGGGAGAAAGAATATTATGATAAGTGCTAATAACGTCACGCTTCGCATTGGTAAAAGGGCTTTGTTTGAAGATGTCAACATTAAATTCACCGAGGGCAACTGTTATGGGCTGATCGGGGCTAACGGCGCCGGCAAATCGACTTTTTTAAAGATCCTGGCCGGCAAACTCGAAACCACGCGGGGCGATATTGCCATCACGCCGGGCCAGCGGCTTTCGGTACTGGAGCAGGATCATTTCAAATACGACGCATATCCGGTTATGGATGTGGTGATCATGGGCAATGATCGGCTGTATCAGATCATGAAGGAAAAAGATGCTATCTATGCCAAGGAAGATTTTTCGGATGAGGACGGGATCCGCGCCAGTGAGCTGGAAGGCGAGTTTGCCGAAATGGACGGCTGGGAAGCGGAATCGAATGCCGCGATGCTGTTAAACGGGCTGGGAATCGAGACGGAGCTCCACTATTCTGAAATGAGTGGCCTGGGCGGCAGCGAAAAGGTCAAAGTCCTGCTGGCGAAGGCCCTGTTCGGCAATCCGGATATTCTTTTGCTGGATGAACCCACCAACCATCTGGATCTGGATGCCATTGCCTGGCTGGAAGAGTTTTTGATTAACTTCCAGAATACGGTTATCGTGGTTTCGCATGACCGTTATTTTTTGAATAAAGTCTGTACGCACATTGCTGATATAGATTATGGAAAGATCCAGCTTTATGCCGGTAACTATGATTTCTGGTATGAGTCCAGCCAGCTATTGATCCGGCAGATGAAAGAAGCCAACAAGAAAAAAGAAGAGAAGATCAAGGAACTGCAGGAGTTTATCAGCCGTTTCTCCGCCAATGCCTCCAAGTCAAAGCAGGCCACTTCAAGGAAACGGGCGCTGGAAAAGATCGAACTCGACGACATCCGTCCTTCCAGCCGCAAATATCCCTATATTGACTTCCGGCCGGAGCGGGAAATCGGCAATGAAGTACTTACGGTAGAGGGAATATCTAAAACCATCGACGGGGAAAAGATCCTTGATAAGCTTTCGTTCATCGTCGGCCATGACGATAAGATCGCCTTTGTGGGCGGTAATGAATTTGCCATTACTACCTTATTTAAGATCTTAAAGGGGGAACTGGAGCCTGATGAAGGAAGCTATAAATGGGGGGTTACCACTTCCGTGGCTTATTTTCCCAAAGACAGTACCGACGAATTCAGCAATGACCTGACCATCGCCGACTGGCTGACCGGCTACTCCGCCATCAAGGACGCGACTTATGTCCGCGGTTTCCTTGGCCGGATGCTGTTCGCCGGAGAAGACGGGGTCAAGCCGGTAAAAGTCCTGTCCGGCGGCGAAAAGGTGCGCTGCCTGCTCTCCAAAATGATGATCAGCGGCTCCAACTGCCTGCTCCTTGACGAACCGACGAACCATCTGGATATGGAGGCCATCACCGCCCTGAACAACGGCCTGATCAAGTTCCCCGGTGTCGCGTTGTTTGCCTGCCATGACCATCAGTTCGTACAGACCACTGCCAACCGCATCATGGAAATCCTGCCGGACGGCTCACTGATCGACAAGATCACCACTTACGACGAATATCTGGCCAGCGATGAAATGGCCAGGAAACGCACGGTATATACGAACCAAAATGTTGAAGAAGACCTCGAATAAAACTTTATAAATAAATTAAACATATAACAAAAACAAGAAATGAGGGAAAAATCCTATGAACAGGATCGACTTACATGCCCATTCCACTAGGTCGGACGGAACCCTGTCGCCCGCCGGGCTGGTAGAATATGCCGTTCAAAAGGGGCTTTCTGCCATCGCCCTGACCGATCACGATACCGTTGACGGCATTGACGAAGCCCTTATGGCCGCCCGCGGCAAGGACCTGACCGTGGTTCCCGGCATTGAGTTTTCTACCTCACATGAAGGAACGGATATTCATATTCTGGGGCTGTTCATCGATCATCATAACACATATTTTCAGGAAAGGCTGGCTAAATTTGTCGAAAGCCGCATAAGTCGCAACCGGGAAATGTGTAAAAAGCTTCAAGCGGCCGGCATCGATATCACTTATGAAAAACTGACCGCAGAATTTCCTGACAGCATCCTGACCCGTTCCCACTATGCCTCCTATCTATTGAGTCACGGTTATATCCGTAACTATAAGGAAGCTTTCGCGCTTTATATCGGCGATGAGTGTCCTTATTTTGTGCCCCGTCATAAGATAACCCCGTTCCGCGCCGTGGAGATCATCTTGAAGGGAGGGGGGCTTCCGATCCTTGCCCATCCCTTTCTTTATCATCTCAGTGACACCGCCCTGGACAAGCTGACCGGTGATTTGGCGCAAGCCGGACTGGCGGGAATCGAAGTGTATTACAGCACCCACGCACCAGCCGATGAAAGGCAGCTTAAAAGGCTGGCTGACAAATACCGTCTGGCCGTCAGCGGCGGCAGCGATTTTCACGGCGATGCCAAACCCGGCCTAGACTTAGGAAACGGCTACGGAAATCTTTATGTACCGGAAAGCATCCTTGACGGACTGGTTCAGGAACTGGCCAGACGCCAGGAAACGCCGCCGGATTTCCCGTTCCGGAAGATCCTCTTTACCGACCTTGACGGTACCCTCCTTAGCGACAACAAACAAATCAGCGACTATACAAGGGGAGTCCTCGATGACTGGTGCCGTGCCGGCCATCGGCTGGTCTTCTGTTCCGGCCGGGATATCAACAGCGTGAACGACGTCCGGGAAGAACTCGGCCTGCATTATCCGGGCATGTTCCTGATCGGTTCCAACGGCGGCCGCATCTATGACTGCGACCGGCAGGAAGTGATCTATAAGGCTTCCCTTACCAAGGAACAGGCGGTGGCGATTATCAAGGCCGCCGGTGAACACGGCATCCACTGCCATACCTATACTGACACCCATATTGTCGCGCCGGCCGAAACGGAAGCCTTGATCAATTATACGCAGATCATCCATACCCCTGTCATCATCGCCGCCGACATCGGCGCGGTACTGACGGACGAGCCGAGCAAATGCATTGCTATCGAAGCAAATGACCCGGCCAAGCTCCAGCGCTTCCGCGATCATATGCAGGCCATCCTGGGAAGCGATATCGACATGATTGTTTCCAGCCCCTATTTCCTAGAATTTATTCCCGCTGTCTCCGGAAAAGGCAATGCGCTGCGGAAGCTCTGTGAGACCCTGGGAATTCCGCCGGCTCATTCCGTCGCTGCCGGTGACCAAGAAAATGACCTGACCATGCTTCAGGCCGCCGGCTACGCTATCGCGATGGCAAACGGTACCGATACGGTAAAAAAAGAAGCGACTGTCGTCACTTCTTTTGACAATAACCAAGACGGCCTCGCCCATGCCTTGCGGGCGCTCCTGCCTGACAATAATGCTGAGAACCCACATCCATGATGTTTAGTGGGTTCTCAGCATGCAAAAGGGATATCGGCTTAAGCCTACCCCTGAACGATCAGATATCTCCCGTCGCCGACGGCAAACACTTCTTCGGCTTCCAGGATCTCATCCGACGTGGCCCCTTCCATGTCAAGGCCTTCTTCTTCGAAATATTCCCAGACTTCCTC
Source organism: Lachnospiraceae bacterium UBA938 (assembly GCA_002293475.1). Lineage (GTDB taxonomy): Bacteria > Bacillota > Clostridia > Lachnospirales > Lachnospiraceae > UBA935. The sequence continues at coordinate 15,112 of DBDG01000068.1, forward strand.
AGCCGAATCCACGACCACGGCCATGCATTCTTCAAGAAAAGCTTCGGCCTCATCCAGATTGGAAGCCACCGGCTCCGAAAAAAGCTGCTTCTGTTTTTTTAAAAAACAGTTCAGAACAATATCGTCAAATTCATCCATAACTGCCCTCCTGATAATTATATTATAACCGTTAAATTTTTATTACTATTCAATAGCCATGTAATATTGTATTCATGAAGCCGTAAAATGATATATAGGATATCATCCCCGACTATTTTAAAAACATTCCAGCAACCGGATGCCTTCCCGGATTCTCCGGATCGTTTCGTCCTTGCCCAGCTGCTCCATGATTTCCGTTGCCCCGGCCGGGGTCATCGGCTTACCGGATACGGCTGTCCTGACCGGCCACATGACGTAGCCGTTTTTGTATTGATGCTCTTCCGCATAATGAAGCAGCGTGGCATAAAGGGCGTCATTGCTGTAATCATCCTGGGCTTCCAGCAAAGGGAGGACTGCCTTCAATACTTCCCGGGCGCTTTCCTTGGTGGTTTTCATTTTCTTGTGGACATATATCTCCGGATCATAGTCCGGCAGCTGTTCAAAAAAGCTGATCAGTTCCGGGATATCCGCGTAAAGCTCGATCCTGGTCTTGACCATGGCGGCAATCTTCTCATAATCAGCCGCCCTAGTAACCGTCTGGCGGATGACCGGAAGAGCCGCCTGGTTAAAATCAGCCGCGTCCATGGCCTTGATGTATTCGCCGTTCATCCAGCGCAGCTTCCCGATATCAAAGACGGCGGGGGACTTGGAGATGCGGCGGTAGTCAAACTGGGCGGTCAGTTCATCTAAAGTGAAGATTTCCTGATTGTTTTCCGGGCTCCAGCCCAGCAGCGCGATGAAATTGACGACCGCTTCGGGAAGGAAGCCTTGCTCCAACAGATCCTCAAAGGAAGAATGGCCGCTGCGTTTACTGAGTTTCTTATGCTCTGCGTCAGTGATCAGCGGCAGGTGGACATAGGTCGGCACCTCCCATCCGAAAGCCTGATACAGGCGGTTATATTTGGGGGAAGAGGACAGGTATTCATTGCCCCTGACCACATGGGTTATCCCCATCAGATGGTCGTCTACCACATTGGCAAAGTTATAGGTCGGATAGCCGTCGGATTTGATCAGGATCATATCATCCAGTTCAGCATTATCCACCGTGATATCCCCGTACAGCTCATCATAGAATACCGTGGTTCCGGTCTGCGGATTGTTCTGCCGGATCACATAGGGACAGCCAGATGCCAGTTTTTGCGCTGTTTCCGCGGCAGTAAGGCCAAGGCAGTGCTTATCGTAGCTGCTGATTTCTTTGCCTTCGACAATCTCGGTTTTCAGCGTCGCAAGCCGCTCGGCGTCACAAAAACAATAATAGGCTTCGCCTTTGTCAATCAGCTCCTTGGCGTACTTAAGATAGATGCCCTGCTCTTTCCGCTCGCTCTGTATATAGGGACCGCAACCTTTATCCCGGCCAGGCCCCTCATCATAATGAATACCGGCTCTTTCTAGGGTCCGGTAGATGATGTCAACGGCTCCCTCGACAAACCGCTCCCTGTCGGTATCCTCGATCCGGATGATGAAATCGCCGCCTTCGTGTTTGGCAATCAGGTATTCATAAAGTGCCGAACGCAGGTTGCCGACATGCATCTTGCCGGTAGGGCTGGGCGCAAATCTGGTTCTGATTTTCATAGTAGTCAACTCCTGTCATAATTAGTAAAAAATAAGCGTTGTTTGCTTCACCTATATAATAAAGTAAAAAATCAAAAACTACAATCCTAAATATTGTCACTGAACAGAAGACAAAGATGCGCCCGGTTCATTCCGTATTATTTCTATATCATAGAGCATATAAATCAAGTGCGTATTCATCAATCTGGCCCGGCCATGTTCGATCAGATAAACATCCAGATTATAATTCTCACCGCCAAGCTCTTGCTCTAATAGAACTACATAATTCCTGCCGTCAAACTCTTCCACAAATATCTGCATCACCGCCCGGCTTCCTTCATAGACTCCCAAATTGCTTCGAAAATCCGTGTCCGGAATATAGTTTCCTTCCTGATCTGTTTCATATATCGTATATTCCATATGGTTTGTAGAATTAACGGAAGTTGCATCCCACGGCTGTCGGCTTATGATCTCATTATTTCCATCGTTATCTATATCAACGCTTTTATGGATATCTATGGACTCTTCTTCAAGATAATTCTGATATAAAATGGCCAGTTCAGCCTCAGATGCCTCCGGTTCATGGCCCCACTGTTCATAATAATCCAATGAATGTTCATTTAAGTATACCGTGCTGGACATCAGTTCTGTGATCATCCCTGCCACCTGTTCGACGTGAGTGTCCGCAAAATCAGGATGTTGATAAGTATGGATATAATCCATATGCTGCCCGTTATAATCCTGGGCAATCCAATAACCCTCTTCTATTTTTTCCGGGCCAAATGCATATATTTCAATGCCTGTATAAGCGCCGTCATAATTATAAGTAAAATAGGCCAGATATTTCTTTCCTTCATATTCTATGATCTGATGATGACGCGCAAATATCTCTTCACTGAATAAGATCCTGAAAGTCCCGTTTTCATCCCTTTGGGCATAGCTGATATAGGAATTGCCAATGCTGCCCCCACGTTCATAAATAACGAGTTCTTCCTCTCCGCACCCATCCATGTCAGCAAGATAAAACAGCCCGTGTTCCATCATAAACTCAACGTCCTGTCCCGCCGAAAATTCTATTTCAGAGGCGCTGACCTCACAATCTATGCCATATTCTTCGATAAATAAATAACTGTCATACGCAAAATAATGTTCCTGAGCTTCTTTCAGAAGCCCGGACGGAATGAGCCGGTTATCTTTCGGTAATGCCCCGATATCTATTATTGCCGACCTGCCTTCTGAATCAAGATACTTCATCAATATTTCTGTGGCATATGTAACCTTAAGTTTATTAAAGCTACGCAATGATAGCAGATAATATAATTCCGCCCGCTCCCGTTCTATGAATAAACCTTCTTCCGACTCATACATATAAGCTAGATTGCTCCAGCCGTCACCGGCATGACCGCCGCCGGCTCGCCGGAAATATTCCGCCGCAGTCTCCATATCATTTCCAACTCCTAGTCCTTCCCAATACATAGAACCCAAAGCTGTCAGCGATCCCGGATGATTAAACTCTTCCCCGGCCTTATGAAACCAATAAAACGCCTGTTCATAATCAGGAACTGTTCCCTCGCCGTGCCTATACATCCAACCGACGTTGTACATGTCAAGTACGCTCCCATTTTCCGCAGCCTTCAGCATCCAGTCAAAAGCCCGTTCATAGTCCTGTTCCACTTCCACACCATAATAGGTTTCTCCAAAATAATAAAGCATGCCAAGAAATGACTGAGATTCCGGCTCCCCGGCCTCACCACGTTTAAGCAGTTCTTCAAAAGAATTCTCATCTGGCATAGATTCATCTGCGGATTCTTCTATCGTTCCATCAATGAATTCTTCTGGGGATTCTTCTATAGATTGATCAATGGGGATTGCTTGTCCATCTGCCGGAGATATTCCGCTGTTATCGATAAGATCTGCTTCATCATAAGAATTTATTCCGTCCGCTGATACACATGAGTATAACAACAGCGTTACCAGGATCAATAAACTAAACCTGCTTCTTTTCATTCCTGTTCTTCCTTCCATGCTGTCAATTTAATCATCTTATATTAACATATCTCTAATCAAAATTACATAATTTTGTGTCAATGTACTATGAGGCATAGTCATTTTCGAGGGAGCAACTGTATTGCAGCCGAAAAGCGGCAAAGTTCCTCGTTGATACAGCACTCCACAGTAACATTTATACACACAAATCGCAAAATACATCTGTAATTAATATTCACGTGCTAAAAATCTTATCATTAACTTCTAACTACTGGGTTCATTCCCAGACCTTGCTGCCGGGGTATACCCGCTGCTGCCGGGGTATACCCGCTGCTACCGGAGTTAGCCGGTTACTCTTTCGGATTCGTTATTCTGGCCGTCCGGTTCTTCTTGGGGCTCTTGTTCTTTCAGGTTTTCTAGTGATTCTTGATCTTCCGGTTCTCCTCCTGATCCTCCGGTTTCTTCCGGTATTTCTTCTCCGGTTTTTCCGTCCTCATCTCCGGTTTCTTCTTCATCTTCTCCGCCGGTCACTTCTTCCAACTCACCGGTCAGTTCTTTGCCGGGGTCTTCCCCGGGAATATCTGGAAATATCACCGGATAATTGCCCATGGCACGTAGTGTCGGATAACTGTTCTCTTTCATTTCCCAGATATCCTCAAAGTCCCAGCCGGCATAAGTGGCGCGGTCCTTCATTTCTTCGGTAGTCCGCCCTGATGCCTGCGTAGATTTCCCCCCGGCCAGATCCTTATCAAAGTAGCAGCTGACCAGGTTGCCGCTGTTATAGCTAAAGCCGCTGGGATTATTGGACAGGGAGTAGCTGTTCTGGATCCGCACGTTTGTGGCTGATCCTATATATCCTACGAAACCGGCCATATGGCGTCCCGGGGATACGTTCCCGGAAGCCAAGCTGTCCTTCACTGCGGCTGTCCCGCTTAAGAAACCGGCAAACCCGCCAGCATACGTGCCGGCGGCCACATGGCCGCTGGCGTAGCACTGCTCCGTGACCCCGCCGTAAATGTAGCCGGCCAAGCCGCCCGCATAACTTGTGCCGGACACATCGGCGGCGGCATAGGAATGT
>DBDG01000079.1 GCA_002293475.1 Lachnospiraceae bacterium UBA938
ATAGGAAACATGTCAGACAAGTTCTTGCCTACCCGGCCTGTGCTATATGTTTCAGTCAGCCCTTTCTTTTCATCTTCATGGCTGATTCGGAAACCGTCGTCTACTATTCCGATCTTTATATTACTGATTTTATCAGGCATCAGTTCCCATGCTGCCGGGGCGTTAATTGCCTCAAGCCCCCACTGCCGGTAAGGCAAGTCCCATTCGTAATATATAGGATTTCCCACATACATACCAGCTGAAGTATTCTCTTTGTACTCATCCAAGGCATCCTCGTCATGACTGACGGGTTCCTCGTCCCACCATGGGTCGTCTGTGTGATGAAGGCTCATTCCGCCCACATAATAAAGATGTACAAATGCAATCCGGTCTTCATACTCAGCTTCTAGCTTTTTGCATATGTCTTCCAGTTCTTCCTCGGTGCTTTCGGGTACCTGGATATAATATTTATCCATTATCGGTACTTCACCGATGATTTTCCCCCCGATATCTTCGATCATTTCCATAACTTCCTCATCAGGGATATCATCTTCCGTAACAAAAATAAGCCGGTCCATAAGATACCGTATGTCCCCTCCCTGTCTCGAAGGGCGCAGCTTGCTCTCGTCAACCGGAGGACTTTCTTGATATTCATAATATGGCTGGTTCTCTACAGCAAACTCGGCGGTTCTTCCGTTAGTATCCTCGACATAGAATACGATCTTATTTTTAATGCCAGATGTCAACCATACCGACCCTTCACTTAATTTTATGCCCGGGTCGCCGTAAGTATATAAGCTTCTTTCAATATCGCCGTTGATCAAATAATAAATCCTCCTGATTGCGGCTCCCCTGCCCGGCGTTACCGTATAGGTTATGTCAATTTCCCCGTCCTCTATCTCCCCGTCCGGGATGTCCGTCCAGACGGTGATCGACGGCTCCTCCGGGCCGTCTTCGGCGTAATAGATCGTTACGCTTTCACTTTCCTCAGAAGAGCTGTCGTTTCCATCCCTGCTGATTCCCCAATAAAACGCCGTTCCTGCAAGCAATACAGCGGTAATAATAATTACTGTTATAATTCTCTTTTTCTTCATATTCCATTCTCCTTTGTTTTTCCTCTTCATTATATGTAGACTGTTAACATATTTGTCTGCTTATTCCCTAATGATTCATATTTTAGCCTTGCACCCTTTCTTTTGATCTTCATGGCTGATCCCGAAACCATCGTCTACTACCCCGATCTTTATATTATTGATTTTATCAGGCATCAGTTCCCATGCTGCCGGGGCATTGATCGCATCAAGCCCCCACTGCCGGTATGGCAGTTCCCATTCATGATATATGGGATTACTGACATACCGACCCATAGAAGTATTTTCTTTATATTCATTTAAGCCATCTTCGGTATTGCCAACAGGTACTTCGCTCCACCAAGGGTCATCTGTCTGATGCAGAGTCACTCCGCCTATATAATAGAGATCTGTATATGCTATCTGGTCTTTATACTTATCATTTAACTGTTTGCACATAGCTTCCAGTTCTTCCTCGGTGCTTTCAGGCACTTGGATATAATAGCTATCCATACTTGGCATTTCATCGATAATTACCCCGCCGATATCTTTGATCATTTCCATTACTTCCTCATCAGGGATATCATCCTCTGTGACAAGAATAAGCCAGTCAGCGACATATCTTATATCACCTCCCCGTCTCGAAGGGCGCAGCTGGCTCTCGTCAAAGGAAGGACTGTCGGGAAATTCATAATACGGCTGGTTCTCTGCAGCGAATTCGGCGGTTCTTCCTTCCGTGTCCTCCACATAGAATACAATCTTATTCTTCATACCGGATGCCATCATTACCGACCCTTCGCTTAATTTTATGTTCGGGTCGCCGTAAGTATATAAGCGTCTTTCAATATCGCCGTTGATCAAATAATAAATCCTCCTGATTGCCGCCCCCCTGCCCGGCATTACCGTATAGCTTATGTCAAATTCCCCGTCCTCGACCTCCCCGTCCGGGATCTCCGTCCAGACGGTGATCGATGGCTCCTCCGGGCCGTCTTCGGCATAATAGATCGTTGCGTTTTCACCTGACTCAGAGGACCTGACAGATTCATACCAAGCCATTCGCAGATATAATGCAGCTCCTGTGGCTAAAATAGCAATGATAATTATTGCGGTTTTTATTCCTCTTTTCTTCATATGTGCCCTTCTCCTTTTCACTTTACTTATGATTACAATATGTAGCTCTTAAACTTTTTATTTTATTTGAAGAAGTTACTTTTTATCTATTTCCTCGTCAATGTTTTCGTATATTAGTTTACCATGGCGGCGATCCCGGCGACGTGCGGGGAGGCCATGGAGGTTCCGTCCATCATGACGTAATAGCTGTCGCCGTAATCCGGGGTAACCATTTTATCCCCTTTTTCATTGTAATAGGGAAAATAGGAGGCGGCGGAGGTGCTGAATATCCGCACGCCCGGAGCCACCACGTCGATATGGGGGCCGTAGTTGGATGTTTTCCGGCCGTCTGCAAGCTTTATTAAAAATCTCATCGGGGATGTAGCGGACAGGGCTGTCCGTTTCAGAAACGCCGGGCTGGCGGACGCTGTCACGGCAACCGGGACAGCCGGACTGTGGCCGTCCGAAAGCTGTCCCGGTAAAAAGGAGAAGATTATGAAATTATGGCTGCCAGCCGCATGGAAAAAGCTGCCGAGCCATACCAGTATTATCACTACCTGTATAATTACTCTGTTATAATGCTTTATCATGTCGTAAAACCAACCCCTCTTACGCATATGCTTTTCATAACTTATTATCTGGTAAATTAACAATATGTAAATACTCGCCAATATACCAAGTATTCATTCTCTTTTAAGACTGTATCACATATTAACGTGTATCACAATATAAATTTAATAATATCGGATTTCAATAGTACAAATAACATAAGTAATTAAAATAATGGTAATTAAAATATCTAAATAAATAATCAGCTATTGATATTAAGTTGACAGGCAGAATCTGACATTTTATAATAACTACATTGAGCTAAAGACGCTGAATATAATTTTGCGGACATGGGGTGTAATTATGAACATATCGCGACATTCTTTACTATTCGGACTATCATATGCCCTCGATATAGCGGGCAAAAACAACCTTTCCCACTCTAAAAGCACCGCCTATCTGTCTGTCATGATGGCCGGAAAACTGGGTTTTAACGAAGATGCAGTGCTGCCGCTATATTATGCCGCCCTGCTGCACGACATCGGCATCAGCAATGAATACATCATGTATGAGCACTGTACGATCGGAGCGCAGATGCTGGAAAAACTGCCGCTGCCAAGCGAGATACCGCTATATGTGCGCTATCACCATGAGCTCATCAACGGCGCCGGCCCGTTCGGCCTGAGCGGTGACGCCATTCCGGCAGCATCGCAGATCATCTGTCTTGCCAGCGCATTTGACGATCTGTTTGGCCGGATGGCGGGGGAATTTGACCATAGCCTGTTCCTTAAGGCGGAGAACTGGTTACAGAAGATGAAACCCTTACTAAGAGAAGACATCGGCAATGCCTTTGCCGATCTGATGAAGCAGGAAGCTTTCCTGCTGGATTATTTTAGTCAGGAGACGAAGTATCAGCTGTCCGCCAAGATCGGCTTCGGCGATGACGTGTATTACGGATATGAAGAAGTTCGGCAGTTTGCCCTGTGTTTTGCCGACATTATTGACCGCCGCAGCCCGTTTACCTACACACATTCACACGGAATCGCGATGCTGGCCAAAGAAGCCGCCGCGCTCTTAGGATATGACGAAGATATCCGGAACAAGATGTATATTGCCGGGCTGCTGCACGACATCGGCAAGCTACACGTCACCACCGACATCCTTCACAAAAACGGGCCGCTGACGCCGGAAGAACGCTTTGAAATCAACAAGCATACATACTATACCCGTAAGATCCTGGAACAGATACCGGGCTTGGAAGATGTCACCCGCTACGCTTCCAACCATCATGAAAAAATGGACGGAACCGGCTATCCTTACCGTATGGCCGGCGATAAACTGAGCGAACCGGAAAGGGTCATGGCGATCTGCGACGTCTATCAGGCCCTGACCGAAGAACGGCCCTACCGGGCGCCGCTGACACCAGAAAAAGTATGGAGCATCATCGGCAATATGACCCAGAACGGTCATCTGGACGGGACTTTGGCCGCGAAGCTTAAGGCTGCGGACTTCGGGCACCCAGCGCCCGCTTCACTCGCTCAATAACACTGTCCCAAGGGCGTGATTCTATGACCGGGACTTTGAGCTTACGGCCGTTTCCCGCCAGCCAGTTACCATATGCATGGCTTACTTCTGCCCTAAAGGGCTGAGACTCGCCCTCCCGCGCCAGATAGTTGCGCATAATCTGATCTTTTTCCGGTTCATGGACAAAGACTGCCTTGACTTTCGGGTGAGCGACCTTAACTGCCAGCAGCGGCAGTATAAAATCACCTTTTAGGATCATCGGGATATTTTCCGCAAGGTGGTCATTGATTACAGCCGTAAGCCCAGGGATCAACATCTCTCCGACATCTATTAACCGGCCTACAGCATCATCCACCCCCGCTTCCATCCAATTCGGGTTGGTGCGCCAATAGTGCAGTGCCGGATGACTTTCCGATGTCTTTTCACTGCTGTTTTACCCCTAATCTCTTTTTAATTTTTCTGTCATTACCGCCAAAAAAGTTGACAGTTAAAATCATACATTTTATAATGGGGAACATAGTAACCGTCCGCGATACTCATATATACTAGATAAAATACACCCGCAGCCATTGAAACAACTGTCAACACTATCATTGCAGGAGGTGCTACATGATTACATTATCAAAAGACATGGAAGTCGGCGTCCAGAAGATCGACGCCCAGCACAAAGAACTGGTAGACCGGCTGAATTCTGTCCTAGCCTTGGGAGCCAAGTCCATTACCAAGGAAGAAACACAAAGAACCTTGGATCTATTAGGTGATTACATAGTGAAGCACTTCCGGGATGAGGAAGCGCTGCAAAAACAGTCCGGCTACCCCAAGTATGAATGGCATAAAAGCCAGCATCAGCTTTATATCGATGAATTTGCCAAGCTAAAGAAAGAGTTTGCCAGCAACGGGGCTTCGGCAAAGTTCACACTTGACCTGAACAACTCAATTGTCAACTGGATTGTCAGGCATATCCGCTCCGTAGATGTCGAGTTTGGCAAGTATTATCGTTCGGTTCAGTGACAGTCTGCTCTTCGGATGCCCGCTAGGCAGCTGTTTACTATAATTAAGCATACTATATTAAGCATACTATATTAAGCATACTAATCAGAGTCAGGAGCCGGTCATGGCATTTAACTCCAATGGATTTATTTTCTTACTGCTGCCCGTTTGTCTGGCGGTCTATTACCTCCTTCTGAGAAAAGGCGGCGGCAACCGGATAAAATATTGGCTTATTATGATATCCCTGGTTTTTTACGCTGCTGCTTCCCCTTGGCTGCTGCTGTGGCTGGGCGCCAGCATCTTGGTCAACCGGCTGTTTCTGCTCCGGCTGAGCCGGCCGGGCAAGAAGCTGCTGGTGCCGGCGGTGCTTTTTAATCTGCTTTTGTTGTGCGGCGGCCGTTTTTTCAGCACGGTTCCGGTGCTGGGCATCAGTTTTTTTACCTTTCAGCAGATTTCTTTTCTGATTGACAGTTATCGGGGTGAAGTGGAGGAATACCATGGCCTTGATTACATCCTGTTTGTCCTTTACTTCCCTAAACTTTTGCAGGGGCCGCTTGCCCCGCACCGTGAGCTGATGCCGCAGTTTAAGCATCTAAGCCATATCCGGTTTGAGGCCGAACGCTTTTACCGCGGGCTGATTCTGTTTGTCCTCGGCTTGGCTAAAAAGGTCCTGCTGGCGGAGACGCTGGGGCAGGCTGTCGATTATGGTTATGCCAGCCTCGCTTCCTTAAACACTGCCGACGCCCTGATCGTAATGCTATCCTTTTCACTCCAGCTATACTTTGATTTCAGCGGTTACTGCGATATGGCGATGGGCGTAAGCCGGATGTTTGGGATCGCACTGCCGGTTAATTTTGATTCGCCCTATCAGGCGGCCGATATTATCGGCTTCTGGAAAAGGTGGCATATGACGCTTACCCGTTTTTTAACCCAATATGTCTACATCCCTTTGGGCGGAAACCGCCTAGGCAAAGGCAAAATGTACCGTAATCTCCTGCTTGTCTTTTTCATCAGCGGGCTATGGCATGGCACCGGGCTTACCTTCATTGTATGGGGCATGACGCACGGCTTCCTTTATGTAGTCACGAGAATGTGGCAGGACGCTAGGGACAGCCGTCAAAACGCCGCAAAGAACCGCCCCGCCGATGGAAACATCCGCCGTGCCGACGGAACGGGCAAGAAAAATGCTACAGCGGCAGAACCGCCCCGGCATAAGATCCTTTTGCTGCTTAAAACAGCCGGCCTCTTCATCTATGTGACCATTGCCTGGGTGTTCTTCCGGGCGCCTTCGCTGCCGGATGCTTTCCTTCTCCTTAAGACGGCATTCCGTTTTCAATGGCAGCGAGTCGGGCGGCAGCTGGCCGCATGCTTTAATATGGATGAGTTCTGGTACATGATCAAGGTGATCCGGCTTGACCGCTGGGAATATGGCCATTATGTGCTGACGTTTTTATTCTTAATAACTGCCTCGCTAATCGTATTTAAAGCTAAAAATGCTCTATGGATAGCCGACAGGTACCGCCCGGGCATTACCGGCGCGCTGATTCTGGCCGGCCTGTTCGGATGGTGCGTAATCTCGCTTTCCGGAGTAAGTACCTTCCTTTATCTTAATTTCTAGCAGAAAGGATATTTCAACATGCCTTCTTTTCGGAAAAGCCTAATTGCCTTTGCCATATTCACCGTCCTTTTACTGGGTAGCGTTATCATGCTTACCGTCATTGTCGATCCGTTCTTTCAATATCATAAGCCGCTTCCCGGCTTTCCCTACCTGATCGACAACCAGATCAGCCAGAATCCCGGCATGGCGGAAAACATGGAATATGACAGTGTCATCCTCGGCTCTTCCATGACGGTTAACTTTAATACTGACTGGTTCAAGGACCTGATGGGACTCAACACCATAAAACTAAGCTACAGTGCCGCCTACCCCAAGGATCAGGCCAATATTATGCAGATCGTGTTTGACAGCCCCAACCAGGTCAAAAAGGTATTTCTCGGCATCGACGTCATCACCTACATGGCCGGGGTGGCGGAAACCAAATATCCGATCCCGGAATATCTCTATAACGACAAGGTATATGACGACGCCGAATACCTGCTAAATAAAGACGTCCTGTTAAACTACATCCTCCGCCCGATAGCTGACCAGGAAAAGTCGGATCTGGCGACGATCTATGCCAGCTGGTGGACCGAGGAATACTATGACGAAGCATGGGTCCTTAAGCATTATGTCTCCCCCGGCCAGGTCCTTGCCGAAACCCCCAAGGATGCCTATACCGCCGCTGTCGAGGCCAACCTCGCCCAAAATATCTGTCCTTTCATCGAGGCAAATCCCGAAACTGATTTTGTTATCTTCTTCCCTCCCTACAGCATCCTCTTCTGGAATGATGTCCGCCAGGAAAATCATCTGGAAGCCACGCTGGAAGAATTCCGCTATCTCTGTGAGCGGCTCGGGGCCTATGAAAATGTCAGCCTTTATTTCTTCCTTGACCAGGAATGGATCGTCACCGATCTGAACAACTACGCCGATTATAGCCATTACCATCCTGATTTCAACCGCTACATGGCCGAATGTTTTGCCAACGGAACCTGCCTGGTCGAGGATATCGGAGTCAATCTGGATAACATGCGGAACATTGTCGCGCAGTTTGATTTTAATGCTCTGCTTTCCAATTCCCAATAGTGTCGATAAGGCTTGCTAAGCATGGCACCGTATCGGCTAGGACAGACATGTCGATCTGATCCATGTTGTCGTCAGCAGAATGGATGACACTGCCCATCAGTCCAAAGATGTTTGCCGCGGTGACGGCAACCGTGGGGATGCCGCCGGCGGCAAACAGCATATGGTCGCCCATCGGCCATGGCTCGATCCGCGTGATGCCGCCCTGCTGCCCCACGCCCTGCATGATCCTGTCCTCCATTTCCGGCGCACATGAATAGAACGAAACGGAGGTATCGCTGTTTTTCAGGCCGATGCCGTCCACGTTCACGGCCAAGATATAATCTGGCGACAGACTGGCCATAAAAGTCATTTCCCCGGGCGTGGAATAATAGTCCTCGCCGTTAAACAGAACGATTTCGATCTGGAAGGGGTATTCCTTGCCGGAAAGGGTTTCCGCCAATGCCAGCAGTATGGACACGCCGGAAGCGTTGTCCAGGGCGCCGGGTGTCGCCGGTTTCGTATCAATATGAGCGGAAAAGCATATCTTCTCTTTTTTATCGCCATAAGCGGCAATTACGTTATGTGCCTTGCTGTCAATACGCTCCGTATTTATGGTCAGCTTTGCCTGTTCGCCGGCACTGTTCGTGAAAACGTCCAGTAACTCCTCGCTTACCACGGCGCAGGGAATATGAAAATCCCCGTCCTGAATAACGTGCTCCTTGGTCGGTGTGACCGTAATAACCGCCGCCGGATTCTTTTCTTCCAGCAAGGCGATGATTCGCTTGTGTTCCTCTGGATTATAAAAAGTAAAGTTCTTAGGCATTAGTGGTTCCTTGCAAAGATCGCCGTGCAGGACCGCTATCTTGCCATCTAAAGCCGCGCTTTGAAGCATCTCCCCCGTATCTACACAGAGAAACTCCGCTTCCACATCGCATGGAAGGGAATACTCTGCCGCTTCCGCTGGCACGCTCCGGCTGCCGACCATAAGCATGGCACCGGCGTTCTGCCAATCCATGCAGTCAAACTCTTGCCGATGAACCGCCAGCCCGCTTTGCCGCAACACCTCTGCAACATAGTCAACGGCTGCCTTGTTGGCGGCTGATCCAGTCGGCCTTGCCCCGACGCTGCCGCATAACATCTCCATATGCTTCTGTAGTGAATCCATGATCCCTTTCATACCTACCTCCATAATATCGTGATTTCCCTGAGCCGGCCAAATTAGAACACCGGCCAGCGCTTAATATGATGCTAAAAAGTATGATAGGGTAAAAGAAAATAAAAATCTTGACTTCGCTTGCTATTAATAAAAATTAAGCGACTTTCGTTGTTAATTTTAACTCCCGGTTATTTTAACTGCCGGTTATTTTTTAACTGTCGCACCGGGCGCGCCTCGATATATCCGCGATAGCCCTGCGGCTCCATCTGAAAGCGCGGCGCGTCCTCGTCCGCCCATTCAAAGCCGTACAGTTCCGGCGTGTAGGTTGACATCACTTCCCACAGATCTGCAATCGCCTCGTCAAAATACTCGTCCGCAAAGGGCGGCCCTTGGAATACCATCATCTGACAAGGCGGCAATGTGATAAGCTCAAACCCGTCCGGCACCACACCGGCATATTCAGCAGGCACTTCCACGCCCTGCGCATAGATTGCCGTCCCGGATGTCCGAAAAGCAGCCGGCAGCCATATCCCGATGGGTTCATACAATGCTTCCTTAACACTGCACAATAGCCCCCACACATCACAGCCGATTTCCTCAACATACTCGATATAGTCTTCAGCATATGTGCCCCGCTTCAGAATCAGCTTTCTTTCCGGGCGTTCTATTACCTGCACAAATACAGTCTGGCCCCCTGGTTTTTTCTCCACTGCTCGCTCTCCTTTCAAAAAATACCGATACCTGTCGCGGACGGGATCCGGCATAAACAGATAAATAGGCACCGGATCCTTGCTATATTTATGCGGCGTCACGCCGAATTCCCTAGAAAATGCCCTCGTAAAACCCTCATGGGAATCAAATACAAAATCAAACGCAACGTCGACAACCTTGACCTTGACATCGCGCAGCTGCAAAGCTGCTCTGGTAAGCCTAAGAGTACGAATATATTCAAAAGGAGTTTTGCCAATGAACTCCTTAAATAGCCTAGCACAGTGAAAAGGGGAATAACCGGCGGTTCTCGCTAGGTCACGCAACGTGATAGGTCTTTGAATATTCTGCTCAATATAGTCCTGCATCCGCTGAACAGCTTCAACATTACCTGATTTTTCCACCGTCTTTCCTCCTAATTTAAAGTAAATCTTCCATAAACCCAACCGATAAGGATTATAACATCGGCAATATAACACGTCAATCGAATATTTAAGATAAGTTCGTATCATAATATGCAATTTTTGGATTTAAAATGTCTATTTTTGGACATAGCGTTGTATTTAAATTAGCCATTTGTTATAATATCTAAAATTATACTAACTACTAGTGAGGGAAAATATGAAAAAAATATCATTATTAATGTGTAAAACAGTAGCAGAATTGGCTTTAACAGTTACTAAAATTAATGTAAATTCCATTTGTTACGGTAAATCTTATCAACCAAAACTACCATTAAATGCCAATAAACTAAAAAAATAGCCAAGTTACGTCATAGCAAATATTAAAACAAATCTACAAGCCAATTGATTGTAACGCAATCAGTTTATTTTGTATTGATAAGCATCAATAATGTACACTTACAAGCACTAGGTTTATTTTTACACCATAAGGATAAGGCAATGAATATTGCGATATGCGATGATAATTCAGGATTATGTGCCCAGCTGGAATCTTATATTATTAATTATTCTAAACAGCGTCTAATGGATATTAATATAGAGGTTTATTTATCTGGCGAAGAATTATATGAATACATAACCAAGAATCAACTGGAGAATATCTATTCGATTATTTTCTTAGATATTGTAATGCTTAAAATGAGCGGCATTGAAGTCAGTAATTTTATCAGAAATGAGCTTCACAACGAAATCGTGCAGATTATCTATGTATCTTCTCATGACAAATATGCCATGCAGTTATTCAGATATCATCCTTTTGATTTTATTATAAAGCCGTTAACACAAGAAACAGTCTTCCGAGTTCTTGATAAATGCACCAATTATATCATAAATAATCCTCATGCCTTCCATTTTCAGTTTAACAAACTGGATCACATGATATCGCTCAGCAACATTATATATTTTGAAACAGCTTATGACAAAAAAATAAAACTAGTGCATACTGATGGTGAGTATCTATTCTATGACACAATTGAAAAGATATTGTCGGCACTCCACAATGATTTTTTTTATAAGATCCATAGGGGCTGCGTAATTAATTGTAACCATATCCAGCGTATCGACGGTAACGTAGCTGTCATGTGCGACGATTACCAGATCCCTATCCCGATGAGAAAACAAAAAGCCTTAATTAATTATATCAAAAAGATCGGAGGGGCTCGACATGAGTAGTACGCTAAGTTTTATTGTATTTATAGTTGCTGAGGTTTTCAGTATATACACATTATACCGGACCACAAGAATCCTGTTAGGTAAAAAAACCATTTACGGAAGGAAAATCGAGCTCCTCAGTTATGCCATTTGGTTCATCATCAATTTATTACTATATTTTTTCTTAAGGATTACCATTGTTTTATTGATAACCAATATGATCATACACTTCATACTTGCCTATAATTATAGTGCTACGCTGATGAAGAGGATATTTACCGTTTTTTTTATTACCATGCTTTTCTATTGTGTGGATATGTCCGTTTCTATCTTGGTTTCGTTCCAATACCTGTCACCATTTGTCCAAAGCCCCTATTTCCCCATTATCGGCACCCTGATCATCCGGATCCTGAATTATCTGTCAATGCTGTTGATGGAAAGACTGTCGCATAACATAAATAGATTCCGAAATACCAAAAAATACTGGCTGCTGCTGATACCGATGCCTGTTTCGACTATTTATTTATTTACCATGGCTTCCAACGACCTGATACCGTCCGCCCAGAGATTATTGGTTACTTTACTCATATTTGCCGTTAACCTGATTATGATCTATTTATTTGATATCCTTGCCATCCAGGCGGATGAAAAGGCTGATAAAATATTGATGAATCAGGAGTTTATCGGATTTCAGAAGCAACTGGAAGTTATTCAGTTCAATCTTGGCTACTGGAACCAGATGCAGAATGTTTTTGTCGAAAAACTTGCCCTGCTCAAAGAATGTCTGGGCGATGAAACCGACATACATATAAAGGATTTTATCGAACAGAACTTTGAAGACTTTTTTAACAAAAACAACGTGAATAGCGGCGTAGTCAGCTTTGACAGCATTATTAACTATCATATCCGGGAAGCGGAATCCTGTCAGATACGGATGCAGCACTCTGTCGCCATACCGCATGAACTGGTCTTTGACAGTGTCGAGATTACTGTCATTTTAAGCTGTCTGTATTCCTATGCCAAAGAACAGGTTCTCTGTATTGATGAAAAGATGCGGACAGTCAACGTTGAAATAAAGTTCAAATACAGTATGTACCGTCTTATCTTTGTCATCGCCGTACCTATGCATGTTTCCAGAAGCACTGACAGCTTTAGCCCTCCGGACATTTTTACGGATATAGTAAACCGATATAACGGGACATTACACATCACTGATAAGCCGCTTGACAGTGAGTACCTAGAAAGAGGAATCGCCTTGACCCTGTTTCTTAAGAAGGAAAATTTCCCTTCCATTCATGACGATTGAGCCTTATTATTATATGACAGGGCTAAAAGGGGATAATGATGAGCAGCTTAGGCAGCAAAGAAAATCCGTTTACTAACGAAATCGACATATGGCAGTTTGCCGGAACAAAGGAAGCGGGGATAAACCGGCTTAAATATATCTATGTAAGCCGACAGCTCCATATCAGCGCGCACCTCAACGTGGAACTGACCGGCAAAAAGATAATTGCCATATTCATATAGCAGCATCCCCTGTCTACCGGCAGGAGGGGATGCCGCTATATATAAGGGCTATGTAGCAATCCTAAAAATACCGTTCCAGCAGGCCTTGGAAAGCTTTCCCGTGACGCGCTTCGTCTTTACACATTTCATGGACGGTATCATGGATGGCATCCAGACCCTGCTGCTTTGCTTTCACGGCAATGTCTTTCTTCCCTTGGGTTGCGCCATGCTCAGCCATGACCCGCTTTTCCAGGTTCTTTTTGGTTGATACATCGACTACTTCACCCAGCAGCTCGGCAAACTTAGCGGCATGTTCCGCTTCTTCGAAAGCAATCCTTTTGTATGCCTCGGCAATCTCCGGATATCCTTCCCGGTCAGCCTGGCGGCTCATGGCAAGATACATGCCCACTTCCGTACACTCGCCCATAAAATTCTGTCTTAAGCCTTCTACGATTTCTGGATCTACGTCTTGGGCGACTCCGATCACATGCTCATCGGCAAAAACAAGGCCGGTTCCCGCCTGCTCGTTAAACTTCGCTGCCGGAGCCTTACACTGAGGGCAGAACTCCGGGGGAGCAGACCCTTCATGGACATAACCGCAGACGGTACAGATAAATTTCTTCATGTATTCATTCCTCCTTTATGATAATGATTACTAATTAATAATCAATATTGTAGAATAGCTGGATTAATTTGTCAACCCGTCCCCCAACAGCTTACAAGTTAATTTAGGTTATCCGCCAGCTTCTTTAGTCCTCCGATCACCCGGTCGCACCACTCGTCAAACTCAGCATCCTCAACCTGCCGTTTCGGATGTGACATTACATAGGCGATCGTGTCCCGCACGCCTTGATCAAACCGCACCTTCGCCGTAAACCCTGGAACGAGCCGTTTTAATTTACTGTTGTCGAACACCGCCGAGTTGGCCTTGTCCCCGATCAGGCTGCCGGTAAAATCATAGCTGCCGCACTGGGCCAAGTATGCCGAGGCAACATAAAAGGGCTTTAGTTCTACCCCCAGTGCCGCGGCAATCGCCTGATAAATCTGGTTCCACGTCAGGGTCTCATCGGAAGTGATCTGCACCGCTTCCCCTAGGGCATGGATGTTGCCCAGCAGGCCGATAAAGGCGGCGGCAAAGTCGCTGTTATGCGTCATCGTCCACAGCGAGGTCCCGTCGCCGTGGATGATCACCGGCTTGCCTTCCAGCAAACGCTTCACCACCTGGTAACTGCCCTTCGCACCATGGACGCCCAGCGGTACCGAACGCTCATCATATGTATGGCTGGGACGCACGATGGTGACCGGGAACCCGTTCTCGCGGTACATACTCATCACATATTCCTCGCCGGCGATCTTGTTGCGGGAATATTCCCAATACGGATTACTCAGCGGCGTCCCCTCCGTAATCCGGTAATCCGCCAGCGGCTTCTGGTAGGCCGATGCCGAGCTGATGTAGATAAACTGCTTGGTTTTCCCGGCAAACAGGCGGTAATCCCGCTCCAGCTGGGCCGGCACATAAGCAATGAAATCGGCCACCGCGTCAAATTCCATGTCTTTGATATGCTCGGCAACCGTCGCCTCGTCGCTGATATCGGCCTTGATTTCCACCAGATTGTCATAGCCGGCAAATATCTTGTTCTTGGTACCCCGGTTCAGTAAATACAGGCTGTGCCCCTGCTCCAGCAGCTGCCGGGAAATCGCCGCGCTGATCGTGCCGGTTCCTCCGATAAGTAATACTTTCATATGCTATCTTCCTCCTCATGATGGGTTTTAGGAATAAATACCCGGCTTCCTTCCGCCGTCTGATTTTCCTCGGTCCTGACCGCCGCTTTCCGGCAGAATTCCTGCTGTGAATTGAAGGTCAGCTTCCCCCTTTTATCAACCTTCTCATAGCTTCCTTCGGGGGTCAGACAGTGTGCCTTAACCGTATCCCGAAGCAGCGTATTGAGAATATCCATGATCTGCTCCCTGAGCCTTGGCTGTTCCACCGGGAACATGATTTCCACCCGCCGCTCCAAGTTCCTTGGCATCCAGTCGGCACTAGAGCAGTAATACTCCGGACTGCCGTCGTTTTCAAAATAAAAAATGCGGCTGTGTTCCAAGAAGTTGCCAACGATGGAACGGACCGTTATCCGGCCGCCGATCTCCGGCAGCCCGGTCTTGAGACAGCAGATGCCCCTGATGATCAGGTCGATCTGCGCTCCCGCCGCCGCGGCTCTATACAATGCTTCGATAATATCCTTGTCACACAGCGAATTCACCTTGACAATGATATGGGACGGCCGCCCTGCCCGCGCATTTCGCCGCTCGCGGTCAATCAGATAGATAAACCGGTCCTTCAGCCACAGGGGCGCGAGGACCAGCTTGTTCCAGCTAAGCGGCTCGGAATAGCCGGAAAGCATGTTAAAGACCGCCGTGGCATCCTCGCCCATGGCCGCTTGGCAGGTCAGCAGGCCGAGGTCGGTATAGAGCTTGGCGGTAGCGTCATTATAATTACCGGTCCCCAGATGCACATAACGGCGGATGCCGTCTTCTTCCCTTCTCACCACTAGGGTAATCTTGCAGTGGGTCTTCAGCCCGACCAGGCCGTAAATAACATGGCAGCCGGCTTTTTCCAGCATCCTCGCCCAGACAATATTGTTTTCCTCATCGAAGCGGGCCTTCAGTTCCACCAGGACCGTGACCTGTTTGCCGTTTTCCGCCGCCTGCGCCAGAGCGTTGATGATCGGTGAATTGCCGCTTACCCGGTAAAGCGTCTGCTTGATCGCCAGCACATCCGGGTCGGCGGCAGCCTGCCGGATAAATTCGATCACCGGGGTGAACTCCTGAAAGGGATGGTGCAGCAGGATGTCACCTTCTTTGATTTCCTCGAAGATATCGGCCTCGGCCATGCCGGCGACCGGCACCGGCCTGCCATATCTGTTTTCCTTCAGATGTTCAAAGCCGTTCAGCCCGTACATCTTCATCAGGAACGTCAGATCAAGTGGCCCGTTCACCTGATAGATGTCCTCCGGCTTAATCGCCAGCGACTCGACCAGGATGCTCAGCAGCCTATCATCAATGGATTCTTCCACTTCCAGACGGATGGCCTGCCCCCACTGCCGCATTTTGATCTGTTTCTCGATTTCCTTCAGCAGGTCTTCCGTTTCATCCTCTTCGATATTGAGGTCGGCATTCCGCATAAGCCGGAAATGATGCGCACAGATAATATCATAATTCAAGAACAGCTTACTGATATTCCTCTCGATAATCTCCTCCAGCAAGATCACCGTGGTACTTTCGTCGCCCGTCATGATCGGCACGATCCGGGAAAGCACGCCGGGCACCTGGACGGTGGCAAATTCCGGTTCGCCCTCCTGTTTTTTATTTGTAATCAAAGCCCCGATATTTAAAGTCTTGTTCCTAATCAGCGGAAACGGCCGCGAGGAATCGACAGCCATCGGCGTCAGCACCGGATAAACATTTTCTTCAAAATAACGGTCGACATAAAATGCCTCCGGCTCCGAAAGCTCCTCATGCCGTTCAATCACCCGCAGGCCGTTCTGCCTAAGCAGCGGCAGCAGCGACCGGTTATACGTATTGTATTGCTGGTTTACCAAGTCATGGACGGAACGGTTGATCTCGGTCAGCTGCTCGGCCGGCTTCATCCCGGCGATGTCCGGCTTGGCATAATCCGCGTTAACCATATCCTTAAGCGCCGCCACCCGGATCATAAAGAACTCGTCCAGGTTGGAGGCGGTGATGCTCAAGAATTTCAGCCGCTCAAATAAAGGGGTCTGCTTATCCCTCGCCTCCCCCAGCACTCTTTTGTTAAATAGCAGCCAGCTTAGCTCGCGGTTACTGTAATTGGATGGATCAGAAAAATCAAAAGCTCCTTTCATTCTTATACCCCATTTAGCTAATTGCATCCGCTTAAGCGGACTTATAATCAATAGTTGAAATCAGTACGCCCGCTTCCGGCGGATAACCGGCCGGACATTGTACACCTCTTCAAAGAATGCGGCACGCAGGTCAAACAAGCCCTTTTCCAGCGTAATATCTTCCGCCGTATCGACAGTCAGGATCAGCCGGTCGTCTTTCAGGACCGCCCTGATCTCCTTGAACTTCTGCTTGTGGCTCCGGTCCATCCCGCTGGCCATCCGCAAGATTGCCGTCAGCTTGGCAACGGTAAGATAAGTGAACTTGTCGGTTTCATGGTTCTGGCCGATATCACCATAATAATTAAAGTTGGCATAGTTATATTTAACCACGTTGGCAACAATTTCCCTTTCCACATGCGAAAGGCCGATGATTTCCGTCGCCATGATGATGCTGTAGGAACATTCGCCGGGACTGACCATGCTGATAAACTTGCCACAGTCATGCAGCAGCGCCGCCAGCCGCAATAGCAGCCGCTCCCGCTTCCCCAGTCCGTGGACTTTACGCATGCTGTCAAAGACCGTCACCGCAATCAGTTCCAGAGCCTCGCTCCGACGCTTGCTGCCCCGGTAACGCTTGCTGATGTTCCTGGCACAGGCAAAGATATCCTGCTCAAAATCATGTTTCGGCTTGATGATCTTATTTTTATCAGCATATTCATAGGCGATACCGTCACAGAGCGTCACCCCCGGCGCCCAGATATGGCCGGCGCCCATGGTCTCCATGATATTTTTCAGCAAGATGCTGGAGATGAGTAAAAGCTTCATGCTTTCCGCAGGCACATCCAGCATCTTTCCCAGCTCCGCTTCATGCCTAGTCCGGAATACCTCCAGATAATCATCCACCAAGGCTTTCTCTGCATACCCGTGCCCTAGAGCGCTGCCCTTCCGCCGCAGGACGATCTTGGATATGTAATCGTCCACTATGATTACATTGTCAATATCCCGGTCCCGCAGATACAGCCGCTTATATACCTCCATCTGGGAATCCACGATCTCGTTAAGCAGCGATTCATATCGGTCCGGAAGCACATCCAGATGCTTGAGCCGGTCCTGCAGCCGGAGCACGCCCAGCCGCATATTCTGGGTGGAAACCAAGGTGTCCTTGTCAAACAACGATATCTGGATGCTGCCGCCGCCGATATCGACGATCGCCGTCCCTTTCTGGATAATATTCGTAAAGGCCTCTTCCTTCCAGGCAATCGCTTTATAATGCAGAAACCGCTGCGCGGAATTGCTGAGTACCTCAACTTTGATGCCGGTACGGTTCCTGACCTGATCCAGCAGGACAATATTATTCTCCGCTTCCCGGATGGCACTGGTGGCATAGGCTTTGTATTCCTCGGCCTGATAGCCTTGCATCATCCCTTGGTATTCCTGCAGGACCCGGCAGAGTTCCTCCACCCGCTCATAGCCCAGCTTACCGGTCGCGTAAGTTTCGGTTCCCATATCAATGCTGTGCCGGATATGG
Source organism: Lachnospiraceae bacterium UBA938 (assembly GCA_002293475.1). Classification (GTDB taxonomy): domain Bacteria; phylum Bacillota; class Clostridia; order Lachnospirales; family Lachnospiraceae; genus UBA935. The sequence continues at coordinate 18,256 of DBDG01000079.1, forward strand.
TCAATCTCCCGCATCCCGTTCTTGGCGGATACTTCATATATCTTCATGGAAACTTCAAAAGAGCCGATATCAATAGCGGCAAACGTCTTGACCGACACGCTAACTCCCATCTGTGCGCTGCGCGCACGCCCCTATCAGGATAATGAACAACCGTTACACACTCCCTGACAGGTAATCAATAAACTGCTGGGCGGTCCGGCCGGACAAGCCGCCGTGAACCATTTCCCAGCGGTCCGCTGCCGCGGTCAGCTCCGCTTCGTCCAGCTCGATATGCTGCCTGGCAGCCAGTGACTTTACAATGTTGTGAAACTCCTTCCGATCCGGCGCCCCGTAATAAATCGATACCCCGAACCGCGCCGCCAAAGAAAGCTTTTCTTGGACAGTATCGCTTTTATGCAGGTCATCGCGGCGGTCTTCTTTGTCGCTGAATTTTTCCCGGATCAGATGCCGGCGGTTGGAGGTGGCATAGATCAGCACATTCGCCGGTTTTGTCTCAAGGCCGCCCTCAATTACGGCCTTCAGATACTTGTACTCCACCTCAAAATCCTCAAAGCTCAAATCATCCATATAGATGATGAACTTATAATTGCGGTTCTTGATCAGCGCCGTCACGTCGTGGAGATCCCGGCACTGATGCTTGTAGACTTCTATCAGCCGCAGCCCCCGGCTGTAATATTCATTGGCAATCCCCTTGATGCTGGACGACTTGCCGGTGCCTCCGTCGCCGTATAAAAGGCAGTTATTGGCTTTCTTACCGTTAAGAAATGCTTCCGTATTGTCGACCAGCTTCTGTTTGGCCAGTTCATAACCGACCAGATCATTGAGCGCCGTCTCCGCCATATTCGCAATCGGTACGATCGCCAAACCCCGTTCATCCCGGACCACCCGGAAGGCCTTATGAAGACCCAAGGTCCCCACCCCATATTCCTGATAAAAAGCCGTCAACTGACGCTTCATTTCTTCTGGCCGCGCCGCCCCGGCAAGCGAAACCGCCAGAGCATTGATCCTGTCCCTGAGCTGGCGGCTGTAGATCCCCTGTCCCGCCCCGCTCGGCTGGTAATTTAAGACCATGGACACGACGCCGGCGCATGACCTAGCCACCTTCTCCGTAATATTGCACTGAAACCATTCCTGGAAAATATACATGTCATGGAGAACCGCTTCATTCACCGTCCCTGTGGCAAAGCCGCCGATTTCACAGGCTCTGCTATAGCTGTTTTCATGGTTTACCAAGAGGTATGTCAGAAAACAGTGCCAAAGATTGCCCCGGAATCCGTGGCTGTCCGCCAGACTCAGCAGTTGATGGGCGCACTCATAAAAGACTCTGTCGATCGCCTTACCGTCATGCGAACTGTCATCAATCATCAGTCCTGTCATCTTATGCAGAAGCTCGTCATGGTTTCTCATATCCCTATAAATAACCAGTTCATCACATCTCATCCGCTCATCCCCTGCTCATCATGGAATAATTACCGATTATCCGCCTAATAATTCCCCAGTATTTTCATGTTCCGCGCCTCGTCCCGCAGACCCCGCAGGGCATTTTTTACCGCGCTTTCGGCAAGATTGCCCTCAAAATCAATAAAAAACCGGTATTCCCACGCTCTTCCTTCAATCGGCCGGCTCTCTATCCGGCTCAGGTTAAGGTTATTGTATATAAAATGCGACAGCATATGATAAAGCGAACCGCTTTCATGCGCCACCTCAAAGCAGATGCTCACCTTCTTGGCCTTCTTAAGATATATCTTCTGGTTAGTCACGATAATAAACCGGGTAGAATTGGCCTGTGACTGGTTGACACCCTTTTTCAAAAGCTCCAGCCCATATATCTGTCCCGCCGATTCCCCGGCTATGGCCGCCTGCGACGAGTCGCCGTCCTCCTTGACCTTCCGGGCCGCAAAAGCATTGTTCCTGAGGCTTATCTGCTGCCAAGCCGGCCGCGCATCCAAGAAGCGGGCACACTGCAGCAACGACTGGGGATGGGAATAAACCGTCCTGATATCCTCAATCCGGCTTCCCGGCACCCCCAACAGACAGTGCTCAATCGGAATGATCTGTTCCCCGACAATATAATCCTCATATTCAACCAGCAGGTCATAGATCTCGCTGACTATCCCCGCTGTGGAATTTTCCAGCGGAAGAACCGCAAAATCGGCACTGCCTTCCTCAATGGCACACATGGCATCACGGAACGTGTCCACTTGGAAACTGCTGATTCCCTTGCCAAAATACCGTTCCATAGCAGTCTGCGAAAAAGACCCGTCCGCTCCCTGAAAGACCACCCGCGCCTTTGCCATATCCAAAGCATCCACACCGATAAAAGGCAGCCTGCCCACGCTTCCTTTGGATTCCAGCATCTGATACTGAAGCTTACGGCTCACCGCCATAATCTGCTCAAACAGCTCTTCAATGCCCCGGCTGTTAAACTCATTATGGGTCTTACTCTTGACGCTACGTATTTTTTCCTCTTCCCGGCTTTTATCAAATATCTTTTTGCCGGATACGATCTTATGTTCTGCCACCTGGCGGGATATCTCCATCCGCTCTTCATAACATGCTACGATCCGGCTGTCAATAGTATCAATCTGTTCACGCAACGCGAGTAATGCTGTATCTGTCATCGGTTTATCTGTACCTTTCTGCCTTTCCATTTTATGATGTCGGTATTACAATTTTATATCATCATGCTTGCTCTGGCAACCAAATTCCATTCTTTTACTTATAAAAAATATGAAAGATGAGAAGAAAATAATCTTTTTCAGTAATCTGACCCATATATTAACTTGATTTTTACGATTCTTTTCCTGTATAATGATACTAAATTTTCATAATAACATTATACTAAAATTCAAAGCTTGTTCACCGAAATGAACAAGCTTTGAAATAACTAGCATTATAATCCAATGCTTTCCGAACTATTCGTCAATCTCGAATATCATCGAGCCGTGCATATAGATATATGCATTAAGTGCCTGCGGCGACAGGCCAAGGCTGATCAGTCCTCCGACAATGGCGAAAGGCGTTCCGGCGGGTATCGCTACATTTAAGTCCGTTCTGGTCGTCGTCAGTATCGTGCTGTTGGGAATATACTGAGGCGGCATGGCAAGCATCTGGTAGCCCTGTGCCGGATATACTCTTGATTCGTCCTTAATATCAAAAGTATAGGTGTTGCTTATCGCCTGGGTCGCGATGGCCACATACGGGCTGATTATGGTAGTCGGCAAAGAGAGCATAATCGGCGTATAATTATTGAATATGCCGGAAACCGCCACCAGTCTTACATTATACGGGAATGAAAATAAAAACTGCGCGTTATTGGTGCCAAACGGAATCTGGATGATCGTTGAGCCGGCAACCCGGTAACTGACCGGGATATTGCTGGTCTGTCCGCATCCAATCACACTGACATTAGTTATATCTCCACTGGCATCTAAACCAGGATTGCATGTGATTCCAGAAGCACTGGAGAACGGTATCGACACCGTCCTCTTGGGCGCGTCACCGCCGCTACCGCCAGAATCCGATGCCCCGGCATATATTACCATATTGGCGACTATCGGCAGGTTGGAAAAAATAAGCGGCCCATCAGAAAGATTTACCAAGGTGAGAGTGACCGCTGAACTTTCCGTAACAACCACGACTGCCGAACCGGTCAAAGAACCCGGCGCGTCCGCTGTGCCTCCCCTGATTGTGCCCTGAGGCGTGCTAGTAGCCAGGCCGATTTGCAATGGTGCCGGCGAGTCGGCAGCAACCGACCATTCAATCAGATACGTTCCTGGCTCGCTCAGGACGACCATGCCGCTATTCGTGACATAATCGATGTCATCCGATTTTGCTCCGACGATGTCAAAACTGATCGGCTGGCCTTGCGGCAACAGAACCCCGGCAGCTGTGCTTTGAAGCTGTAAATAAATTGAACTCATTTTTTACTTCCTTTCTTTTGTTTTTTATATTTCCGTAGTAAAATGAAGACAGCGCTCCATTATTATTATATTCAGCGTAGCGGCATGTGTGAAAGTGTGTAAAGAAATTCTAAGTCTCTAAAGTACAGAGACTAAGAATTACTATATTACACACGGAAGAACGTCTAAAGCCGTTCTTCCCACTGATTGTTTGTGCCGCGTAGCGGCGTGTTTGGAAGTGTGTAAGGCAAGAAGAAAAAATAAGTGATTCCCCACAAAAGGACAGGAAAGAGAGACCCGAGGAATATTTGGAGAACAAACATGAATAAAAACCTGAAAATTATCCTGATATTAAGCGTGATCATATTGGCCGGCGCTGCTTTGACATTTCTCTATCTACGATCTGGGCAAATCCCGGCAAACGATGCCAACCTAGCCGGCAATACCGGCGGCAATCTGTATAACGGCGGTTTATTCTGTGAAGCGGACGGAACCGTCTATTTTGCCAACAGCTATGATTACGGCAGCCTTTATGCCATGAACAGCGATGAGACCGGCATCAAAAAACTGCTTAGCGCCAATGTATACTCCGTTAATGCCGGCGGCCGATTCCTATATTATTGTCAGGGAGATTCCGAAAACAGTACCGGCCTGGGATATATGCGTTCCGTTGAAGGGATATACCGTTGCCGGACAAATGGCAAGTCCAGCGTCCGTCTTGAGAATACGGCAGTAATCACTGCCGCTTTATGCGGCAATGAGCTTTATTACCTAAAACGTGACAGCGGTAAAGAAGTTAATTTCCTGAATCAGGATCCGAATAGTCTGTTTAAGACGGGGCTTGACGGAAGCGAAGAAATAAAGGTCCTGGATTATACTGCCGACCCTTCCTCTTTTTACAACGGACAGATATATTTTACCGGTTCCGGGACGGATCATTACCTGCGTGCACTGGACCTGGCCTCCGGGAGCGTCACTGACGTACTGACGAATAATGTCTATCATCCGGTCTATGAGGAAGGTTATCTATATTACATGGATACGGAACAAAACTACCGGCTCTGCCGGTATTCGCTCAACGGCAATCAGACCGAGGTACTGACCGCAGACCGCGTGGATGCATATAATATCCGTAATGGGGTGATCTTTTATCAAAAAAACTCCCGCGACGAGCCGGCCCTGATCCGGATGAACAGCGACGGCAGCAATCCGGAAACCGTCGCCGCCGGTAACTACACCAAAATCAATATGACGACACAGTATGCTTATTATCAGGAATATGGCGATGCCCTGTCAACTTACCGCACCCCGCTTTACGGTTCGGCGGAAATGTCCATATTCAGCGCGGCTCTGGAGGCCGTTGACGACTGATCTCAGCGCAGGCTTCCGCGCCCTGACCGATGTCAGCGCAGGCTTCCGTGCCCTGACCGCTGATTTTTTGCCGGGACTCTTCATTCATGGCCCGGCGCAGCGCTTCCAGATACTCCGAAAAGGCCGTCTCGGCTGCCCCATACTCGAGGTTCAGTTGATACTCCAACGGAAGCCAAGTCGAAATATCCGCTTCATTATGCTGTTCCACTGCCTCTAGCTTGTCCAAGGCCTTGTAAAGCCTCGCTTCCGGCGTGGCCATCCCGTTCATTTCCGCGAATAGCCCGGTCAGTTCGCGGCGGTAAGGCTCCGGGAGTGTAGCTAGTATGTCGTCTACTGCTTGCGCTTCGGTTCTCCGGTCAATGTCTTTTTTATTAAACGAAGGAATATCGCCGGTAACAGCTTCGCCGATGTCGTGGAACAGGCACATCCGGATGACCTTGTCGATGTCCGTTCCAGGGAATTCTCCCTTCACGAGATAAGCCATCATAGCTAGGCGCCAACTGTGTTCTGCGACGCTTTCGTGGCGGCCGGTGCTGGTCCAGGAATGTCTGGTATGGCATTTGAGTTTTTCCGCGATCTTTAAAAAAGCTAACAGATCCTTGCTGTTCATAATATCCCGGCCTTTCCTTCATAGTCACGCATCGCCAAGATAGTTTTTAGAAACAGCTCATCCAGTTCCCAGCCTAGCATCGCCGCACCCTGGGCGATAATGTCCCGGGAACAGCCGGCGGCAAATTTCTTATCCTTGAACTTCTTCTTAAGACTTGCGACTTCCATGTCCATGACGCTCCGGGACGGGCGCATCCTAGCGGCGGCACCGATCAGCCCGGTCAACTCGTCCGTGGCAAACAGAACCTTTTCCATCACATGCTGCGGCTCACTGTCCGAACAGATCCCGTAACCGTGTGAGCAGACCGCGTAAATCATGTCTTCGCCGACACCGGCGGCCCGTAACAGTTCTGGTGCTTTCTGACAATGCGCTTCGGGGTATTCTTCGAAATCAATGTCGTGTAGCAGGCCGGTCAGCCCCCAGTACTCTTCTTCCTCGCCATAACCCAGTTCCCTGGCCATATAACGCATCACGCCTTCGACCGTCAGCGCATGTTGAATGTGAAAATCCTCTTTGTTATGTTTTTTCAGCAGCGCCAATGCTGCCTCACGGGTAATCTGACTTTTCTTCATTTTTCTTTCCTTTCCTTTCCAGATTTAACTTCTCGATTTAACTTATACATTTTACCTATTTATACCAAATTCTACCAATTACTTCAATTTCATTTTTTAACATCTTGTTTTAGTATACTACGATTCCATTTTTTTGAAAAGTTACTAAATTAGTATAATATTTAAGGTTTTTGTCTATTTTATATAAAAATACTTCTGTTTCTATATTGGTATCTTAGTGAATATCTATTATTATGTGATTTATTTATTGTTAATTATTGATTAAAGCTTTTTTATAAGATATAATGAGACATCGTAAATCATTGTATTTATAAAATAAAGGAGGCTTGGCGGAGTATGAAAGCAATACGCAATTTAAAACTATCAGTAAAATTACTAGGATCATTTTTTATCCTGATCATCGCGATGCTCGTGATCGGAATATTGGGCATCGTAAACATGGGCACGCTCGATAAAAACAGCAGCCATATTTATAATAACAACTTTAGCTCTACCGTTGAAATCATGGAGATTCAGATCAACATAACTCAGGCAAGACTATATACGCAAAGACTCGTATCGCAGAAATATTCCGATATGGTTCAGGAACATCTTGACACGCTATATTCGATAGCTGAAGACACTTCCACAAACATGACAGCTTATGAAAATCTTCTGATCGCAGGTACCGAAGATGTGGAGTTATTTGCTGATCTTAAATCAATCATCACGAATTACCGTGAACAGCGGGAAGCGGTTTTTGCCCTGGCTCAGGAAGGCAAATTCGACGAAGCCGATGAACTGAATAACAGTACCATCATCCCGATCGTGGAATCAGCCGAGGTAGCTATCGGCAAACTGATTGATTTCAACCTGAGAGATGCCCAGAGAGTCCTAGAAGAAGGCAATGACAGCTATAACAGAAGCCAAGTCATTACATGGGTTCTCGTTGGCGTCATGGCTCTCCTAGCCATTATCCTCGGCCTCTTCATATCGTCGCTCATCACCAAGCCGCTGAACGCCGTGCGCGAGGTCTCCCAGAAAATAGCTGACGGCGACCTGACCGCTACCATTCCGGATATTTATCTGGCTCAGAAAGATGAAGTCGGGATGCTGGCTCACAATGTCGATGCCATGAAGGATGGGTTGATCGATACCGTATCCGGCATCAAGGATTCCGCCCATAATCTGGGCGATGCGGTAAGCCATGCCAACGATATTCTTGGCACCCTAAACGACCGCATTACCGATGCCTCGGCCGCCACCGAAGAACTTAGCGCCGGTATGGAAGAAACCGGTGCCTCCGCTCAGGAAATGAACGCTACCGCCGCCGAGATCGAACGCGCCGTCGAAACCGTTGCCGAAAAGGCCGAAGATGGAGCCGGCAAGTCCGGAGAAATCCACAAACGGGCTTCCGAACTTGGCAAGCATGTCAATAGCTCAATTGAAAAATCCAATCAGATCTTCGGCCAGATCAAGACTGCTCTGGAAAAAGCCCTGGAGGACTCCAAGGCCGTCAACGAGATCAACGCTTTGGCCGATGCCATCTTAGGTATCACCAGCCAGACCACCTTGTTAGCCCTGAACGCCTCCATCGAGGCAGCCCGTGCCGGAGAAGCCGGCCGCGGCTTTGCCGTAGTCGCTAACGAGATCAGTGCTCTGGCGGACAATTCCAAGAATACCGTCACCCAGATCCAAGCGATTACCAAAGTGGTCATGAGCGCCGTTGGCGACTTGGCTGACAGCTCCACCAACCTGTTAAACTTTGTCGCCAATGAAGTCATGAATGATTATAAGGATATGCTGGATGCTGCCGATTCTTACGGCACAGATGCCGTATATATGAGTGACATGACCAGCGACTTAAGCGCTACCTCCGAAGAGCTTCTGGCTTCCTTACAGGTACTCATGCGAGCCATCAACGAAGTAGCCGCCGCCGCTCAGGAAGGAGCTAAGACCACGACTGTCGTCGCGGAACAGACCACCGATATCTCTGTAGGCGCCTCTGGCGTAGTAGATAATGTCAAAGAAGCCGGCAACACAGCAAACCAATTAGTAAACATGGTTAATAAATTCAAATTGTAAACAGCACCATCTCTACAAATGCATCATACACATCCTACATGCAACATACATGCATCAAACATGCATAAAACATGCATAAAATAGCCAATAACTCCCTGGAACAGGCTCCTCTATATAGAATAGAGGAACCTGTTCTTTTTTTAGTTTATTTAATTATTTTTTTAGAAATGTGATTTTTATTGTCATTATTTGTTGACTAATTAACTATTAAAGAATACAATGGTTTAGAAATAGACATTGTCAACAACTTACATAGGAGGTAGTGTATGAGATTTATCTACAATGCAAAACTAGCTGTTAAATTCCTAGGTTCCTTTTTTATCCTGATTGTTGCCATGATTTTTATCGGCGTCCTAGGAGTCATTAACATGGGGCAAATCAGCGCAGCCAATAGCAGCATCTACGAAAACAACTTTACCGCCACTACTTATATTGAAGATATTAAAAGTAATATCAATGAAGTCCGGATGTACACCCAAATGATGATCAATGAAGATCAGGCTGCCAACTTGGAATCCAACATCAGCTCATTAAACGCAACGGCTGATAAAACTACCGCGGACATGGAAGAATACCGCAAACATCTTACCGAAGACGGAGGCGATACCGCGATGTTCCACGCGCTGGAAGCCTCCCTTGCCGATTACCGCAGTGCCCGGGAGGAAATCATCGTCCTGACCCGGGAGGGCAAATTTACCGAAGCCTACGAATATAATGCCACGTTCGTCATTCCGTTAGTTCAGGCAGCCCAGTCTGATATCGAGGAACTGATAGAGTACAATATGAGTGCCGCCGAACAAAGCGTCGCTGATGCCTTAGCTAACTATGAGTCCAGCACGGTGATAACCTTTATCATCATCGGCGTCATGACGCTGGTAGCGGTTATCATCGGCATCTTCATGTCCACCATCATCTCCCGGGCCTTGAATGCCCTGCGGGAAGTCTCCGCGAAAATCGCCGACGGCGACCTGACCGTCGTCCTGCCGGAACGTTACCTGCAACAGAAAGATGAAGTCGGCATCCTGGCCAACAATATTAAAGCCATGCAGGAAGGCCTGATCAATACAGTGTCCGGCATCAAGGATTCCGCCGGCAACCTAGGCGAAGCGGTAAACTCCGCCACGGACATCCTGAACACGCTGAATGACCGCATCACTGATGCTTCTGCCGCTACTGAAGAACTGAGTGCCGGCATGGAAGAAACCGGTGCCTCCGCTCAGGAAATGAACGCCACTGCTTCCGAAATCGAACGCGCCGTCGAGACCGTTGCCGAAAAGGCCGAAGACGGAGCCGGCAAGTCCGGAGAAATACACAAGCGGGCTTCCGAACTTGGCAAGCATGTTAACGGCTCAATCGAAAAGTCCAATGACATATTCAGCCAGATTAAAACCGCCTTGGAAAAAGCCTTGGAAGACTCCAAGGCCGTCAACGAGATTAACGCGCTGGCCGATGCCATCTTAGGCATTACCAGCCAGACCACCTTACTAGCTCTGAATGCCTCCATCGAGGCCGCCAGAGCCGGAGAAGCCGGCCGCGGCTTTGCCGTAGTTGCTAATGAAATCAGTGCCCTCGCGGACAATTCCAAGAATACCGTCACCCAGATCCAAGCGATCACGAAAGTGGTCATGAGTGCCGTCGGCGATCTGGCCAACAGCTCTACGAACCTGTTAAACTTTGTCGCCAATGAAGTCATGAATGATTATAAGGATATGCTGGAAGCAGCCGATTCTTATACCACGGATGCCACATTTATCAGCGATATGACCAGCGACTTAAGCGCAACTTCAGAAGAGCTTCTGGCCTCCTTGCAGATCTTGATGCGTGCTATCAATGAAGTGTCGGCAGCGGCTCAGGAAGGAGCCAAGACTACAAGTGTGGTAGCGGAACAGACCACCGATATATCGGTTGGGGCTTCAGGGGTCGTGGAGAATATTAAAGAAGCCCGGAGTACGGCTAATCAGCTGGTAGGTCTGGTGGATAAGTTTAAGCTGTAGGCTGTAGGCTGTAGGCTGTAGGCTACAGGCAAAGGTTTTGTTGGAGCGGTAGGCGGTCGAGTTGCCCGGTCATCGTCATATTACCGAAGCACCATCTGCTCCGGCTCAACCGTCCGAAAATAAGTACATCTAAATTTCTCACCCAAAGTAGCAGTAACTCCCGTGTCGTCATCAAGCGCCATCCGTGGCGCGTGATGACTTGGGCGGCCATCCGTGGCCGCCCATCACTGGGTTTTCTCCCGCGAGAAATAAGATGTACTAATTTTCTCCCGCAAATCGCCTGAGCAGATGGTGCTTCGGCAATATGACGATTCGCTCTTCCAACTGGAAGTATTTTTGTTCTCTCCCCCAACAAGTGCAACTCTCTTTATACTTTCTCTTTATACTTTCTCTTTATACTTTCTCTTCATACGTTCTCTCTAATAACAAGTCCATTCATTTCCTATATTCGTTTAAACTGGAATACCGAATCGCCATACAGTCCAAGCATCATCTGCGCCGGTGACTTGCGGGAGAAAATTAGTGCATCTTGATTTTTCACATAAGACAAAGCCTAGCTATGGTCGGACACGGAGGTCCGGCCAAGGCTTCACGCGCCATGGATGGCGCTTGAACGCCGGTAGCGGGAGCAGCCAAAACTGAGGGTGAAAAATTTAGTTGCACTTATTTTCGGGAGCCGTCACCGGCGCAGATGATGCTTGGACTGTATGGCGATGACCGTAGCATGAAACCATAGCGCCAATAAACCATAATCACCCCAGCACGCAAATCGCCGAACTGTGAAAAACCGCGTCCTGACAGGTGAATTCTGCCGTTCCCTGATACTTTTCGCAGATGTTCCGGATTGACAGCAGGCCGATCCCGCCGCCGTGGCCTTTGGAGGACAGAAACTCACCGTTTTCCGTTTTCCCATTCCCGTCATAGGAATTGTCCATGACAATCACTAGCGACGCTTCCCGGTAATGTACCGCCAGAGCGATGAAGCGGTTCCCGGGCAGACAGCGCCGGCAGCCTTCAACGGCATTTTCCAGTAAGTTGCCGAACAGCACTACCAGGTCGGAATCCGGCATCGGCAATTGCGTCGGCACAGCCATATCGGCCTGGAACCTGATGTCATGCTCCCTGGCCAGCTTGTCATAATAAACCACGACCGCGTTTAAGGCATAATGCGGGCAGAAAACTATGGTCGCGGCCGGCGACAGTTCTTTGACATAATCCTTCAGATAATCTTTGAGCCGGTCGTAGCTGCCGTCGTTCACGTAAGTGCCAATCAGAGCCAGGCTTTGCCGCAGGTCATGGCTGGCGCGTCTGGCATCGTCGATCCGCTGCTGCATGTTGTCATATTGCAGGGACTGCAAAGAGAGGTGATAGTTGGCGGTTTTCAGCAACAGGTAATCATTGCTTACCTCCAGTAGCCTGACCAAAAGATAGGTCACAAAAAAGGCGCCGATATTGTATAAAGCGGCAAAGAGGACGTTTTCTATCCGTTCGGTATAGGTCAGGATGCCGCCGCCGGAATATAAATTATAGTAATATGAAAGACAGAACGTGGCCGGAATCAGCCATAAATACTTCCATATCTTTGGCTGTTCGGTAAAATCTATCAGGGGCTGGAATTTCTTCTGATACACATAGGCAACCGGCGGATAAGTCAGCAGCAGGGCCAGCAGGTTCATCAGGGTATGGGTAAAGGAATACGGCACTGCGGCCGGATTGCCTGACTGATGAAAGGCCAGATGGCTGCCTATTATCGTAATAAAACTGTTGTAATTCAAGATAGTAAGTAAGATAAAAAGCATCTGTACGACCCGGCCGCGGACGCAGATACCGTAGAATATAAAATAAATGAGCACCCAGAGTACGGTCATGACCGTGCCGAGGCCGGGATAGTATCCGGTCAGGATGCGGCAGATGACCAGCAGGCCATAGAGCAGGAACGCCACATACAGGGTCTTTGCTGCCGTCAGCCGCAGATGACGGCGGAAAGGAATGTATGCTAGGAAAAGATTAGGGAAAATATCTATCGCTTCGTATAGCAAAATACTGATCAGCTGCCGGCAATCCATTAAAGCTGCCCCCTTGCTTTCTCAAAAAGAAATTCCCGGTGCAGACGCAGCAGCTTGTGGTATTCCCGCTTGCGAAAAGGAACCCTGTCCCCGTTGGACATATGCAGGACGAGCTGGTCGATCTTTTTGACCTGATCCAGATTAATGAGGCAGCCGCGGTAGCATAAATAAAATTCCCGGTGAGAACTCAGCTTGTCCATCATAGCGGCAAACGGCATACGGAAGCGTAATATACCCATGCTTTTTGTATGGATCTGTGAATAATGCTTGCTGATATCGCAATAAACAATATCTTTCAGGAAGATTTTGACGCTTTCCTGCCCGTTATCCAGCATAATGAAATGACCGGCACGCAGCCGCCGCAGATCTATGATATTGAGCATGTCGGCAAAAGCCGGATAAGTAATGGGTTTCAGCAGATAGCCGGCGGCCTTGATCTTATATCCTTCGACGGCAAAGTCACGGGAATAAGTGGTAAAAACGATAGCGGCATACCCGTCTTGCGCACGTATCTTCTGGGCCACCTCCATGCCGGATATCTCCCCCATGTAACAATCTAGAAAAATAAGGTCATAGCGGTTTTCCGCTATATGAGACGGGGAATCCGGAAAGTCCTTTAGGAAGGCTTCGCCGCTCTCGAATAGTTCCAGCTTAATCTCCTCCGCAAAAAGCCCCTGTCCAAAATAAGTATGTAAGTGGGAACATAATATCTCCCGGTCCGCTGCGATATCTTCGACGACAGCAATCTTCATCTTTTCCCCCATCCGCTTTCTGTCGGACTCTTAAGTGACACATTTCAGAATATCATAATCCCTTGTCATTTACAAGCCGAAATGTGACATTTTGAAGCCAGCCGGTTGCCCTTTCAAGTGAGAATATTATAATAAAAATTAGCTAGGCTTCCAAAATTTGCCTAGTAAAACAAAAATGGAGGTAGTAAATATGAGTTATGTCCAAGAAATGGTAGCTTATGAGGGAAAAGTATTTCAGGTTAACTTGCAGTCCATGCTCGGCTCTTCTCCCTACGGCTGGGCCCTAAGCAGCCTTCCGGAAGGAATCGTCTTAGAATCGGTAGAAACCAGCCGTCTGCCCGGCCAGGCTACTGTCCGGCCCGTAGTCCAGAGTTTTTACTTTGGTATTGTGGCGGTAAAAACATTCAACGTAAAACTGGAATTTGTCCTTCTGTGCAGCTTTGAGCCTAAGAAAATCGTTGACTCCTGTACGGTCAACCTGCGGATCGTCCCGGAAGATGCCAGCCAGTTCGTTACATACAGCGACAACGCCCAAGCGGCGGTCCCAAACACTCAGTTGGAATATGGCTTTCCCTGTGCCACACAGGACTCCGCCCTGTACGGCTTCAATTGTACCCAACCGCCAGTAGTTAGGCGTGGTGATGACCAGAAAGACGACGACGAAAACATCAAAGTAGCTTACGGCTTTCCCTGTACTTGCGCCGTGCCTACGACTGCTTTAGATTACGGTCTCCCTGATACAACGGCAGGCAGAAATGCCAATAATGCGATGCCGTACGGCTTTGTCAATGCTCCCACCCATAAATACGGCTATCCCTGCGTAATGCAGAACAATCTATTATATGGTATGTCCTTTGATTGCGTGAACAGTATCCAGAACCAGGCAGTCGATACCCCGTTTTTCAGGAAAGCAGCGCCCCCTGCCCCTGCCACTCCCAGTTCTCCCTTTGTAACTGACACACAGATGAAATATGGCTATCCCACATGCCAATAGGAGGACACGGATGAAATATCAACCCATTACTTGCGTATGGGAAGTCACAATGGGCTGCAACATGCGTTGCGGCCATTGTGGTTCTTCCTGTAAAGAACCGCTGCCGGATGAGCTCAAGACCGAAGAGGCTCTAGACCTGTGCGACCAGATCGGTGCGCTGGGACTTAAGTGGGTCACTTTATCAGGCGGCGAGCCGCTGACCAGGAAAGACATCCCGCGCCTTGTAAAACGGCTTAATGAAAACGGCGTGATCGTCAACCTGATCACCAACGGCTGGCTGCTCAGCGAAACGATGGTAATCCGCCTGAAAGAAAGCGGCATCGCCACTGTTGCCATCAGCATCGACGGAACCGAAGAAATACATGATAAGATCCGTAAAGAGGGCTCCTATGCCCGGTCCCGAAGAGCCTTTTCACTGTTAAACCTTGTCGGCATCGAAACCGGCGCGGTCACCACCATAACCAAACAGAACATCAGTCAGTTATCTGAACTCAAAGAAGAGCTGATTGCCATGGGCGTCAAGACTTGGCAAGTACAGCTCGGCCTTCCCATGGGAAACCTGAGCGAGCAGGAAGACTGGGTACTGGAACCGGAGCAAATGAATGACATCATCGGCTTTAGTTACGAAACAGCCAAGGAAGGACGGATCCGCATTTTCCCCGCCGACTGCATCGGCTATTATACGCACAAAGAGCAGGAAGTCAAGAAAATATCTTATATGAGCAGCGAAGTGCCCCTTTGGGACGGCTGCAACGCCGGCCTGCGCGGCTTCGGCATCTTGCATAACGGCAATATCCTAGGCTGCACTTCTATCCGCTCCGAAGAATATGTGGAAGGCAATATCCGCGAACGTTCCCTGCGGGATATCTGGGAGGATGAAAACGCTTTTTCCTGGCGGCGCAATATGTCTTCTGCTTCGCTGACCGACGACTGTGC
Source organism: Lachnospiraceae bacterium UBA938 (assembly GCA_002293475.1). Lineage (GTDB taxonomy): Bacteria > Bacillota > Clostridia > Lachnospirales > Lachnospiraceae > UBA935. Next base: position 33,517 of record DBDG01000079.1, read on the forward strand.
CATCTGCAACTACAAGAATAAATGCCTCGGCGGTTGCGCCAACACCAGGCTTACCATGAACGGAAGCATGGAATCAGAGAACCGGTACTGCGCTTACAATATTTACTTAAAAAACCTACGCGTCAAGTACCAGGATCTTAGCGACATCACTTTGTTGATGGCCATCGCCGAAAAGCTCATCGCCAGCCACGAACATCAGGAGGCCGCCTACGCCCTGGCGCGGGTGCTGGAAATCCAGCCGGAACACAGCCCCGCTTTGCTGGCCAAAGGCTACTGTGATTACATGTGCGGCAATTACCGCCTCTGCCAGGAAGCCAACGAGGCCGCTTTAGCTCTCAATGCCAAGGATCCTTACGCCATGCGCGGCCTGGCTGTCGCCCTGCACAAACTGGGCGATTCGGCGACGGGCATCCGGATCTTGCAGGAGGCGGTGTCACTTAATCAGTATCAGGACCCAGATCTGCTCCATGATCTGACGGTCTTACGTCAGGAGAGCCGACTGTGACCGGTAAGAAGAAAATTTAAACAAAAAATCCTTACTATCTAGCTCATTTTTAAATAGATCGTAAGGATTTTTTACTAACCAACTGAAGATGTTGCCTATGTTGTAACAGCTCTTCCGCCGTTTCCCAGCTCGGCAAACTTCGCCGCCATAGTCGGGTTGTCGCGGGTCAGGCGCTTAACTGTCAGTTCCTCGGCTTTATTGTTTGCCAGACGCAGATTATTATCAGATGACAGCAAGGCTTCTTTTGTCTTTTGCAGATGGTCGATCGTCTTATCAATTTCCTCGATGGCGGTCTTGAACCGGCGGCTGGCCAGTTCATAATTGCGGGAGAAACCGGATTTGAATGTTTCGAGATTTTCTTCAAAATGCATGATATCAATGTTCTGGCTCCGTACCAAGGCCAGCTCTGCCTTATATTCCATCGCTTTCATGGAAGCGTTCCGCAGCACGGTAATCATCGGAATAAAAAACTGCGGCCGGATCACATACATCTTCGGATAACGGTACGAAGCGTCCACGATCCCGGAATTATACAGTTCGCTGTCCGGTTCCAGCAAGGTTACCAGCACGGCATATTCGCAGCCTTTTTCCCGGCGGTCCTTGTCAAGCTCTTTAAAAAAGTCTTCGTTCTTTTTCTTCGTGGCAGTTTCGTCGCCTTCATTTTTCATTTCAAACATAATGGATACTATTTCATTCCCATCATGGTCTTTTTCCCGGTAAATATAATCGCCCTTGCTTCCCGTCTTAATATCATTGTCTTTTTCAAAATAGGCAGTGGGGAAAGCGGTGGCACGGATCTGGTTAAACTGGGTTTCACAGTGCTGTTCTAGGGTCTCTCCGACCATTTTGGTCGATAATCTCACTTTCATGTCTTTGTAGTAAGCTATCATATCGTCTTTTGACTTAAGTTCCGCCTTATGCTTGTCCTTGAGCGAAACTTCCAGGAGTTGGTGTTCGGCTTCCATCGCCTTGAGCTCGCTGGCGAATGTATCACGTTCTTTTTCCGCCTTATGCACTGCTTGGGAAACTGCCAGCTGTTTCGCGACGTCCTGTGTCTTGATCTGTATTTTCAGCTCAGCAATCTCAGCGTTTTTCTTGGCCGCTTCCGCCTGTATCCGGTTACTTGCCTCGGCTTCCAGCAGCCTGATTGCCTCTTCTTTTTTCTGCAGCGTAGCCTGAAGCGTGTCGCGGTCTCTTTCCGCTTTAACTATTGCCTCCGTCACTGCCAGCTTTTTCTCCGTCTCAAAGGCCGCGATCTTGGTCCTTAATTCCGCTATTTCAGCTTCCTTTTTCGCTGCCTCGGCCTGAAGGACGTTTTTCGTATGTGCCTCCGCCAGTCTTACGGCCTTATTTTTATCTTCTTCTAGCAGGGACTCCCGCTCACGTATCGACTTTTCAAACTCCCGGTCACGGACCTGCCGGACAATATCCGCAAAGCCTGATTCATCAACCTTGAAAACCTCGTTACATTTCGGGCATCTGATTTCGTTCATTTTTCGCCTCCCTTCCCGTGTGCTTGCACATGATATTATAACACAGAAGGACTGCATTGGACATTATAACTTTGTCATGAATTTTCCATGGTGGGTATTCTTCTGGTAATTTTATTGTCAAAAAATGAATTTTGATGGTGTTATTGTAGCATGATAATAAGTAAATATGAAAGGTAACTTTTATAGCTATGTGGAACCGACAGACCTTAAAAGACCGTGCCAATATCACGCTTTATAAAGCCTTGCTGGCAAAGCAGCCCCGCCGGGCAGAATAGCCGATAATCCGGAAAGTGCAAGCCCCGCTATCCATCAATAAGACTGGTAGTGGGGCTTATCTATTGTTGACAAACACCGCTATTTCTTCTATTATTAAATCACAGATTATCACATGTCCCAATCATCATTACTCACATAATAACTTAGATAAAAGCAGCCCGTATTCTAGGAGGGCGAGGAGCACTTATGGCAGATTCTGCACACGGGCCGGAGCGGCGGTTGTACAAAATAATGATTGTGGACGATGAAGCGGATGTCCGTGAGGGCATCGTCAGCCTGATCGACTGGGATGGCCTGGGCTATCTGGTGACCGCGGAAGCGGAAAACGGCTGGGATGCCTTGGAAAAAGCGGAGTCCCAGCGGGTGGATGTGGTGCTCACCGACATCCGGATGCCTTTTCTGGACGGCCTGGAGATGAGCCGGCAGCTTACCAAACTGTATCCCGGCGTCCTGATCATTATCCTGTCGGGTTATGATGAATTTGAATACGCGAAAGCCGCCATCCGGCTTAATGTCGTCGAATATGTCCTGAAGCCGGTCAACGTGGCGGAGCTGAGCGAAGTCCTGGCCAAGGTCAAGCAGCGCCTAGACGATGGCATTGCCCAGCAGCAGAACATTGATTTCCTGCAAGGACTTTATCAGGAATCACTGCCCCTCACCAGGGAACGCTTCCTGACCGAACTGATGTGGGGGATGGTGCCGGAGGGCAATATTGAGCATCAGCTTAAGCGGTACGGCCTGCATCTTGACGGTGCGGTCGGCTACGCTGTCGCCTTGTTTGAAGTCGGCCGCAGCAAAAAGAGCCGCGTCGCCAAAGAACTGATTCCTGTCCTGATCCGGCAGATCGTGGAAAAAGAGCTGGACGGCCGGTGCCGCAGCACGGTTTTTTTCAGTTCCCTATACATCATTGCCGTGACCGCCTGGGAAACGAAAGACCCGGCTGCCCTACTGGTCAGCCTTGCCAATGAGGTCTGCGAACATTGCCAGCAAGTGCTGGACATCGTCGTGACTGCCGGGATCGGGCGCACCTATCCTACCGTCCGCCAGACCGGGGATTCCTTTCTGGACGCGCGGGAGGCCTTGGAATATAAGGCTGTGACGGGAGAAGGAAATGCCATCTACATCCATGACATGGAACGGATCGGCCATCCTGTTCCCGTCCTGGAGGACCAAGACGAGGAGCGGCTGACGCACATGGTCAAATTCGGTTCCGCGGAGCAGCGGCGCCTGTATATCTCTGAGATTGCCGGCCGTTTTGCCCAGCTGGACGAATGGGGCCGGCAGATGTATGCTTACAGCCTGTTTGGCATTCTTTACCGGCTTGTCCACCGTTATGACCTGTCGCAAGCCGCCGGGATCAGACCGATGCTTGTAAGCTTTCGCAGCGTCACCGACGATATCAAGGACGGGGCACCGGTATGTGCCTGGCTCTCCGGCCTATGTGAGGCACTCAGCGAACTTATCAGCTCTAAGCGGGAAAGCGCGCCCCGTAACTTGGTGGCGGAAGCCAAACGCTTTATCGGTGAACACTATGCCGAGTTCGATCTTTCGGTGGACCGGCTGTGTGGGCACCTTTATGTGAGCCAGTCTTATTTTTCCACTGTCTTCAAACGGGAAACGGGAACCAGCTACGTGCAGTATCTCACCGAACTGCGGCTGAACCGGGCGGTGGAACTGCTTAAGACCACCGATGAGAAAACCTATTATATCGCCCGGCTGGTGGGTTATGATGAACCGAACTATTTCAGCTACGTATTCAAGAAAAAATACGGCGTACCGCCGACCAAGTACCGCGGTGCCGACGGGTTCAGATTATGATAAAACATCTTATAAAAAATCTTTCGTTATTCTATCATCGCAGCAGCATCCGGGTGATCGTATTTATTACCTTTACCATAGCGGCACTGATTGCTATTTTGATGATGGGCATGACACTGTTCTGGCGGTTTTCCCGCCAACTGGGGAGCAACTTAAGCAATGAGAACCAGGGCATCGTCGAATATGCCAACCGTTCCCTCAATTCCTATCTAGCCAATATGATTCATCTCGCCGACTCAGTCAGCTTCGGCGCCGTCAAGAATATCGACATCACTTCCCCTGACGCCGACAGCTCGCTGGAACTCTTATATGATGCCAACAGCAACCTGATATATAATATCACTTTGTTTTCGCCGGAAGGCCAAGTACTAGCGACCGCCCCGGCGGAAAGCACCCCGGCCGGGAGCCGCCCGGCGGATAGCGACGTG
>DBDG01000048.1 GCA_002293475.1 Lachnospiraceae bacterium UBA938
TAATAATATAATAATAATAATATAATAATAATAACAGGAAACTCTCCGCCGGTTTCCTGTTTTGCTATTCATAGGGTATCATATACTTTTACCTTAATAAATACATATCTCGCATAATAAACCCGTTACTGGACAAAATATTTGCGAAAGAATCATCCCAATAAGCCGTTGAAAGGAGTTATCTAACATGGATGGCATGAACACAGAAAATACCGCCAACACTGGCACGCCGATAAGGATGACCTCATCCCTGGAAGAAACTATGAACTATCTGAACAAAAGGATGAATGTCAAGGTGAATTTTGACGTTATATACCGCGTAATCCACATCGGTGGCCGGGAAGCCTGTTTATATTATCTGGACGGCTTCTGTAAAGACGAAATCATGAACAAACTCCTTTCTGATTTCATGAAGATCCCTCCCAAAGAAATGCCCAAAACAGCCCATGAAATGTCCAAAAAAGAAATGTCCTATGTAGAAGTTGACCTTAAGGATCAGTGGGAAACTATTGTCACCTTTATCTTATCAGGAGTCTTTGCTTTGTTTATCGACGGATATGATAAATGTCTGATGATTGATTCCCGGACATATCCGGCCAGGTCAGTAAGTGAGCCGGAGAAAGATAAATCTTTGCGGGGTTCCCGCGATGGTTTTGTTGAGACGCTCGTGTTTAATACGGCACTAATCAGAAGAAGGATCAGAAGCACCGATCTGACGATGGAAATCATGCAGGCTGGCAAAAGCTCCAAAACGGATATTGTGCTCTGCTATATGCAAGGCAGGGTGAATCAGGAATTCCTTAATAAGATCAGGGAACGGATCAGTCAGATCAAAGTAGATGCGCTGACAATGAACCAGGAGAGCCTGGCAGAATGTCTCCATCGGAAAAGATGGTTCAACCCCTTCCCTAAGTTCCGTTTTACCGAAAGACCCGATACTGCCGCCGCCCAGGTCCTAGAAGGTGATATCGTCATCCTGGTGGATAATTCGCCGTCGGCCATGATAACACCGATTTCCATATTTGATGTGCTTGAGGAAGCCGATGACTATTATTTTTCGCCAATAACCGGAACTTACCTGCGCTTTGCCAGATTTTTGATTTCTCTGGCGACTTATCTGATTACCCCGCTTTATCTATTGCTGACCATGAATCCCCATTGGGTTCCGGAGTCGTTTCAGTTCATCATGATGAAAGAAAACAGCAATCTGCCGCTGATATGGCAGTTCCTTGTTTTAGAGCTGGCTATTGATGGGCTTCGGCTCGCAGCGGTAAATACGCCGACTATGCTGAGTACGCCGCTGAGTATCATGGCGGCGCTGGTGTTGGGAGAGTTCTCCGTGAAAAGCGGGTGGTTCAATTCCGAAGTCATGCTTTATATGGCCTTTGTCGCCATGGCAAGCTATACACAGTCCAGCTATGAATTAAGTTACGCCTTAAAATTTATGAGAATCATTAACCTGATTCTGACGGCTGTGTTCGGCCTGTACGGCTTTATTGCCGGAATATTGGTGCTCATCTTTTCTATCGCATTTAACCAGACGATGAATGGGGTAAGCTACCTTTATCCGCTGATTCCCTTTGACGGTAAAAAGCTTAGTTATCGGCTGTTAAGGCGAAGACTCCCAGACTCACTAAAATAACTTATATAAGGATTGTAACTATTAACTGACCGTAAAATGACACAGTTAATTTTTGGGTTGAACTTTATAATCGGGAGTGATAGAATATTATTGTCGCGCGTAGGTATCATTGCTATCTTAATGCATGGTTATTAAACAAGGGTAAAGGTGAAAGGAAGGATGAAAACAAATACAAAGGATAAGGACAAGACAACAAAATCATTTAAGATTGTTACCAATACAACGGCCGATCTCCCGTTAGAATATATAGAAGAAAATGACCTAGGTTTATTACATTTCAATAACGTTCTGGATGGCGTGGAATATGGTGAGCATAAGCAGCTGCCTTGGAAGGATTTCTATGCTATGATGCGCAGTGGCAAAATGCCCACTACCTCGCAGGTGAATCCTGAGCAGTTCAGGCGTAATTTTGGAGAATTTATTACTGAAAATAAAAACATACTTTATCTTTCTTTTTCTTCCGGGCTCAGTTCAAGCTGCCAGAATGCTTTTCTGGTAGCGGGCGAAATGATGGAAGAGCAAAAGGACATCCGCATCCGGGTGATTGACTCGCTATGTGCATCTTTGGGGGAAGGACTTTTGGTCCATAAGGCAGTACAACTGCAAAAGGCCGGGAAGACGCTGGATGAGACCGCCACATGGGTCACCGATCATTTGCTGAATCTGACCCATGTCTTTACCGTGGATGACTTGAATCATCTTTACCGGGGCGGACGGGTCAGCAAAGCGACGGCTATTATCGGGACGCTGGCCGGCATCAAGCCGATTCTGCATGTGGACGACGAAGGTCATCTTGTTCCGCTCAGTAAAGTAAGGGGCCGGAAAAAATCATTGATTGCGCTGGTTGACTTAATGGAGCAGAAGATGGGCAGCTATCGCGACCAAAACGACATTGTATTTATCAGTCATGGTGATGCTCTGGAAGATGCCCAGTTTGTGGCAGATGAAATCAAAAAACGATTTGGTATTGATCAATTCTTGATCAACCACATCGGTCCGACCATCGGTGCCCATGCCGGTCCGGGCACGATTGCTTTGTTTTTTATGGGTGATGTCCGCTAAGTGTCATAAGATGTGAAACATAAGACCCGGAATATAAGACCCGGAATATAAGATCCGGAATATAAGATCCGGAATATAAGATCCGCCGTTGGAAGGTATGTCTTTCCGACGGCGGATGATTGTATATATCCTGTTTAAACACCTTTGGCGATACGCTTAATGGATTTTAAAGCGGCTGACCAGTTCATTGAGATTGGTAGCAGAAGCATACAGTTCTTCGCTGACGGCCAGACTTTCCTCGGCAATGGCGGAAGAATCCTGCACTGCTTGGGAGATCTGTTCCACCACGCCATCGATTTCCGCCATGGATATCGCCTGCTGTTCTGAAGTGACGGTGATTTCATCAACTGCAGTGACAATGGTTCCGACACTGTTAAGTACTTCGTTAAGAGACTTGGAAGTATCTGCCACTATTCGGTTGCCCTCTGATATTTCTCCCATTGATATCTGGATCAGGTTACGGGTATTATTGGCGGCTTCAGCGCTTTGTTTCGCCAGTTTGCCGATTTCATCGGCCACTACGGCAAAGCCTTTGCCTGCTTCTCCGGCACGGGCGGCTTCAATGGAGGCATTGAGTGACAGCAGATTCGTCTGGGAAGCGATGTCTTCAATACTGTCAATGATGTTTCCGATCTGGCCGGAGGTATGGCTGATCGTTTCCATAGCCGATATTATCTGTTCGATCTGGGCAATGCTGCCTTGCGCCTTGTTGCCGATTCCGGCGGCATCCCGGCTGACTTCCTGGGCGCGTTTGGCTCCTTCGGAGATGTTACTGGAGATCATATTGATCGTTGCCGTCAGTTCTTCTACGCTGCTGGCTTGAGTCGTCGTGCTTTCCGCCAGGCTCTGCGCCCCGTCTTCCAGATTCTTGGCGCCTGTCGTGACATGACTGCTGGATACATTGACCTCACTGAACATTTCATTCAGCTGATCCAGCATACTATCAAGGGAAGTGCCGATGACATCATCTTGTGACAGGAGTTTCACCTTGGCAGTCAGGTCGCCTCCGGCAATTACCTGTAGGTCTTCCGATATTTCAATGATTCGGCTGACGAATCCGGCGCTGGCTCCGATGGTCTGACCTATCTCATCCTTTACCGCCGCATATTTGCCGATAGCTTCCCTGTCTTCCGGCCTTAGGGTGATATCCCCCGTCGCACTGGCCTTTTGCATGAAGGTGGTGAGGATGACGAGAGGGTCGCTTATCTGCGTGGTCAGAATCCGCGTAAAGATACTGACTGCTTTGACCACTGCCGCGATGACAAAGGTTAAAATAACCAGCAGGCCAACAAACAAAACTGTTAAAGCAATGATGCTGTTCATAGCCGCCTGGTTGTTCTGGGCTACGCTTGCTTCAAAGCCTTGCATAATCGGCTGGATGACGACGCCCTGTTCGACAAACCACTGGTAGGCGCTTTCAAAATCACCGGCCTCGATTAGTTTCCACAATTCCGTTTTCATATTGGCAAACGGCCCGATCCAAGCATCTTTTGCCGAATAATAATCAGCGGCTTTCCTCTGGTTGGTGATCGTGCCTTCATATTGCGCAAACAGTGCTTTCACCTGGACATCGCTTTCTTTTACCCCGGCAATCAGATTTTGGACCTGTTCGGCATTATCTTGAGACAGGAAAAGATTGCGGATGTCATTGCGCTGCACGGCAAAATGTTCACGCAGTTCCCCCATATACTGTATGCCGCGGAGATTATTATTATACATCATAAAAGCAGAAACCTCCAGGCTGATCATTCCGATGAGCCCGACAATACCGACGACAATTGTCAGCTTTCTGATATAGCCTAAGCTGTAGACAAATTTTTCTTTCAGGCTCATGTCTTTCATTTTAGACATGCTTTTAGCCTCCATTGTATTATTCGCTGTACTATCCATGTTTTACCCTCCTCCTATGACCGCTTGTTGAAGCATAAACCCAACTGTCATTATATGGCTATTATAGCATAACAAAAATTAAGATTCCAAGTAAAAATATAAAAATCACTGATTATTTAAAAAAGATTTATGCTAATCATATAAAATTAAACAAAGCCGGAGGATAGCCATGATACTCCGGCTTTGTTTCCGTATAAAAGCTTTGGATCTACAATACTATTTTTTGCATCTGTCAAATTCGGGGTTGAAGGCATAGAAGTTTTTAGCATCCAGTTTATCTTGGACGATCCGCAACGCTTCACCAAAACGCTGGAAGTGAACGACTTCTCTGGCTCGGAGGAAACGCAACGGTTCGGCGACGTCATTGTCTTTTATTAAGCGTAGGAGGTTGTCATACGTTGTGCGGGCTTTTTGTTCTGCAGCAAGATCCTCCATAAGATCAGTAATGGCATCACCCTTTGATTGGAATTCTGTAGAAGTGAAAGGGATCCCGCCGGCAGCCTGTGGCCAGACGGCGACCGTGTGGTCGGTGTAATAAGGAGCAAAGCCGGAAGCTTCGATCTCCTCCATAGACAGGTCTTTGGTCAATTGATAGACCATCGATGAGACCATTTCCAGATGTGCAAGTTCTTCGGTTCCTATATCGGTGTCGGAGTTGCGTATCAGGTTGCAGGTGGTGAGATCAAGACATAAGGTGAGTGTGGAACGGTCATCGTCATATTGCCCGACCAATCATCTGCTCCGGTTCCTGTCGTCCGAAAATAAGTGTATCTAAGTTTCTCAATCAATGTATCGGCGGCTCTCGCAACCGGATTCAAGCGACCTCCGTGTCGCGTGAATCCTTGGTCGGACTTCCGTGTCCGACCATTGCTGGGTTTTTCAGTGAGAAACTAAGAAACACTAATTTTCTCCCGGAAGTCACCGGAGCAGATGATTGGTCGGACAATATGACGATTCGGTATTCAGGGCTGTAGTTTTAAGACACTGGATAGCTATATATTTTCGATTTCACTGGTTAATTCTAAGGTTGCATGGTCGATTATTACTTGATAATCGTCCAGTTTGCCGGATGTGACGGCATGGATTCTGATACCGTAGGGAATACACTTAAGATAGATGACCATTTCATTGTTTTTAAGAATGGTTATGTGGTCGATCAGTTCCCGGTAAAGCATTTCATTGACAGTTTCAAAATTCAGCATTTGCTTTACTTCGCTGATGGTTTGCTGGATGCCGTCAATCTGGTTTTCTTTCAGGAGATTGGATTGTTCGGTAATCTTGATTTGCTTTTCCAGATTCTTGATTTCCTGATCGTAATATTCCGTCTGCTTTCTGTAATCATCCTTGGTAATCAGATCATCCAGAACAAGGTCTATGGCCTTGCGCTTTTTTTGGTTGAGATGATTGATTTTTTGGCAGAGCGGGGCAGTATCAGTATCGTTCGTGCTGACTCCCTGTATTGTTTTGATTTCTTGCATCATCTCGTTTATGATCTGCTCTTTATTGCTTTGGATATGCTTCAGCACATAGGACATTCCGTATAGCAGTACCCTGTCATTGATGGAACTGTTGTCACAGCCGATGGGAGAGCCGTCAATATCTAACTTGGCACAGCCATGCCGGGCGGCGGCAAAACAACGCCATGCCTTATAGGTAGTACCTCCTTTCATTTTCTTGGTGAAGCTGATGAACCGGCTCCCGCAGCACCCGCAGACCAGTTTGCCGCTGCACCAGTAGCGGTTGGAATGTTTGGACTTCATTTCGCTGGTGCTGGAGCGGCGTTCCAGTTCTTTTTGGGTGGCATCCCAAATGTCACGGCTGATAATCGGTTCGTGATGGTTCTTGATGTAGACCATTTCTTCCTGTCCACGGTTATACTTCTTGGCATGAGTCAGATAATCGGGAGTGAAGGTTTTCTTTTGGAGCAGGTCACCTACGTACTTTTCGTTACGTAATGCCCGGAGAATTACGGTATTGCTCCAATGTTGTACCCGTTTTGGAGCGATACCGGCTTCGTGCAGTTCGCGGGCTATGACGTGGGTTCCTTTTTCTTCCACCAGATACTTATGGAAGATCAGCCTGACGATCTCGGATTCTTCTTGATTCAGGTACAGTTTGCCGTTGCGGACGGTATAGCCTAAGAGATCCCGGCCAAATACTATACCTTGTTCCATGCGTCTTTTGTGGCCCCATTTCACCCGTTCGGAGGTCTTGCGGCTTTCTTCTTGGGCTAGGCTTGCCATGATGGACAAGCGGAGTTCGCCGTCATTTTCTCTGGTATCAATATTATCCAGAGTGAAGATAACACCGACACCCATTGATTTTAAGGCTCTGGTATAGGAGAGTGTGTCAACGGTATTTCTGGCAAAACGGCTGACTTCCTTGGTCAATATTAGATCCATCTGGTTCATCTCTGCGTTTCTTATCATCCGTTTAAAGCCTTCCCGCTTGCGGATTGAAGTACCGGTAATGCCTTCGTCATAATATACTTCCCCTATTGTCCAACATTCATGCTGTTTTATGTAATCCGTAAAATACTTTATCTGACTGGCAAGAGAGTTGATCTGGTCATCCTTTTCAGTGGATACCCGGCAATATGCGGATACTCTCAGATTGTTCTGCATATGTTAACCCCTTTCGTAAAATTGATAAGCATTTTTACGAAAAACATCACCACTGATATTGTACCATGTCCAGTGGTGATGCTCAAGTTTGACGCTTATACGGGTGGTCTGTTATGTAGGTTGAGAATTATTTTTAACTGCCTGTCGGAAAGAAGTTTATTTCTTAATAATTCTTTGTAGATACCGGTTTTGATTAAGTGGTGGAACAAGGCTTCCTGTTCTGGGTTCAGGATGATTTTGATATCGGTCTGATATTTACTGTGCGTTGTGTCAGGTTGCGTATTAATGATAATTTACCTCCTGCATCTATCAACAATATAGTATATGAACGATTCTGTTTATGGTCACCGATCAGCTACTGATTGTGATCTCGCAACGTATGTATTGTGGGTGCCGCCGTTAATGGCGAGCTATAGTTATTAAGGTTAAAGCTGATTATCTTTGGCGGGAATTTGACGTTCCTGCTTAACCTGCTTGACTTGATTTAAGATGTCTTCCGGAATTCGATCAATCAGCCGCCGGATATTGTGGATTTCACTTTCAAGTCTGGCCTTTTCCAGAGTGTCCATTATTTTTCCTGACTCGCTGGCTCTGGCACGGGCCTGTAGCTTCTGGTTTTCTGCCAGCAGATCCTCGATTGTTATCCGGTACTTTTTAAGCTGGCTGGTGAAATTCTCCATCTGTGGGAACCATTTCTTAAGCAGAGTTGATATTTCCTCTTTCTTTTTCCCGGCATTGACGGGATTGATGCTGTCTATTGCGTTCTCAATCTCTTTTGCCTGTTTAGAAAGCGTGACCGCCTGCTTGAACAGCCGGGTAGGGATGTGTCTCCTTCCGGTCTGGAAGGCACTTTCTCCCCGTTCTAGGTCAGGGTATTTGGTGGCCATATGGGCATGGAAATCATCCTGCCAGCGCGACAGGCTGGCACGGTTGCCGAGGATGTCTTTGGCCGACAGCCGGTTATCTCCGGTAAGCGGCACGAAAGTCAGGTGCATATGGGGTGTCCTCTCGTCCATATGCACTACCGCCGACACGATGTTGTCGCGTCCGATACGCTGGCACATGAAATCCGCCGCCCATCTGAAAAACTGTGCCGTTTCCTTGGGTGATTTTCCCTTGAATGCTTCCGGGCTGGCGGTAATCA
>DBDG01000049.1 GCA_002293475.1 Lachnospiraceae bacterium UBA938
AGACCCTGCAGACCGGTCGGCCCGATCGGCCCGGTGGGACCGCTTAAGCCCTGAATCCCTTGCAGCCCTTGCGGTCCGGTATCGCCCGTCGCTCCCTGCGGTCCGGCGGCACCTTGCAGCCCTTGCGGTCCCTGTGAACCGGTCGCTCCTTGGATGCCCTGTAACCCCTGAACACCCTGTGGCCCGATTGGCCCGGTCGGGGCGTTTATAATAGGAAATTGACATTATCGTATACATTTATCGTTAAAAAAGATATATTTGTTGCGTAATTGCTGTGTTATAATATATAAAAATCAATATCAAATCTAATGATATGATTAATATCACAACTTGACTTATATTTCTCACATTTAGGAATCAAACATCAAATCCACTACAAATCCTAATTAAATAAGCTAAAAATTATAATTAAAAGTGAAATCACATTTTTATTGTTAATTATATATTTAAATATTTGTTAATTTTGCCCAAAATATCCGATATATTAAATTATAGTTGAAATGTTCTAGATATAATGTATAATGGAGTTGATACATAATACGACAGTAATTAAAGTATGATGCATATTTAATCAAGCATTATAATCAGCCGGCATATGATATAAAAAAGGAATAATGATCAGATTAGAAGGGAGAAAGAATATGGATGTCAAGGGAGTAAGCTCTGTATACACCGGTTATCCGACAAGTTACACGAAGGGCACGCAGGAAAAAAAGGAAGAGACGTCCACCAGTAAGACGGCCGGCGCTGATGCTACGGATAAGGCAGGTGGCAGCAGTCAGATTAAAAATGTAGACGATTACAAAGCCTATTTACAGAATAATTACAGTTATTTTAACAAAAGCACAATGCTGGAAGGGGTTTCCGTGTCCTACACGGTATCGGATGCTTTTTTGAGTAAATGTTTGAGGGATCCTAAACAAGCCAAGTTGCTCGAAGACGATCTGAAGGCTATACCAGAAAGCATCAAGTTTGCACAAAGTCTGCGCAGAAAAGATGGCAGGGTATTGATAAGTTCCAGTTATCATATGAATGAAAACGGCGAAGTGTCCTTAATGACTACGACGGAAACTGCTCACAGCGGTAACGTCGGCAAGACAGATTCGGACAAAGCAAGGGAGAAAAAGGCGAAGGAAAAGAAGACACAGGAAGAAGCCCGGGAAAAGAAGACCCAGGAAGAAGCCCGGGAAAAGAAGGCACAGGAAGAAGCTAGGGAAAAGAAGGCACAAGAAAAGAAAGCGCGGGAAAATAAAACCCAGGAAAATAAGACTCAGGAAAAAATAGTCCAGGAGCAGATAGAGGAAGAAAGGATCCGGGCGGCTGTTGAGGAGCACATCGAAAAATACAAAGAGATTCAGCCAGACTTCCCGGACGCAGAGGCGGAAAAAATGCTTGGCAGTATCATCAACGTTTATAAATAAAATACGATATAAATCCGATCCTGATAACAGTCATGTAACCGTTGCTTTCGGCTCATTGAGATAGAGAAAGTGATGACCGGAAAAGCCGGACATGCCTAGGAGGCTGGTAGCATGAGATCCGGCAAGAGTGCGTATTGAACTATACTAAAGGAAGGAGGTGAAACCATGAAGAAATTAGGAAGAAAAGGAAACTTTGAATCAGGTTCCCTGACGGCGTTCGCGTGTGTATGCCGCTGTAATTGTTTGTGTCTGACATGTAACAACTGTACATCAGTTGCTATGGCAACGGGCAGAGAAGTAATGGCTTATGTTAATGATAGCAATAATTACACTCAGTCATTCGGCATGATGACCTTGTTAGGTTAAGCATGAGTGCGGCAATGCAGGACAGCCCGCCGCTAATGCGGGCTGTCCTATTCAAAAGAGGAGACATAAATGATTGATCACAGACCTCATATCCATCTGTTTAATATATATCAGCAAAAATATCTTTACGATGTGAATACCAATGCCATAATGAATATTTCCGATAAAATATCAGATTATCTGCATAGCGTCTTAGCCTTACCGGCGAGCTCGGCGCCGGAGATCATGGCACTTACAGAAACTTTGGATCCGGAAGAAAAAGAAGACCTTCAGTTCATCATGTCTCAGGGTTTTTTGCAGGATATAAACGACAATATAGTGATTCGGCACGGCGAAACCGACAGTCTGGCGTCATTATATAAGTCCAACTTAAACATGGCGACTTTACAGGTGACGCAAAATTGTAATTTAAGATGTAAATACTGTGTCTATTCGGGGAGCTATATCAACAGGACCCATAATAATAAGCGGATGAGCCTAGAAACGGCAATCAAAGCCATTGACTTTCTGTATGGCCATTCCTGGGCGAGCGAAGACATCTCGGTCGGTTTTTATGGCGGGGAACCGTTACTGGAATATGAGCTGATCAAAGAATGTGTCAGTCACGCTGAAAATATTTTTGCAGGTAAGAAACTGACTTTTAATATGACTACCAATGCCACCTTATTGGATGAAGAAAAAATAAGATTTTTAGAGAAGCATCAGTTTAACTTGACCATCAGTCTTGACGGGCCGCGTGATATCCAGAACAAAAACAGGATTTTTGCCGGCAGCAATAAAGGAACCTTTGATACCATAATGGCAAAGCTAGAGTTGGTTAAGCTGATCGCTCCTGACTATATCGGCCATATAACCTTTAACGCCGTAATTGATATAAATAACGATATTACTTGTGCCAGCGAGTATTTTATGTCTTATGACCTGGTCAAAGAAATCGGTGTGTCAGGCAACTATGTGGAATCTAATAATCTAAAAGACGGACAAAATGAAGTCCCGCCGGAGTTTTTCGCCCATTCCCAATATGAAATCTTTAAAATATATCTGAATAGCTGTACTGATCTGCTAAAAGGATACCGGACATCTCTGTTCAGTTTTCAGCTGGACTATTTACACAGCTTGATCGCGGAGCGTTTTATTGTCAATAATCATGATATTCATATGAGCTGTCCCGGCGGGCAGTGTCTGCCGGGGATACAGCGGATGTTTATAAATGTGGACGGCAAAATCTTCCCTTGCGAACGGGTCAATGAAGCTTCGGAAATCATGTGTATAGGCGATATCCAAGAAGGCTTTAATATGGATCATGCCAGCCGGCTGCTCAATGTATCACAGATAACCGGAGAGGAATGTAAGCGTTGCTGGTGCTTTAAACTGTGCGAGCTATGTTGCGGCAAAGCGGAAAAAGACGGTGAGCTTGACAAGCAAAAAAGGCTGTCGTTTTGCTATCAGACGAAGGCTAGGACGGAAGATAGCATGAGAAACTATATTATATTAAAAAAATACCGGAGCAAGCTGGTCAGACTGTAGGTGCTTCTGTTTTTGCAGTTTCGAAGACGGTGCCTGCGAAATAAACGGGGCAGCGGACATGGGGGTAAGGTTATAAACATGAAAAAGATAAATGTAGGGGTGTATCCCTTCGATGATTTTTTTATTCCTAATCTTAAGTATGAAAACCTGTTTGACGACATCCGTTTCACCGCCTTACTGAATCATAATGGCGTATTATTGAAAGGCAATGACATTATCGAGGCAAGCGACTTGGCAAAAGAAAGCTTGGCGGTAGACTGGCAGCGGTTTGATGGTTTGGATAAGCAAATAGACATGCTTTTAGTAACGGAACGAATCGAAAATATGGACTTGAACCATGTCCTTTCCCTGATTGGCCGGTATTGCCAAGCCGGAACCGGAGTAATATTGGCCGAGGTACGCGCTGATATCAAAGAACAAATCAGCCGGCTTTGCCGGGAGCATGGCGCCAGATACGCGGCGGTCAGGAACTGGGACGGCAAAAAAAATATGATCAGCTGGACAGATATAGAATACTCATTTAATTATCAGAAGGTCGAGACGCCCACCGTTGCTGTTTCCGGGGTAAGCCCGTTTACGCAAGGGCTGGACATCCAGCTTGAACTGATGAGCAGTTTTTTAAAGGACGGATACCGCGTGTCCATGGTCGGGACAGGTCCGCTTAGCGAACTGGCGGGAGCTTATCCGATATCTGGTATTTTGTCTGACAGTAAGCTGCCGGAGGTACATAAGGTGTATTTCCTTAACGCTCTGCTTAAAAAGATCGAGGAGCAGGAAACCCCGGATGTAATTATTGTCGGTATTGACGATCCCATCCTGCCCCTGTCACGTAAGCACTGCTTTAATTTCGGCATCCATGCCGTGGAGGCATTCAGCGCGTTTACTCCGGACGTGTCGGTGGCCACCTTCATCAACGGAGAATACAATGACCCCTTTTATGACGAAATAAAATTACTCTGCAAATATAAGTACAATTATGACCTTGATGCCTTTTTTGTTTCCCGCTATGTGCCCACTTCGACTTCAATGTACAGGGAAAAATTATCCTACACTTATGCAGAAAAAATCAAGCTGGAATCATCAAAACATAAAGTTTTTACTAACGCCGACTTAGACGACGGCGCGATTTACCGCTTTGTCAGAAGCAAGCTGGAGCAGTACGGGAGATACGAACAGTATTGAGGAGGAAAAATGGACAGAGAGCTAATGAAACAACGGGTTATTGCGGTTATACAGACATCATTGGGGATTGAATTCGTCAAGGATACTGATTTTAAATACAGCCTGTTAGATCCCAGAATCGGCCTGCAGCCCCGGGATCTGTTGGTTGTCTTCTTTGAACTGGAAAAAGCTTTCCGGATCAAATTCACGGAAGCCGATATCCTGAAGCGAAGATTTGATGAACTGGACAATATAGTCGAGGCGGTGTGGGAGAAAGTTGATAAATAAACAGCAAGATCATGATGTTTAAGGCGGACGCGTCTAACGGAGGTGGCCATTATGGCAGAGATGGGAAGAAGAGATTTTTGCATAGAATGTATCACAGTGGCTGTTTGTGCGGAGTGCGGTGAAGAAATGAGTATTCCGGGCCTCCTAGATATAAATATCTAGGAGGTTGGTCAACAGTACCGGACAGTGAAAAGGATATGGAGACGGCATCTCGCTGAGCGGACTGCTGTCAAAGGAACGGATCATGAAGTATTACATGGCGGTGAACCGGGATAATTGCATTGATACAGAGGATGGCCTGCGGGATTATATCCGTGATATGATTGATAAGGCGTCCTGATGCGCAGCTTGATCTGAATACTGCCGTTATCATGCACATTAATTACCTCGATCAGCTCGATTAAGAGCTCGCGTGTCAGCTGTCCGATGTTTCCGTGCTTCCGGAAGGCAGTCAGAAAGGGATGCTCTGTGTCCGTGCGGTTTTCCAGTCCGGCTCTTTCTTCACGAAGAGCGGCCGCCACATTATGGATTCCATTGATCTGCCGCTCGTAGTCCGCCTGCATGTGCAGGTAATCGCGGTGGGTCAAGTTGCCGTCTTTCCAGTCCTGATAAATACTCTGCTTGTAATGCATGATACGGGACAGTTCTTTTTCTTTTGCCGCTATCTGCTCATCCAGCCTTATAGCCGGGCTCTTTGGCGGGGGCGCGGCATTGAGGCAGGACATGATTTTGTTCATGTCCGCAGCGGCATAGATGGACTGCCGGAGCGCATATAATACCCCTCGTTCCAGCTCATGATGTCTGACAGTGTGTTTGGTGCAGGCTTCCTTGGAATGATCCTTATATGTGCGGCAATAGTAGTAGACATTTCGGCCGGACTTGCTCCTAGTCATGGCTTTGCCGCAGTCGGCACAGCGGAGAAAGCCGCTGAAGAGGTAGAGCCGGCTCTGGGTGGGCGAAGTCCGCGTATCTTTCCGTAAATGCTCCTGCACCTTTTCAAAATCTGCCCGGCCGATGATCGGTTCATGGGTATTTTCCACGATAAACCACTCCTCAGCCGGGACTTTTTCCTGGACATGGATCTTATAGCTTTTGATACGGTAGCGGCCTTGCACCATGTCACCGGCATAGACCCGGTTTTTCAATATGTTCGTGATACTTACGGGGCCCCATAGCGGGGTGCTGCCATCGACGCGGGGGTTCTGGTATTTCATGCCTTTGCTTTTCTTATATGCGGCCGGGCATAAGATGCCGGCCGCATTGAGCCGCTGGACAATGGCGTTTTTGCTCATGCCGCTTAAAAACCATATGAAGATGCTTCTGATATGTTCTGCCGCCTCTTCGTCAATGATGAGGGCATTTTTATCTTCCGGGTCTTTCAGATAGCCATAGGGGGCAAAAGACCCGATGTGCAGTCCCTTTTCCCTTTTTGCATCAAAGGTTCTCCGGACGCTTTCCGAGGTTCCCCGGGCATGTTCCTCGTTCAGGACACCTTGGACAGGAACGGCGATGCTCTGGGCATTTTTCGGGTCTTTATAAGTATCGACCGGCTGCATGTAAAGCGAGATGAAGCGGACATTGTGACGCGGGAACCAGTCGTCTAGGTAATAGCTCTGATCGCCGTTGTTGCGGAAACTCCGGGCCAAGTTCTTGACGACCACACAGTTGATCTTGCCGCTCTGGATATCTGTAAGAAGCCTTTGGAAACCTTCCCTCTCTTCATCGGTGGTCCCGCTTATGCCGTCATCCACATATTCGCCGGTAAAGACATATTCGTCGCCGTCATCCTGTTCCGCGATGAAGTCGGCGAGGATAAGCCGCTGGTTGGTTATGCTTTCTGACTCATCCTTGCCGCGGCTGTCCTTGCGGGACAGCCGGATATAAAATGCTATGTGCCACACCTTTTTTGGAGATGCTGTCTTGCTCTGATACCGGTCGGCTGCCCGTGACATGCGACACTCCTGTTTTAGCTTTGGAACACTATATGTGCGCGCGGCTTGTCAGATGATAAATCAATTAATATTTACATTATAAAATAAGTTATTATAGGTGCCCAAATTGCCGCCGGCATTAGATTGAGCCATTGTATGTATATTTAGTTTTTTAAAATCTGAATTATATGACAATAACGCAGTTGCTATCTCTACATAATTACCTGCTGTTCCACTTTTTAACTTAGCCAGGCTTTTTTCGACGGCTATTTTGGCGGCATCATATCTATCGGGACACACATTTATATTATCGGCATCTCCGCTTGTATGAGTGAGCTCAATACCGCCCGCTGTGTAAGTTTCATGCGCAAATATATCAGCCAGTATATGCAGAGCTATTCCCCATGTAAAATACTTTTTTTGCGCAGCAGAGGGTTGAGTTGTATACGTGGGATTCAATCCATATTCATTAAAAATAGCGACCCAGTTTCTGCCATTGATGGCGGAAGTGGATGAGAAATGATTTTTTATATAATTGTATGAGTTACTGTCAATACCCCGGATAGTACTTTGAGATATTGATGCACTGCCCCCGCTCAATGCTATTCTCGTTACAAATTCGTAACATGCAATATAGTTATAAGTACCCCAAGAATGTCCATGATATGGTATGGCACCGTCTCCTAAGCTCTGATTATTAACAACGGTAGTCCTAGTTAAGTATTGATCCGGATAAACTGATCCTGCCTTAATAATTTTTATCTCATCAGCAGTAAAACCAGTAGGACTGCCTACTGAATTCTCGTGTGCAGTTTTTCCCCACCGGCCTTCCACATAATTGATATCGTCATCCACCTCCTCAAAGGTCTCTGGCATCGTAAGATTTTTCGAAATAAGGTCCGACTGGACCGATGCGCTGTCGTCCCAGTTCTCCGCAAAGGACTCATACATTTCCAGTGCATATTTCACATCCAGCAGACCACATTCATCACTGTTGCTGATATCCTTTGCACTTGCGATTAACAGTTGCCGGATAAACTCACTGGATTGTTCCCGGTCCTTCTGCCAGAGCAAGGATGCCGCACCGGTAATATGAGGAACGGCTATGCTGGTTCCATGCGTCACGATCTGTCCGCCGAAGAATCCGGTCGCTTTGATCTTATCTCCGGGGGCAGCAATTTCCAGTTCCTCACCAGTATTGCTGAAATCAGTGATTTGGGCACTGGTATCCACTGCGGCCACCGCCATGACCTCCGGCAGGGCTGCCGGATATTCCACGGCGCCGGATACATTGCCGGAAGAGGCTATCATGAGGATTCCGGCATCATAAGCATCGGCCACTGCTTTATGAAGTGCTTGGGAAGGATTCGTGGTACTGAAGCTCATGTTGATGATATCCATATCATTGTCAATACACCAATAAATGCCCTCAATGATACGGCTGACCGGCGCTTGGTTCTGACCGTCCAGTACCTTAACCGAGTACAACTCTGCGTTTGGGTTCACTCCTTGGACTTCGTTGTCCTGATTGCCCGCTATGATACTGGCAACGGCAGTTCCGTGCCCGCTCATATCCACGAACATGGGCGATATGTATTGTTCTTCTGGGACAAGATTGACCGTACCGGCCAGCTCAATGCCCCTGACAATATCCACACCAGAATCCAAGACAGCCACCTTAATTCTTGGTGTCCCTTCCGCCGGTGCTTCTTCTGGAAGATCATTGGCACCGACTGCTTTCATGTTCCATTCATAATCTTCCGGCTGGGTGGGTTCACGGTGTGTTGTATTAGCATATTCTTCAATCAGCGCCTGTTGGAATGTCGCAATCTCCGCTACAGTGGGCACCTCATCTTCACCCGCTAAGGTATTGGCTTCCATTATAAAATCTTCTTCGATCACTACTACATTGGTATCGTGCTGTAGATCCCTGGCTTCCCGGTTCATTAACCCGGCTACTAATATGTCGTTCTCCGCTAAGGCAGCATTATGGGTTGCGGCATCTCCTATTATATCTTCCACTTGCTCATATGCCTGACTGTCCGAGGTAACGATGATATAGTTCTTCATCTCATTATACTCAGCCCCCAATAGCGAATAAGCTGGTATGGTTGTAAATACCAGTGCCAATGTTAAAACAGTTGTAATCCCTTTTTTGAAAAGCCTCTTTTTTTGTTTCATTAATTTCCCTCCTTAGTATTGTAAATTTATTATGTGCGCCAATGTTTACGTACTGACAACAACAATGACGCCACTTGTAGTAGATTATAGAGACTTGATGGTTTGTTAGCAATATCAATTACATAATATACAGATTTGCTGTCTAAAGTAAAAATTATCTTGCGCCTAATATTGAATCGGCGATTGACATAACCCCATTGTTGATTGAATTATGGATTTCAATTTTATATAATTATATAATTTTGCTAGAGCCATACTGGGTATTAATTCATGTAGCACAAGTTAATATATTGGGAGTTGAACAAAATAACAGTTTATACATTATGATTTTTGAATAAGAAATTGATTGTGAATGTCGATCGACTTACAGTGGAATTGTTGTATATGACAATTGCTTTGGTTGCCCAGATGAGGAGGTGAGAAACATTTTGCGCAGCCATTGGTCGCCGTCACTTGCAGAATCAGAAATGGCAACGACAGTAAATTTCAATTGGAACATAAACTTCGAAAAAGAAATGATTTATTCATAAACTGTTTGTTAAGTAATAAAAGTCTTTCTATCTATCTGACAGATTAAGAAAATTAATTTACAGGTGAACGAAAAGCTTACAAAAAGTTTACTATTGGAAATATAGCTATATTCGCATATCCAGTAATTTTCATAACTAAGATTCAGCTTTTTGCCCCAGAATATAAATATATGGCCAGATAATATAATTATAATTACCCACATGATGCCTGTGAGATAATCTGAATAAAACAAAATAACAGTTGACTCGTTGTAATTTTTGAACAAGAACTTGATTCTGAAAGCTAATCGTGGTATAGTGTAATTGTTGTATATAGTAACTGCTTGGGTTTATATGGATGAGGAGAAGATCCCCGGTTGACGGAGACATATTGGAATTAATGTATTCTAAAGATTACATAAAGCTTTGCACAGAGTATGTTCCGGGGTATTCTAATTGGGTTCATGTAAAGAGGAGCAGTACACAAACAAAGGGTTATATGAGTTATGATTTATATGACCACGCATAAATAAGATTATCTATTGAAGGGAAGGGTGTTTCTGACTATTAGCTTTTGAAACACCCTTAAACATATAATTTGTGAAAACAAACAAAGTCTGCGACGGCATGGAGAGTTTAAATGATTGATAGAAAATATAATATAAAAATGTTTATGGCATTGCTCATAGGTATATTCATTTTGAATAGCTGTCAGAGTGTAAATAGCGTTACTAATGAAATTATAGTAACAGAAGAAAACCGTGTAGTAGAGAGCAATAATATCGGTAATAATGAAAATAACGTCAAATCTTCCGGAAATCTGTTGATACCACTTGAGATTCCCGTAAACACTAAGGCTGAAGAAATACATTATTACCGGGAGGATTATGTTGAACTGCTGCCAGAAGCACCCCACTGCATATCGGATGGTAAGAATATATATTTGCTTAGCAGTCCTGATTTTTATATAATGCCGGTTGGTACAGATGAGATTAAGCTGAATAATATTGATCTTCCGGAAGGAATGGAAATTTGTCATTATACATCCGACAGCTATGGCAGAATACATCTGCTGATTGCAGCACGCGATAATGAGGAATACTTTATCTGGCGACTTGATGGCAACTACCAAGTTGACAAGAAGATTGAAATATCGACATATATCGAAACAATCCAAATGCCGCGTTGGCCGCGCTGGTTTCTGGTTCTTGATGACGGTACTTATTATATCCAATGGGCCCTGGAACAGGATGGTATAATTGTTTCAGGCGATGGAATACTTAGGCACCGATTCACATTGGATTCACTGGGAATTGGTCAGGTGAGGCAGGTCGCTGTTGGAAAGGACGATCATATTTATATTGTTCACGGCAATCGTATTGAGAGACGGGTAATTGGCAAGCTTGATGTAGATAGCTGCATTATAGAAAATGAAAATCCGAATCTTTATTTTCCGGCCAATGAAATTTTTATAGCGATGTCCGCCGGTACTGATACGAATCTTTTGCTATTAAGCATGTACAGTGGGATTTGGGCTTATGATACGGAAAGTGGAATCATGGAAAACCGTGTCTCAATATCTGATGTTCGTTCGGGTTTGGATATAGAATCGGAATTTTGGATCAATCTGTTTTTGCCCGATGGACGTCTTTCTGACCAGCAAATAGAGGATGATGATAAAAAACAGCAGACACCATAATAATATTCGCACAAAATTATTTGCTTCTGACGATATTAAATAATAAAAATTAGGCGACCTTCTCGTACCTCTTGCAAAAATACAAAACAGGTCGGCAAATCTGTAAATAGCTTCTGTTTTAAAAGACATCATCTGCAAGAAAGTAACAAAACTACCTGTGAAAATATAAAGCAGCAGTATCATGGCCGTTAGTCCGAGGGCTTTGTTTTTTATCATTGAAATACAAAGGCCGGCTAAACAGGCAAAAAAACAAGGCAGTCCATGATATAATATCCACAGCTTACTTACATACAGCCAATAATCCCGGCCAAATTCGCTTATGCTGATGGCAAGTAGAACATTCATCCCGATAAAGAAAAATGTAATAAACGCATTGAGTAACTGTAACACCAGGATCTTGCTCATGTCAGCTTTGAAACTTCCTATCGCGGAAGAACCGATGATGCCTTCAATGCCTTCCCAATGGTTCTTACCAAGGTACATATAAGATATTATTGTAAAAAAAATAAAGGAAAACTGGCTTATTTCCAATGTTCTTAATAGAATATATATTACTTGGTAATCTTGAAGTATTATGTTCCATATTCCCCATAAAATACATCCGGCTAGAAATAAGCCATAAAGTATCATTATTCTTCTGTGTTTGAATAGCATACGGAATTCTGTTATAAACAATTGAGGTTCCCTCCGTATTAAACAACCAATTTCTCGCCCGCCGGAACCACCAAAATAACGGTCATATAAACATAATTATCTTTTAGATCGCTCCACACGCTGCCCAAATAGCTATTGGCGACTTTTTCCATACTTTTCATAATGACATTATCACGATATATATACTTGTATTTCTTTCTTTCCTCATCGCTTACAGTATTCGCGTGTGCCATGGAAATTCTAAGCATTGTTGTGTCATAATTCATTTTAAAAGTCAGTGTTTTGTCTGAATAATACCTCAAGTCGTCTATTGCGCAGTTTAACATGCCGGAAAGTATGGTGGTGATATCAATACCGTCCATATTCATATTCTTAGGGATAAAGATGTTGTGATCAATAGTAATGCCTAATTTTCTCGCTTTGGCAAATTTGGTGCTTAGTATACTGTCTATCGTATAGTTTCCAGTATGTATTAAGTCCTTTTCTCTTGTTTCCACAGATATATAGTTATCTATGTAGGATATGAGCTTTTCGTTTTCTTTCTCTTCCGCCATAGACCTAATGACAGTCAGATATTCTTTCATATTGTAATGCAATTCTAACAGCATGTGAGAAGAGGTACAAAGCATATCATATTGATGATGGTAATCATTGATTTGTTGTTGTAAGTTGTTTCGCTCTTTTTCTCTTATCATCTGCTCTGTCAGGTATAAGTATATCAACGCAGAAGCAATATAAAGAATTAATATAACGTTAAAGATAACTTCCCTGTATGTAAGTACCCGGCTTCTTATACAGACTTCAAAGAAGACTGCAAAAAATGCAATAAGTATATGGATATTCCATTTTATCAGAGACTTATTTGTCCATTTATCCTTATTGAAATGACAAATAATAAAAGTTATAGTTGTTATTTCAATGACTCTGCAATAGAGAGACATATGAAGCATAGTCTCGCTAACAGGTATGCTGGTATTTATTTGTGGTTGTTCTACCAGAAATCTTACAGCAATTTCAGAAAAAAACATAATCAATATTACTAGTGTTACGGAAAAGAGTTTAAGCTTGAGATTTGAAGCATAGTTTAACGTCCACAAACCAAGTATAATAATTACTGTCATGGAAACTATCCATGTTTCTGCTACAAATTGCATTAGAACTAAATTTATAAACGTAGCAAGTACATAAGAAATAAATTCTATTTTTTTATTATAGGGTTTAGATATATTAACTGATCTCATTATGCAACATATAAAATATGTATTTACAAAATTCAGCATAATTGCCAATATTTCAAACATTATACTCATTTGTTATCCTTTCGTATAAAAATTCACAGGGCATATTTGCCGTAAAATATGCCCTGTAACAATCCTGACCATTATTGCCATTTGTCGAACTTAAACTTTTCGGCAATTCCCGGTAATTTTGGTTGAAATAAACCAAAGCAGCACAGAGAATTTAAATTAGTTTTTGTAATCCCCAGTGCCAGTTTAGCGACCCTTTTCGTAACATTTTTCTTCATAAGCTTCACCTTCTTTCTAAAAATCATCAACATTAACAATACTACAAAAGTCTCATAATCCCACCAAACTCCTTTTCCAATTCTTGATACTTACCGGAGCTGAGAGCTATGGTTTCATTTGTGAACAATAGTATTTCGTTTTTAGATAACCGTGACACAAAGTTCAGATTCACAACGTAATTCCTGTTTACCTGAAAGAAATTACTCCCTTTCATCTGATCGATGACACTGATCAATGTGCCATAAAAGTAATCTTCTCTATCTTTGGTTTTTATATAAACTGCCCTATCCTTAAAATAAAAATAAATAATATCCCGCCTATATATCCGATAAACATCTCTCCCGAATTTATAAGTGAAAAAATCCTCACGGCTGCTATTATATTTATTTATCATTTTCTGGAATACATTTTCGATATCTGATCTGGTCGTGGGCTTCTGTATAAAATGCTGCGGCTCAGCCGCAAAGATATCTTGTATCATTTCAGAATGAACAGATATAAAGGCAATCATGGCAGAACGGTCTTTTACTTTGTTCCTTATCAGATAGCCTAAGTGTATTCCGTTGACGTCCCTCAGTTCTATGTCCAGAAAAAGCATATCATATCTTATGCCGCCGAGGATGTCGGCATACAGTTCTTCGGCGCTGTAATATACATTGATATCGGCCTTAAACATTTTGTTTTTAGCATAATCCAGAAGCGTCTGTTCAATATAACCGGCTGTTTTTAAGTCGTCCTCGCAGATAGCGATTTTGCACATCCCGTCCCCCTTTTGTGTTAAACTATAATGAAATGGGCAATAAATTCGTCGTCACGTATTATTAATAACTATAACCCGATTTAAATTAAATGTCAAATGTAATATATTTAAACATCGAAGAAAAATAAATAATAAAACTCATAAACAATTCACATTTTAATAATTAACAAATTAAATAAAGATATTTTAATTTAATTATACTAAAAAGCGGGCAATCCAATACATTTAACAGGCAAAAACAAACATTGATAAGAATCTATTCTTTCAACCATGGTATTGTAAATTAACAACACGAATAATAACAATCTTGAAATATTACCAGCGGAATTAATTAAGCAGAAAATAATAAACATGAATTATGATAAATTCACATAAAAATGTTACAAAATTACCCATTACAATTTGCGTTTTACCAATTAATGGGGGGGAGGTGATATAAATAAAGAATGTTGAAGCTCTAGTAATGACACTGCTTTTCCTGCTTTCGGCCATAATCATTATTGAATGCAGAAAGCCCGAGCCTCCTCCTGCCTCAATCCGTCAGTTTCTAGCCAAGGCGGGCTGTCAGGCAGATAATGTCTACTTTGAGAAAATCGGTTCCCGGACAGGCGGGGCGGAGATATATCATTCGAGCAGACCGGTTTATTACAAGGGCTTGATGACGGAGCTATGGGAGGTCCGCCGGGTAGCCAAACTGACAAAGGTATATTATATTATTACACCATATTACCAAATAGACGAATGGCTCAATCAACTTAACGCTTGATGAAAATACGTAAACTAAAAACCATAATTGATGGGAAGGAGATACACAATGATAAAAGCATACGACAAATACGCAATGCTGTTAGAAATCAACGGGGTCAATTCTTATGAGGTGTCCCAAGCTACCGGAATAAACTATTCAGCGCTGTCCGGCTGGAAGAACGGGAAAAGCCGGATCAAAACGGATAAGCTTTGCGCCATAGCGGAGTACTTTGGGGTAGGAACAGGGTATTTCAAAGATGAAGACACGGCTGACAGATACGATCTGATAAAGGATTATGTGTTCATTTCAGCCTGTAACGCTGCACGCAATCAGGATATGCTGGCGCATGCTCCGCATGAGACGCTTCTGGATCTGGCCCTAGTATATAACCTTGACATGGGGATCGGAAACGATATAGGGATAAGAAAAGGCATGGTAACCGGAAACAAGCCGGACAGGTCGATCCTTATCACCGCCAGCCATCTTAAATCGCTGGGCATCGATGAACACACCTTAAAAGCGGCGGCATGGGAAAACACCAAAAGAATCCGGCCGGCCAGCTTAGGACCGATCGGAAGCTTCCTGCCAAAAGTCGTTCCGGCCGAAGCCCTTTCGGAAGCCGTCCGGGAAAATGTCTATGGCAACCATGATTTTCCGGCCTATTACCTGACCAGCCGGAACTATTACCAAGGTGCGGTCTATATGTTTGACAGCGAGATCATGGACATGGCCGCCGCCGCGCTCCAAGGAAACCTGATTGTCTTGCCTTACTCAGCGCACATGGTCTTTCTTCTGAAGGACATACCGACAGCCGATGACCTGTTAGCGGAAGCCAGCGTCAGGCTCAATCAGACCGAACCGGAAGCGGGCGATTTTCTCTCCAGCAACGCATACCGGTATAATGCTGAAAGCGGGATATTATCCATAGCCGGTAACAGCCAGATTTTATCACCAGATAAGTACCATTAACAACCCTAAAACAGTAATATGCAACGGATAATAAACATAAAAGAAGTATTTCGCCGGTTTACCGCGCTGGCCATTATAATTCCCCAGCAAAGGGATCGTCAGGGTGCAGCCGATCAGAACATACAGAATATCCGGCAGATAGGTATACCATTCATGTCCTGCCATAATAATCGGCGTAACCGTGCTGAGACCGATTAGGACATAAGGAAAGATCACCGGAATAATGAGCTTAGCGCGCCGTCTCTTTTCATAATAGTAAATCAGCACCATCGGCACACCCATGAGCGGCCAATCGCAAAATAAGCTGACCAAGGTAAACAGGACGGCAATAAATGCCGAAAAAACCTGACTGTTACTTCTTTCAATAATGTAGAGGGCCAACAGACCTAACAGCAAAGTAAATAAGATATTAAGCTGCCCATACAGAACCAGAGAATACGGGATTTGCGCCACCAAAGCAAAAATAAGCAGCCGCAAAGCATAATTCCGGAAGTTCTTAGTATGCCGGTATCCCTCGCTAATCAGATACGCCATAATCGGATATGTAAGACCGCCAAAGGCATATAACAGGCATTTTACCGCCAGCGGCAGATGATCGCCAAATGCTATTGCCGTATGATCTAAGGTCATACCTATAATAGCAATAATCTTTAAAGTAAAAGAATCCAGCCCTTTTTTTGATGTTACTTGATTTTCATTTATCATCTTACTAACCCCGCAATAGTTACACACATGCAGCTTTTGAGCGTCGCCAAAAGCGAGTATATCATACATTTAGTTTAATTGTCAATCTTTTACCGCCGGAATTATTGCCCGGAATTATTGCCGAATTATTGCCACCTTCTTTTCGCGCGTCTTTTCAGCCCATCCAGTTGGAATACCGAATCGTCATATGGGCCGGGACGCATCGGCGCCGGTTCCTTGC
The DNA here is from genome assembly GCA_002293475.1 of Lachnospiraceae bacterium UBA938. Taxonomy (GTDB): domain Bacteria; phylum Bacillota; class Clostridia; order Lachnospirales; family Lachnospiraceae; genus UBA935. Next base: position 16,666 of record DBDG01000049.1, read on the forward strand.
GGGAGAAAATTAGTGCCGCTTAGTTCCCCGTCAAACGAAAACCCAGTGGTGGGCGGCCAAGGATGGCCGACCAAGTCAGCACGCGCCATGGAGGGCGCTTGCTGACGACACGGAAGCTGCCAATAAGGTGGCGGGAAACTTAGCGGCACTTATTTTCGGGAGCCGGAACCGGCGCCGATGCGTCCCGGCCCATATGACGATGACCTCTCAAACCACCGATGCATCCCGCTCCATATGACGATGACCTCTACAGCTGCTGCCCACGCTTCCGATATTCGCCAGGGGTCACCCCTGTCGCTTTCTTAAACTTACGGATAAAGCTGGAAGTATTCAGATAGCCAATCTCCGTCACGATATCCTCCACCGGCGCATCGGAACTGGCCAGCAGCTGCTTGGCCAGATCGATCCGCTGCCGGTTGATATAATCCAGCACAGTCATCTCCATTTCTTCCTTAAAGATACGGCTGACATGAGCAGTCGAAAAATCATATTCCGCACCAATCAGCATCAGCGAAAGCTGGTTGCTGCGGATATTCTCTTCTATGAAAGGAATGATTTTATTGCGAACCGTATTCTGGCCGTCCTCCGCCAAAGGCTTCTGGCCGAACACCGTCAGATACATGCCGATCAACCGGGCGGTTTCGGCTTTTATATCCGTGATTAAGTTCCGGTAGTCCGCTTCGGTTTCGATCAGGCTGATCTGTTCCAGATAAGAATAACCGGGAAATTCCTCACTGATACGGAAGGGCAGCAGATAAAACGCGGCGGATACGACCTGCACGATACTGTTACAGATATGCCGGACATTCAGGAGGGAAGGATTCCCGGCGGAAGCCTGATCTAGGAAATAATGCAGTGCTGTCTCGGCCTTGGTCAGGCTCAGGCTGGCAACGGCTTTTTCCAGGAAGTCAAGCATGTTCTGATGCCGATCCTCCAGAGCCGAGATATCGTCATGCAGGGAAAAATAAAGAATCGGCGAGTCATCCTGCAGCCGCCGGGATTCGCAGGCCATCACAGCCTGCCGGTAGGAGACGGATAACTGGTTCAGTTCGGGATATATCTGTCCCACTCCGATCAGGACATGGGAACCGAAGCGGGCGCAAAAACCTGCCTGTAGCTCGGCAAAGAACGGCTGATGGGAAGCCATGTCGTCATCATAGACGGAAACCACCAGGACGAGTTCCCGGTTGTCCATGCCATGGACCGCATAGATGGTCTTATCCTTCACCTCGCCATATGTTTCCAGAAAGACGGCATAGGTTTCCAAGTCCGCCAAGTCTTGATCAGGATATAGTACAGCCACCAGCAGATAGTTATTTTCAAGGAACAGGCCAATCCGGCCCAGGCTGATCCTGATTTCCTGAAAGTCGGCGACTTTCCCTTGGATCAGGTTCAGCAGGATGAACTGCTTCAGATCGGCCTTATCCATGCTGCTCAGGGCGGAAAGTTCATGATTGGAGCGGTGCAGGCTGCGGGCAATCTGTTCGATGACCTGAAACTCATTCCCGGCCAGGGCGGCACCGGAAGATGCCGGCTTGCCCGCCGGGCGGCTGGCGGTAACCATCGTTTCCATGGACATCATCGTTTCCATGGACATTTTCAGCTGTCTGACCGGATGATAGCTGGCATAGGTGAAGATAAAAACCAGCATGTTCCCCAGCAGGGAAATCAGCAGAATCACCCAATACATTCCGGTCTGCGAAGCAAGGATCTGCTTCGAGATATGATCTTCCGAAACCATGAAACCGCAGTACCAGCCGGGAATCGCGGCAATATCCGTATAGGCGGTGTAAAGGCCGGTTCCGCTGTCGATCCGGAAGCGGTCGTTTTCCTTGACCGCCTGCTTACCGTCCGGATCCCGGTAGGTAGATTCGAGCTGGGCATATTCCCCGTCCGGGGGATAATTACGGTAAAGTATTTCTGTTTCAGCAACAAAGGTATACAGTAACTCCGCTGGTGCGGACAAAGACGCAAGATACCGGTTAAACGATGCCTTATCCAGATCAAAAATAAGATAAAGGTCATGCAGATAATATCGTCCGGGTCTGATGAAATTTTCGGAGACTTTGGAAGGCCCTTTGAAATATAACAGGAAACGATCCTGTTGAGGGACGATATATGGGAGGCTATCATCCGTAGAAAGATTCAAGCCGTTCAGAAAATCCAGATATTCCTCCGCATTAATGGCGCCTTCGGATATCATGCCGGCAAATGAATCAAGCGGATAGGTGGTGGTACTGGAGATGGCATAGGAAATGTTGTCATTGGTAGTAACAAGATAAATGTCGTTGACAAATTCACAGGAAAGTGCATTGGCCAACAGTTCCTTGCGCGGTAATATACCATAGGGACTAATGTAGTTATGATATGAGAAGCGGGCGAGCTCGCTGCTGTGTCTCAGACTGTCAACACATTCAATGATATGATTAAACTCATGGTTGAGTTCGTCCGAAAGGATGGTTATATACCGTTCCTGCTCCGTCAGATTCTTTTCCCGCAGCAAACGTCTGGTGTTATACATAAAAAAGATGCAGGTAATAACGAGGGGAATAAAAAGAACCAGAAAAAAGTATATGGCATATTTTCTATAAACGCTGTTTTTGGAGTTCACCGGCACAATCCCTTTCATGCTTTTTAAAATAGCACCACTTTTCGCATATGTCAAGTTCGATATGGATCATGTTGGTATTTTACAGAAAAGCAATAAGAACCTCATATGCGAAAAATAATTCCTTTTCGCATATGCCAAGTTCGCTATGGATCATTTTATTAAAAGAGCCGGACAGATATAATATTTCCATAAGGAGAGCATTATCGTTAAACACACTATAATTACCGGACGATAATCAAGAAAAAATGAAAAAACTAATTAACCGACCATCTTATCTGTTAGCATTGCTTACCGCCGGCCTGATATCGCTGTACGGCTGCGGGAACAGCGGCCAGCCGGCGGTAAACCAGCCGGCCGGGGACCGGGCCGCCATGGAGATCGGCCAGGAGGAAACCAGCTATGTGGCCATGCCGCTCACCCTGCCGGAATACACTACCTTCGACGGCGTATGGTCGGACGGGGCCGACCTCTATTATGCGGCTTCGCAGCATGACCCGGCGGCGGATGCCATGACGACATCGTTTTATGTCCTGCGTATGGGGGCGGCGGAACCGGAGGAGCGTTTTGCCCTGCCGGAAGACCAGCTTGTCACGCATATGACGATGGACGGCGCCGGCCATACCTACTACGTTGGCTATCAGAACATGCCGGTGGCCGAGGACGGCAGCCGGCCGGCGGCCGCTTACTCCCTGCATAAGGTGGACGCCGCCGGCGCGCCGCTGCTTACTGTGGACCTAGCGGAACACATCAAAGGCCAGGAAGCACTGGTCCAGGACATCGCCGTGGACGGGGAGGGCTACATCGTCCTGACCTGCCCGGATCAGAGCATCCTGGTTTTCAGCCCTGACGGCAGCCTCCTGTTTGAGACGCGGGCCAGCGGTATGATACTGGATCTATGCAGCAGCGGCGGGCGGGTCTTCCTCGGCTATGACGAGCTCGGCAAGACAGCGATCCGGGAGATCGACATGGCCGCCCAGAAGCTGGGCGGGAAGTGGGAGACCGATATCGGCGGGAGGCTCTACATGTCGGGCCGACCGGACGGCGACCTGCTGCTTGCTAGCGATGAAGGGGCTTACCGTTATGGTACCGCGACAGGCGAGCTGGTCAAGAAATTAGACTGGCAGGACCATGATTTCTACGGGCTCAATTACGGCTATGTCCTCCCCTACGGGGAAGACGGCGTCCTGGCCATCAACCGGGACTGGTCATATTCTCCGGTAAAGGTCGAGGCCGTGGCGTTCCGGGAGGCCGCCGAAGGGGAAGACACCGCCCAAGAGAAGACCGTCCTGACGATCAGTATGTCGCCACGGCCCCCGGAACGGATCTATGAGGCCATAACCGCTTTCAATAAGGCCAACCCGGAATATAGGATAGAAGCGGTATCTTCTGATTATGAAGAGGAATATGTCAGCATAAAAACAGAGATTATCGCCGGCCAGGGCCCGGATATCGTGATGATGCCGGCCGAACACATCGACCAGCTTTCCTATGGTGGCGCCCTTGTTGATCTATATCCTTACCTGCACGCGGAATATGCCACAGGAACGATCAATCCGGAAGACCTGTACGAAAACGTCATTGCTGCCTTTGAACAGGACGGGCATCTTTACGGGCTGCCGGTTCACTATGAGATTGCAACCATTGCAATAAAGTCTTCCTTGGCAGGGGACAGGGAGAGCTGGGACCTAGAAGAATTCATCGAGTTTACCGAGGGTTTTCCGGACGGGCGGGGTGTCTTTAACAACGAGTCTAAAAGCGGTGTCTTAAGGCTGCTGAAAAAAGGCTATAGCGGTCGGCTGGTTAATTTAGATGAACCGGAAGCGCCGCTTGACCGGGAGCTGCTGATACAGATGATGGAATTTGCCGACCGCTATGAAGATGACAGCAGCTACCAATTTGACAGCAATATAGCCAAGAAAATATACAATGACAAGCTGGCGCTGCTGGACGCAGTAGTCTATAAATCCGATGCATATGCAGCATTCAGCAGCCTGCTAGGCGGCGAGCCGGTGACTTTGATCGGCTATCCTTCCGGAGGCAGAAGCGGCAGTCTGGCAAGATCATATAATAGCTTCGGAATCAGCCAGAACTGTCAGCATAAAGATGTCGCCTGGAGTTTTCTCAGTACTTTATTAATGGAAGAATACCAGGCCGATATGGTAGATGCTGTTATGTATACAAAGATACCGATCAGAAAGGATGCTGTGGAAAGAGCTTTTGACTATGATATATATTTAGATGGTTATCGTAATCACTCGGATTATGTATATTACATTTTTAATGAGTCTGGTTTTTCTTACCAGAACTGGCAATGGTATTTTACAGAGGAAGACCAGCAGCCGCTGCTCGATATAATTAATAACATCGATACGGCATGGCGCCCGGTAGATGAGATCGACGCGATCATCGAAGAGGAGGCCGCGTACTACTTCAGCGGCGACAAGCCGCTGGAAGAGGTGGTTGACGTGATCGAGGACCGGATCAAGACCTATGTGTATGAAAAGCAATAATCAGTTCGACCGGCCACGCTTCCGGTATTCGCCCGGGGTCATACCCGCCGTTTTCTTGAACTTGCGGATAAAACTGGAGGTATTCTGATAGCCGATCTTAGTCACGATGTCCTCCACCGGTGCATCGGAGCTGGCCAGCAGCTGCTTGGCCAGCTCAATCCGCTGCCGGTTGATGTATTCCAGCACGGTCATCTTTATTTCCGCTTTAAAAATACGGCTGACATGATCGGTCGAAAAACCAAATTCCGCAGCAATCAACAGCAGCGAGAGCTGGTTGCTGCGGATATTCTGCTCGATGAAAGGAATGATCTTGGTACGGACCGTATTCGAGCCGTCTGCCGGTAATGGCTTCTGATCGAACGCCGTCAGATACATGCCGATCAACCTAGCGGTTTCGGCTTTTATATCCGTGATTAAATCCCGGTAGTCCGCTTCGGTTTCGATCATGCTGGTCCGTTCCAGATAGGAATAACCGGGGAATTCCTCGTCGATACGAAAAGGCAGCAGATAAAAAGCGGCGGATAAGACCTGCACGATACTGTTACAGATATGCCGGATGTTCTGTAGGGAAGGATTCCCAGCGGCGGCCTGATCCAAGAAATAATATAGCGCCGACTCAGCCTTGGGCATGCTCAGGTCGGCAACGGCTTTTTCCAGATAATCAAGCATGTTCTGATAACGGTCATCCAGAGATCGGATGTCATCATGCAGGGAATAATAAAGAATCGGCGAGTCGTCATGCAGCCGGCGGGATTCACCGGCCATCACAGCTTGCCGGTAGGAGACGGACAGCTGGTTCAGTTCGGGATAAATCTGCCCCACGCCGATGAGGACCTGGGAACCGAAGCGGGCGCCAAAATCTGCCTGCAGTTCTTCCCAGAACAGGCGGTGGGGTTCCATGTCATCATCATAAACAGAAACCACTAGGATGAGTTCCCGGTTTTCCATGCCATGAACCGCATAGATGGTCTTATCTTTCATCTCGCCATAGCCTTCCAAAAAGGCAGCATAGGTGTCAAAGGCATCATAGGTTAACAGACCCGTCAGGTCGAGATCCGGATATAATACGGCTACCAGCAGATAGTTATGTTCCAGAAATAAGCCGATCCGGTTCAGGCTGATCTTGATTTCGTTAAAGTCGGCGACCTTTCCTTGGATCAGGTTCAACAGGATGAACTGTTTCAGATCAGCCTTGTCCATGCTGCTCAGGGCGGAAAGTTCATGATTGGAGCGGTGCAGGCTGCGGGCGATCTGCTCGATGACCTGAAACTCATCCCCTGACGCAGCGGGGCAGGACGCTGCCGACTTGCCCGCTGGGCTGCCGGCGGTAATCATCGTTTCCATGGATCTTTTCAACTGTTTGACCGGCAGGTAGCTGGCATAGGTGAAAACAAGCACCATCATGTTCCCCAGCAGGGAAACCAGCAGAATCATCCAAAACACTCCGGTCTGCGAAGCAAGGATCTGCTTCGAGATATTATCTTCCGAAATCATAAAACCGCAGTACCAGCCGGGGAGGGCGGCAATATCCGCATAGGCGGTGTAAAGGCCGGTTCCGCTGTCGATCCGGAAGCGGTCGTTTTCCTTGACCGCCTGCTTGCCGGCCGGATCCCGGTAGGCGGATTCGAGCTGGGCATATTCCCCGTCCGGAGGATAATTCCGGTAAAGTATTTCTGTTTCAGCGACGAAGGTATACAGTAACTCAGCCGGTGCGGACAAAGACGCAAGATACCGGTTAAACGATGCCTTATCCAGTTCAAAGATAAGATAAATGTCATACATAAGTAATTGCCAATAACCGCTGTGATTCTCGACGGCTTTGGAAGGTCCCTTGAAATAGAGCAGGATGCGATCCTTTTGATAGTCGATATAAGGGAGGCTATCATCCGTAGAAAGATTCAGGCCGTCCAGAAAAACCAGATATTCCGTCTCGTTCATGGCGCCTTCGGATATCATGCCGGAAAAAGAAGCAAGCGGATAGGTGGTGGTACTGGAGATGGCATAGGGAGTTTCGTCATTGGTAGTAACAAGATAAATATCACTGATTAATTCGCAGGACAGGGCGTTGGCCGCCAGTTCATTCCGGGGGGTTATATTGTAGGGATTGTGGTAACTTAAAGAAAAGCGGGCAATCGTGGTGCTGAGTGATAGACGGTCGGCACATTCAAAGATATGATTAAACTCACGGTTGAGTCCGTCCGACAGGATGGTTATGTATCGCTCCTGCTCCGTCAGATTCTTTTCCCGCAGCAAACGTCTGGTGTGTTCCGTAATAAAGATGCCGGCAATCAGCAGGGGGATAAAAAAAACGAGATAAAAGAACATGGTATATTTTATGAAAACACTGTTTTTGGACTTCATCGGCTTATCCCTTTCATGTATCTCATACAACAAATTCAAATTAACACCGCTTTCCGCATATGTCAAGTCGGATATGGATCATTTTTTTTGTGGAAGCTGACAGATATAATATTTTTAAGGAGAGAATTATCGTCAAATACCAAATTAGCCGGACGATAATCAAGAAAAATATGAGAAGACCAATCCATCGATTATCATATTCCATAGTATTGCTAACCGCAGGCCTGATATTGCTGTACGGATGCGGGAGTACCGGCCAGTCGTCAGGCGGCCAGTCAGGGGGAAACCAGTCAGACGGAAACCAGACGGCAGGAA
>DBDG01000002.1 GCA_002293475.1 Lachnospiraceae bacterium UBA938
TACAGCGAAAATAATTCTGTTAAAACAAATATTGTTTAAACTGTTTTTTATGTTATAATAGATTTTAGTAATATAAATTCTTAAGCAAACATATAGGGGGAGAAACAAATGAGTATTAACAACGAGTTGTCATCCTTAAAAATGTCTGAAATTACAGTTGATAATTTTAAAGATTACTTTCGCGAAGCTACTGATTACTTACATAAACGCAATTTGTTGTTTCAAAGATTTGCTAAGGAAAAGACAAAAAGTTCTGAGGTAAATCTCCACTATCCTTTCATTGTTGATAAAGATGATATTCTGGCTATAGATGCAATAGTAAATAAGCGTATAAATGATTTATCAAATTCAGAAGCACATATTGAGTTTACTGCTAGTGCAACTTTTAAAAACGGGGACACGGTAGAATATATTGATTTAGATTCGCTGTTTAATAGTTTAGTGGAATCAAAAATTGTTCGCGTTGAAATGCATTGGCGATATATCTTATTGATTCCTTACGAAAGCGAAAATGATTTCTTTGGTAATGAAGATATTCCAATACCATTAGATATAGTAATTGTCTACTCTACTAGGCATGAAAGAAATGAACATCAAGCGGGTTTACTTTCTGAATATCAATTCTGTTTAGTAGAGAATTTGACTTATGATTGGATTAATGAAACAATTAATCAAATAAAGGTTGCCATAAAAAAAACCAGAATGCCATTTTGGTACTACTGGCTTAAGTTATTAAGAGCAAAAACCAGATCAGCCATATCTTCATTTTTATATGCTTTTTTTATGATTTTTGGAATTTCTTTTTTTACAAATTATCTTACTACTGATATTAAAAGTATATATGTTAATCTTTTCAATAATGCAGAATCTCTAGAGCAAAAGATTGATATTCTAATTGACTACTTAATGCGCCCTACAGACTGGTCATACCTAATTTATTATGCTTTGGGTGTAGGAGTAGCTTTTGTATTATATTTACTAGCGTTATTATTTTATGAGTATATTACACCACCAAGCATGTTTTTATTTGGTGCCGATGAAAAGAAATTAAGAAATATGCTTGCGGCATATAATTATGTGTGGGCAGGTGTTGTTATATCCGGTTTTATTATCCCCTCAATAATTGCTATTTTTAATTAATAATTTAATGAATCGAATTACATTAATTCAACCAAATTGTGGGGTGGAATTATAATTGATAATGAAAGTGTGAAAATTTCATGCTTTATCCAATTATATTTTTTGTCAGCATTCCGTCTCATGGTTTTATGTAGCATCTTGTAAACTAACCTTAAAGAATGTTCTTATATTGATGTCCGCATACCGCTCACCGTCTCGGGTGGGCTCTTGCATATACGTCACGCATCCGGTTATGGTTCATATTCGCATATATCTGAGTCGTAGAAATATCGGAATGACCCAGCATCTCTTGTACGCTCCGCAGATCCGCACCGTTTTCTACCAGATGGGCGGCAAAAGAATGACGCAGCGTATGAGGGGTAATATCGGCTCTGATATTGGCCTTTTTGGCATAGTGCTTGATCAGCTTCCAGAACCCTTGCCGGCTCATCGGCTTCCCAGAACAGTTCGCGAAGAGGTATTCCGAGTCCGGATCCTCGATCATGCTGGCACGGGTACCGCCCAGATAATGAAGTATGGCCGTCCTCGCCTCATTGCCAAAAGGAATGACCCGTTCTTTCCCGTCTTCTCTGCTGCTGTCTTTACAGATGACATATCCCATCTGCAGATTTACATCCCTTACCCGCAAAGTGATCAGTTCGGTGACCCGGATGCCCGTGGCATACAGCAGCTCCAGCATCGCTTTGTCGCGGATCTCTTTGGGACTGTCTCCTCTGGGCTGCTCCAGCAGGCGAACCACCTCCGCAGTGGTGAGGACTTCGGGGATCTTTTTCTCTATCTTAGGCGCTTTCAGCAAGTCCGCGACATCGTGGTCCACGATGCCTTCCTTATACATATAATTGTAAAAAGCTTTAATCGACGCAATATTACGCGAAATCGTCGCCGCGGAAAAATGATTCTTTTCCAGATACAATATATAAGAATTCAGGCTTGTCGTCGTAATTCCGTTTACATTGGCAATCCCCTGCCCGGCCATATAACTATGCACCTTCGCCAGATCCCTCCGGTAAGACATCTCCGTATTATTCGATGTCCGCTTGACATTATGTAAATAAGTAATAAACAAATTAATAGCCTGTTCCATCGTAATCAACACCCCCGCCCAAGTCCGTTGGATACCCTATATTCATAGGTTCAGCTACTATTATAATCAGTATTGCGGGGAATTGCAAATGCTATTTTCCGCGGATTTACAGCGTTTCACAGACTTTTTCGTCAAAAGCACAACATCATGGAGGGATAGTTTTATGCTGCCACCATATCTTGAAAAAATAATTTCAAAAAATTTTCAACATCTCGGTTACCAAGATCGGATTAACATAACATTCCAAAATACTTCCTATTATGACAACCCCTGTTATCCATAAAAGCATGACTCCTTTTCGGATCACATAGCGCCTTTTATTAGCATAATCCGGTTCCCAGTCCTTATGTGGATAATAAAAATGACAGCACAGCTGGCAGCACCAGTTAAGCAGCATCACCCAAGCCGGAACCAGCAAAAGCTGCTGGGGGAACATGCCGGCGATCATCAACATGATACCCTTCATCCCATAGCGGATGGTCGCCGCCGTGATAAACATTCCCGTCAGCACTCCCTGCCATAAGGCAAACGCATAAGAAGCTATGATGCCTACGAAGGTGGTAGACAGTATGACCAGCAAAAAAAAGGTCTTGGCCCGTTCTCCCAATACAAAACGCAGCAATGCGCCCCCGTCCACTTCCAGATACTTGATCCGGTTCAGGGCATTGATATTTAATATCCCGCCGTCGTTAAGAAAGAAATTCTTAGCCATATTCATGGCAAAAATACCTACAATAAAGCCGCCGGCAAATACAAACAGCCAGTATAGATACCGGTCGGCTTCTCCTGTATGTCTTCTCATAATCCGCCATCCCTTCCTCTCGTCCAGCTTTTACAGTATATTGCCGGACAATCTGTAATATGACGGCGGGAAACATGCGATCTGGCGACTTTACCTCTCCAAAAGTGTTCTTCACTTCATTACGGCCTGTTCTGCCGGATATGCCGGACGGTTCCAAGAACCATAAGAAAACACGATATTATTGCCACAGCAACCAATATGATGTCCGGATAAATCCCGCTCGGAAACGGCCAAAACCGCTGTAACAATAAATTGATCAGATTAAGCAAAAGCCCGATACACAGAAGCCACGGCCGCTGCCCCCCATACGGCTGCTTATAATCCTGGCCCATTCTCAGTCTCATGATTTTCCGGTTGCATTTAATTGCCATTTTACTCAAGGCTAGGGCTAAAAAGGCTAACAGAGCGGCGAACAGCAGAAAAATGATGTTGCCCATTGTAGCAAAACCGTACAGTTCCAGACTACATAAAAGTATTTCCGCAACCGCCGCAAATTTAAAGAAATTACGTATTCTGGCATACTGAGCTATCTTTGATTCATTATCCGTATACATTTCAAACGGGCCGTCTGCCGCTTTTTTACGCAAGAATATCCATCTCCACCACTGTGAAACCTTCTTGATCTTCAGCTCATCCATAAATTCCGCAAAGTCCTTGCTGTCACCCGACCAATCATCCAGCAGGTCGATCTGATAAATGAATTCTCCCGGCTGACAGCTGCTAAAACGGTAAAACCCTAGAAAAAAGCTTTCCATGGCCCATCCCTCATCGGACATCTGATTCAGCCATTCCTGCTCTTCGTCTTTATCAAAATATAATCTAAACCTTATCATCCTTTCTCCTCCCATCTCACACATGGTCCATCAACCGAGCGTTTCCGAGCAGTTCCTCAAGACGTTTCCTTTCCACCCTAAAGGCTTCAAGCCCGCTTGCCGTGATCAAATATTCTTTTTTCTTCCTTGAGGCGGTTTCCACGCTATACAGTGAAATCCATTGCTTTTCAAGCAAAGACTGAATTGCCCCATAAAGCGTTCCTGCCCCTAAGACCAGACGCCCGCCCGTCAGCTCCGCAACCTCCTGAATAATACCATATCCATGCTTAGGATTCCTTAAAGCAATCAGGATATAATACAATGCTTCCGTCAGCGGATAGTTATTTACCATGCCACAACCTCCTTCGTCATTCCCTTCGATACACTACCAAAAGATACATTACCAAAAGATACATTACCAATCAATATACTATCAAACAATATACTACCAATCGATATATTGACTAACAATATATCATCTCTCGATATATTTATTATATCATCTCCCGATATATTGTCAAGAAATATTTGCCCGTTTTTTAGAATCCATTTTTTACAATATTCCAACTGAAATTATGACCAAAACTATTCACCCAGGCCAACAAATACGGTCCTGCTCTATAAAATATCCAGCAGAGATTCCGCATCGTCATATTGCCCGGGCAATATGACGATGACCCCCTGAAAAAAAACAAAAAAACAGCACCCCCTACAACCAGCGGTGCTGTCTATACATAATTCAACAATATTTATCCTTATAAGCCAAAACCGCCGCCACTGTCTTAGAATCCTGTATTGTACCGGAATAGATCATGTCACACAGGTTTTCTATGTCATAGGCTTCCACATTAATATCCTCATCTTCGTCAAGATGCCGTTCGCCAAGCTTAAGATCCCGGGCCAGATAGATATCAATCTTCTCATTACAGAAGGCCACAGTCGTATATATTGATACCAGCAATTCCCATCTTCCCGCAGTATAACCGGTCTCTTCCCGTAGCTCCCTGATAGCTGCTTGCTCCGTCGGTTCGTCGGGAGCGTTCAGCCCGCCGGCCGGCAGCTCCAAGGTATAGCGGTCGATGGCATTGCGGTACTGCCTTACCATAATCAGCTTTCCGTCTTCCCGTACCGGCAGTACGGCGGCCGCACCTTGATGGCCGATAAAATCCCAGTCTACGATATTGCCGTTAGGAACCCGGATGGTATCCTTATAAAAATCTACTATCTTGCCCTTGTATACCAGTTCGCGTTCTAAACGTCTGAATTCTTCCATCTGGTCTCCTATCTGCAAAGTTTTCTTATGCTTGCCAGTTTAACGCATAGTACAAACAAGTCAGTGGCCTGTTTCAGCTCTTCTTCCGTAGGAAAGGTCGGGGCGATGCGGATATTGCTGTCGTCGGGATCATTCTTATAGGGATAGGTGGCTCCGGCACCGGTTAAGGTGACGCCGGCTTCCTTACATAAGGAAATGATCGCCTTGGCACAGCCGGGCAAAGCCGCAAAGGAAATAAAGTAGCCGCCCTTGGGTTTTACCCATGTTCCGATTTCCAAACCGCTCAGCTCTTTTTCCAAGGTTTCCAGAACTGCCTGAAACTTGGGGCGGATGGAGGCAGCGTGCTTTTTCATATGAGCCTGGATGCCGGCTAGGTCTTTAAAATACCTGACATGCCTAAGCTGGTTTATTTTGTCAGGGCCGATTGTCTGGAGGCTCAGTGACTTGCGGATATCATCTAGGTTGGCCTGAGAAGAGGCCACTGCGCAGATACCGGCACCGGCAAAGCTGATTTTGGAAGTTGAACAGAACTCATATACCATGTCGGGATGGCCGGCTTTTTCACATTCTCCCAAGATATCAAGGATGGCATCTTGGTCTTCTTCATAAATGTGGTGTGCCACATAGGCATTGTCCCAGTAGATACGGAAGTCTGCCGCGGCTGGATTCAGGGCCGCAAATCTTCTCACCGTTTCATCTGAATAACTGATACCCTGTGGATTGGAATATTGGGGAATACACCAGATTCCTTTGACTGATGCATCTTCGCTGACATATTTTTCTACTTGGCTCATGTCCGGGCCGGACATATCCATCGGTATGTTTATCATTTCGATGCCGAAGTGTTCCGTTATGGCAAAATGACGGTCATAGCCCGGAACCGGACACAGGAACCGCACCTTATCCAGACGGCACCAAGGGGTGCTGCCCATAACGCCGTGGGTCATGGAACGGGATACCATGTCATACATGATGGAAAGGCTGGAATTGCCGCCTACGATTACATTTTCGGCCGGGACGCCGATCATGTCAGCCATCAGCTTCCTTGCCTCCTTAAGCCCATCCGGCTGGCCGTAATTGCGACAATCTGTGCCGTCTTCCGACACAACCGGCCGGGAAGAGTTGGCGGCATCCAAAATCGCCATTCCCAGATCCAGCTGTGAAGCAGAGGGTTTTCCTCTGGACATATCCAGTTTCTGCCCCTTGGCCTTGGCGCTTTCATAAGATTGTTCCAGATCTTGTCGTAAGGATAAAAGCTCATCTCGTGACATGCTTCCGTATGATTTCATGTTGACTCCCATCTGTGCTTGGCACTGTCCTTTATGCCATTGGCACTGTCCTTTATGCAAATATAATTGGATAATTGTATACAATCCATATCCCATAATATATTACTACATTTATGTCCCTTTAACAAGCATAAAATACATGGAATTATCTTCGGTTTTTCTACTTACCAGTCTCTGTATCTTCTGCCGCATCTTCCGCCGCACCCGCACCCGCCTTCTTCCCGACACCCGGTTGCCAAAACAAAAGCAGTCCTGGAATCAGCATCAGGAGCGCGATAAACTGTGAGGTGGACAGGGGGCCGATCGAACCGCGGTAGTCGTTACGTAAAAATTCTACGACAAACCGGCCTACGGCATAAAGGATGAGGTAAAGGCCTCCCACTTTGCCGGCCGGGCGTTTTTTGCGGGCATACAGGATCAAGATCAGGGTTATGCCAAAATTACCCAGGCTGGATATGATCTGGGTCGGAATCAGGCTGACATTGTTAGGTGCATAACTGGAATGGCGAAACGTGATGCCAAGCGGCAGGTCGGTTTCCCGGCCGTAACAGCAGCCCGCCAATAAGCAGCCTATCCGGCCAAAAGCCTGGGCAATAGCGATGGACGGAGCCGCTAGGTCGAAATACCTTAGGAAAGGCACCTTTTTCACTCGTGAATATACGACTGCGGTCAGGACGCCGGCGATAATCCCACCATAAACGATAAAGCCGTTGCCGGAAAGCGCGGCCCAGAAGTTGCCGCTTTTAATGACAGTCGGCAGTTCCATTATCACAAAAAGAAGCTTAGCTCCGGCAAAGCCTAAGACGGCAGATATAAAACCCATGTTAAAGATATGATCGGCATCAAGTCCTTTGGCCTTGGCGCGCTTATCCGCCATCAAAAAAGCTGCTAATACACCGATTCCGATCATCAGCCCATAACCGTAGATGGTTATCGGGCCTATTTTTAATAATTCATTATGCAATATTCTCTCCTTCTAGGCTCTTCGCACGGAATGCCTATATGCGCCATCGGCTGTACGACTCAAACTGTCAGACATCGGGAAGCTCTGCTTCCATGTAAATACGGTCAACGATGAGATGCGGTTTGACTTCTTCCACACGCAGGCTGTAGATTCCCGGCTGCATGTCGAACTTGAACAGTTTCTGAGTAATCCAGCGTCCCTCGGTACCCCGGACACTGATGTTCGTAAGCCGGCTGCCATTAACCGATAATTCACAGGACGTCTGGGCGGTATTAAAGTCTATTGACATCATATGGCCGTACACTTGATAGATTCCCGGCGTTGTTATGCGGATATATATGGTCCGGTTCATTTCTATGGCAACCGTGACGGCTGTTTTCCCGCCGCTGCTTGTGTCCGTTATTGCGGCAGACGGCAGGACGGCTGTTTCATGGCGGTCTAGCGGCTTCAGGGCGAAACTCCCAAGGGCAGTCCGCCGTGGCCGTGTCATGGCCGCGGTATTGATGAGAAAGCCTAGGATATATCTGGCGCGCTGCTGCAGTTCGCCTAGGTGCAGGGTGCCGTCCTCCAGGCTGGAAAGGATGTCATCCCCGGCCGAATTGGCTTCGGCACCATAATTGTTTACTACCATGTATAAATCATTGCCGGCGCGGACCATGTCGCGAAGGTTCCGTTCGCTGGCGGGACCGCCGTTTTCCACATGGTTCATCTCCGCCCACCAGTCGGTCATGACAATGCCGTCAAAGCCCCACTCGTGACGTAAGACGGTGGTGTTTAGGTCGTAGTTTGACGGCGTCCAATGGCCGTTCAGAGGGTTATAGGAAGTCATGATGGCTTTTACATTACCTTGTCTGACAGCCATCTCAAAACCGCGCAGGTAGATTTCCCTGACCGCGCGTTCGGAAACCACCGCATCGGTAGTCCGCCTGGCGGTCTCCTGATTATTGCAGGCGAAGTGCTTGACGGTGGCATCCGCTCCGCCGGCTTTTATCCCTTTGACGGCAGATGTAGCGATGCTCCCGGTTAAAAAGGGGTCTTCGGAATAGTA
This sequence comes from Lachnospiraceae bacterium UBA938, assembly GCA_002293475.1. GTDB lineage: Bacteria > Bacillota > Clostridia > Lachnospirales > Lachnospiraceae > UBA935. The sequence goes on from DBDG01000002.1 coordinate 8,413, forward strand.
CTCAAAATTGCGCCCGTTCAAGGGGCTTCTGTGAATGTTTATGCCGGGACCGAGAAGCAGGTCGATTTCGTTACGGACCAGCTCGCGGCCTTCCATGATATATAATTCTTCAATCAATGCCGTATTGAAGGTGGCGGCCAGCAAGGTTCCGATCGGCAGCTGCGTGGCGTTTAGATCCTGCCGCATCCTGATTCCGGAAGGCCCGTCGGCGGTACTGGCTAACGGTATCCCATAGCGGATCAGGGATTCCCCGACGCTGCCAAATACGGAGGTGGTACCGGGTGTCGCTTCCGGATGATCCATGCCTTCGCCCCTGACCAGCATAGCCAGTTCTTCCTTCGTAAGCTGGGCTATGAAATCGTCCAAGGCGGCCCGGCCTGATTGGACATCTTTTAAACTGATGCCGCGGTCGCCGGTCAGTGTCATTTCAGACGGCAGCCCGGCTTTGATCCGTTCGCTAATGTTGATCGTCCGGGTGGGGACGGTTTCAAACTGTATTTCATAGGTACCGTCCGGCTTTCTGGTTCCCGGCTTCATCCGGCGGTAAGTCCTAGTCGGTGCCAAGACTTCTGAGCGCTGGTCAGTCACACGGAAAGTCTCCTGGGTATAGGTCATGACTTTCTGTGCCTGGCGGACGCTGTTTCCCATATAGATATGATAGTCTCCGGCTTCCATGACGTAGGCTGACTTGGCACCGGAGATACCGGAGTCGTCATATGTATGCATCCTGTCTATGTCGATTACGAACTCCAGATCCTGGGCGGAACCCGGTGCCAGCAGGCCGGTCTTTTGATAGGCCAGAAGCTGCCTGGCCGGCTGGCCGAGCCGTCCCTGCGGAGCCTCATAATATACCTGCACGACCTCTTTGCCGGAGAATTCCGCACCGGTATTACGGACAGTGAGTGACAGCCTGATGGTGCCGCCGGCAATTTGGGCATTACGGGTTTCAATGGAAAAATCAGTATAGGATATTCCATAACCAAACGCAAACATGACCTTTTCTGGGCAGAAAGTTTCAAAATAACGGTAACCGACATAAATATCTTCTACGTAACAGTTACGCTCCGGATTCCCATAATAAGGCGCGCAGGGATAATCTTCAAGCCTCAGGGCAATCGTATCCGGCAGCTTGCCGCTGGGAACGGTATTACCCAGCAACAGGTCGGCCGCCGCGTTGCCTCCTTCCATACCGCCTTGCCAGACCAGCAGCAGGGCTTTCACATGGGCAGACAGCTCCTGGCAGCCCATAAAACCCATGTCGATAATGTTGGAGATATTTAATATCAAGATAACCTGGTCAAAACAGGCATTGACCGTCTTAAGCAGCTCTTCTTCGGTCTGGGTAAGCCGGAGGCTTCCGGCCTGCCCGGCATTATCCTGGTCTTCTCCGGCCGTGCGGCCGATTACGATGACGGCTTTCTCGGAAACTGCCCTTGCCGCTTTGACCATTTCCATGGTGACCGGCATTTCCTGCTGATTCCAAGGCTCGGCTGCCCAAGCACCGCCGCCGTCATCAAAGGGATGTTCGGCGATCCAGGCTTCATATACCGCAGCCAGGCTTTCATTGACCACATGGCTCTTTGCGCGCAGGCTTCCTAACAGATTGGTAGTATAGGGTACGCTGACCAGACCGCCGGAACCCGTGCCGCTGCGGTAGTAGTCGATCTGGCAGCGGCCGAACAGGGAGACGGTTTCCTCTTTCCGGACAGGCAGCGCCCGGTCTTCGTTCATCAGCAGTACAGCTCCTTCGCCGGCCGCTTCTCTGGCCTTATCGGCAAAACCTTCAAGGGGAATTCCTATTTTATTCATGGTATTTCCTCATTCTCAATTGCACTATTTGCTATTATTATGATCGCTTATTTGACTCCGCTCTTTCCCTTATATACCTGTAATATGTCCTGCCATGAACAAGACCTTAATTGGCAGTCTAGACAATCCCCTGAGCCGTCATGGCATCGGCTACTTTCAGAAATCCGGCAATATTGGCACCGGCGACATAATTGCCGGCCATGCCGTATTCTTTGGCCGCCTGATCTAGGTTGTGGAAGATATTTACCATGATATTCTTAAGCTGGCTGTCCACTTCTTCAAAACTCCAGCTCAGCCTTTCGCTGTTCTGGCTCATCTCCAGCGCGGATGTGGCCACGCCGCCGGCGTTGGCCGCTTTGCCGGGAGCAAACATGACCTGATTGGCCTGAAGGTATTCGGTGGCATCCATGGTGGTCGGCATATTGGCACCTTCGGCAACGGCAAGGCAGCCATTGGCAACCAGAAGCTTGGCGTCTTCAAGGAGGAGTTCGTTCTGTGTCGCACAAGGCAGGGCGATATCGCATTTTACGCTCCATACTCCCCGGCCTTCATGATATTGCGCACTGGAACGTCTAGCCGCATATTCTGTCAGCCTGGCCCGTTTTACTTCTTTTATTTCTTTTAAAAGCTCTAGGTCAATGCCTTCCGGATCGTAGACCCATCCGGTTGAATCGGATGCCGTTACGACCTTGGCTCCCAGTTCCTGTGCCTTCTGGGCAGCATAGATTGCCACATTGCCGGAACCGGATACCACGACAGTCTTCCCGGCGATATCATGGCCGTTGGCTTTAAGCATTTCAGCCGTCAGATATAACAGGCCGAAGCCGGTCGCCTCTTTCCTGGCTAAGGAACCGCCGTAAGACAGGCCTTTTCCGGTCAGGACACCCTCGTAAACCCCGCGGATTCTCTTATATTGTCCGAACATGTAGCCGATTTCTCTGGCTCCGGTGCCGATATCACCGGCCGGAACATCGGTATCTGCTCCTATGTACTTGCACAGTTCCGTCATAAAGCTCTGGCAGAAGGCCATGACTTCCCGGTCTGAGCGCCCCTTGGGGTCAAAGTCGGCGCCGCCCTTGCCGCCACCGATCGGCAGCCCGGTCAGGGAATTCTTAAATATCTGCTCAAAGCCGAGGAACTTGATAATGCCTAGGTTCACGCTGGGATGCAGCCTGAGACCGCCTTTGTACGGCCCGATGGCACCGTTATACTGGACGCGGAAGGCATTATTTACCTGCACCTGTCCTTGATCATCCACCCAAGGTACACGGAACAGCAGCTGTCGTTCCGGAGTGACCAGCCGCTCTAACAAAGCATCTTTCCGATATTTCTCTTCATTGGCATCGATCACGGCGCGCAACGATTCCAGTACCTCTTTTACAGCCTGATGGAACTCCGGCTGGGCGGGATTCTTCTCAACCACCATGCTGTATACTTCATCAACATATGACATTTTTCTTCCTCCTTATAACATTAGATTGGCACCTTGGCGGCGCCGGTCAAAGATAAACCACTAATTATTATATAACGGGGGAATGAAAATCACAATAAATAAATTTAACAGGAGGTGATTTTTTTAAGTGTTACGGCCACGCATCCTACAGGTATTTTTTCAGCTGCTTTATGTTGGCTTCTTCAAAATCCATGAGTTCCTTGGCCATCTCCACATAGACGTTACGGGCATTTTCGTGCCGGTTCACTGTTTTACACATATCAAGCACGCCCCGGCTACTCCCTTGAATGACAATTTCTGCCATATGGCTGGTGCTGGTATTAAAAAACGTATTGGCCTGAATCCCGCCGACCAACATTTTTTCACTTAGACCTCCCGAACGGTATTCATCCGCTTTGTTATCCAGAAGGCTGTTAGTGGCTTTATTATATATCTCTGAGTATTTCAAGTTCTGCCTTGACAGCTGCATGGCAAGATCATCGTCATACACCTTGTCGCTTATCGTATCTAGGGCTCTCATAGCCATTTTGGTATTCCTTTGAATACCCCTTAGAATTTCCGCATCATCTTTTCTCATTTTGTCCGACCTCCCATATTCCGTAAAGTATAATCATGTTCTAATTGCTTTGTTCCATAAGCGAAACAGGATAAGATGCTGTATCAGCATCCTATCCTGTTATTATAATTATTTCCTTTACATTATTTCCTATACAAATACCAACTATTTTACTACCAACTTTTTTACTACCAACTATTTTACAAACTATTTACTCTTCAAAAGGATATTTTAGCCCCCACTGCTTCCTGATTTCATCCATCATGCGCATAATCCGCAGGGTCTCATCATGGGGCATTTCCTCACATTCGATCCGGCCCGCCGCTATCGCCCTGATACATGCTTCCACTTCATGCTCATAACCGGTAATCTGACCCGGCCTTTCATAGCGGTCTGTCAACTGATAATCCCCGGTATAGACCGACAGGCTTTCAAAGCAGGTGATGTTTTCGATGACCATATAGCCTTTGGTGCCATAGATGACGCCCTGACGGTCGCTTTTGCCGGTTATGGAACTGGCCAGCACGGCAGTCTTGCCATCTTGGAAGGTGAGGATAATGGCATTTTGTTCGTCCACTCCCGCATCAGTAAAAACGCAGTCCGAAGTGATCTTGTTAACCGCTGTTCCAAACATCATCGCGGCAAAGTTCAGGACATATACGCCCAGATCCAATAGTGCCCCGCCCGCCAAAGCCGGATCCTTCAACCTAGGCACACGGCTGATTACATATCCCAAGTTAGCCGTCAGCATCGTCGGTTCACCGATCACGCCGCTGTCCAGTACCTCCCATATGGTATGCCGCATCGGCAAATATCTGGTCCACATCGCTTCCGCCAGCAGGATGTTATTTTTTCTGGCTAATGCCACCAGTTCTTCCGCCTGAACCGCATTGGCAGTAAAGGCTTTCTCACACAATACCGCCTTCCCGTTCTCTAAGCAGAGCCTAGCATGACCATAATGCTCCGAATGGGGCGTCGCAACATAGATCAGGTCAATATCCTTATCCTTAACCAGCTCCTCATAAGAACCGTATGACTTTGGGATAGCGTATTGTTTCGCAAACTGCTCCGCCTTCTGCGGGTTCCGGGAACCGACCGCATATATGCGTGCCGAATCCATCCGGTCAACCGTCGCCGCCATAGTTCCGGCAATATTGCCGGCCCCCAATATGCCCATATTAATCATTTTCTTCACCGCTTTTATTCCACATACTCAGTCTTAACATAACCGATCTGGCCATCGTACTTGACTTTGGTCCAGCCGTTGCTCATCTCCTCGACCAGATCCAGTTCTTCGCCGGCATAAACCGTCGCCAAGATATCGCCGTCTGTACCGGGAGTGCTTCTTATCCGGACGCTTTCTTTTACTTTTACTGTTCCGTTTGTCGTTATCTGGGAAGCCGATGCGGCCGGTGCGTCTGCCTCACTGTCGGCTTCTTCCTCCGCGTCGTCGGGTTCTTCCTCCGCTATCGGTTCTGTTTCGATAATTTCCAGATATTCACTTTTTATAAAAGCATCGCCGTCTTCATATTCAACCCGGCTCCAGCCGTTTCCCCGCTGCTCCAAGACGGTGAATTCCTGGCCGAGCTCTGCCCGGCCGATTCTGTCGGCCGTTTCGCTGTCGGAACTCCGGATATTGACGACATCAGTGGTTTTGGCCGGTAATTCTACACTGACATAGACCTGAAGTTCCTCTTCATCCGTCCCTTCGGTACCTTCTGCCGTTTCTGCTATGGTATCCGCGGTGATATCCGGCTGTTCGTTCTGGGCAAGGATAACACCGACATTTTCTTCGATTTTACCCGACATATAGGCAATAAACTCTTCCAGCTCTTGGTTGGAGGCGATGAGTTCGTTATATTCTACGGCAATCTTATTGTTCAGTTCAACCACATCATCCTGAAGGCTGGCTGTCTGGACATATTCATAGATATTTTCATCCAGATCTTTTTTCCGGATGACGTAGCTGCCTTTCTCATTTCTCATGACATAATAGGTCTGAAATCCCGGAATGACGGCGTCAACATCGGTAAACCTGACCCTGCCGTATACATAGGTTACAAAGCTGTCTTCCGTCAGGCCGGGCTTGGTATATACATCAATGGATTCATAACGGTCAATATATTTGGCCAGTTCCGCGGCGCGGATCTGATCTAGGGAATTCAGATCAATGTCGATTGACACGGCTGTCTCAATGTCGCCTTCTGCCAGTGCGGTATAATAGGTATTAATCAGTTTGTTGACTTCGGGATATTGGTTTTCTTCTAAGGGAATGTCCGGAACGGTGATATCGTTCAGGCTGATCTGGGATGCTTCCGCCTCGGAGGCGATGGCCTCCTGGACTGTCGTTTCCTCCCTGAGCCTGCTCCGCTCATTGGCATTGAGGGCAATGAGTACCGTTAACGCGACACAGACGACCAAGATCAGGGGCATTACTATTCTGGAATGAGATAAGATCCAATCGGCAATCATCCCCATCTTGTCTTTGGCCATATTGGCTATATTCTTTACTTTATTCAGTTTCCCATCTTTATTGCTGTCGGAATCTCCTGGACTTGCCGCAGGACTGCTGCCGGAATTCCCATTATTATAGGGATCTGCCATTTTTACCTCCAGACTTATGGTTCAGGGTGATGTAAAATGCACTCGACAGGAATCGAACCTGCATTAAAGGCGTCGGAGGCCTTCGTTCTATCCGTTAGACTACGAGTGCATATTTCCATAATTGTTACAAATTTATTACATCACCCTGATTATAATACCACAAGGTGCAAAAATTGTCCAGCAAATATTTTTAAATCATGATGACATTTTTTGCTAAAGCCGGATAATATCGCTATTTTTACGGTCAAAATAGTAGACGGAATAGGCGAGTACTTCTTCCGGATCTACCTGAGTATCATTGATTTCCGTTACCATTTTTAGCAGCTCATCCTTGTCCTGAAGCCCGTCATCGGGAATCATGATGACCTCATGGACGGAACTGGGCAGAAGGTAGAGACCACCACCGGCCTGGTTGGCGAACCGGTCCAACACCTGGGGATAAAGCATTGCCGTAGCGCCAAAGAGCTTTTCCGGGTTGCTCAGTACATACATCCGATGGACGGTTTTTTCCTGACCGGTCTTTGCAACATCACCCTGATGTTCGTCAAAGACGTGGTCGATCACCTGGGAAACCTCTCCCTCTGCGCCCCACTTTTCCGCAAGCTCTTGGGCGTATAGCCCCTTCAGCACATCTTCCATGGTCTGGATGACCGCCGGATTAGCTGCCGGCGTATTCCTTAAGGCATCCTGGTAGAGCGTCTCCGGCGTGGTCTGCCATATATTCAGATGGGAATTGGTAATCAGGATAGTGCCGTTTTCCAGTAATGGGTGGGTAATCCGGCAATAAAAGATAATGGCCAGATCCAAAAAGCGGATATGGGGTATTTCTTTCAGCAGCTCATGGTTCTTGTAGTAGTGGACAAGCTTAAACAGTACCCGGTCTTTCATCTGCTGATAAGACCGGAAAAAATCAAGGTCAAGTTCCGGCTGCGGACCGCCGGCACGATAGGCGGCGATGATGTCTTCGGCGATGGCCGTGGTACTTTTCCCTTTCTGATGATCCAAGTAATAGCTATTAAGGTAAAAAGCCGGAAAGACCGACTGTCCTTTCCCAGCAATGGTGATGCCGTCCAAGCGGACGCCGTTATTTTTCTTTACATGGGTGGCTGTGACCTTATAATCTTTGCCCATGAAGTCCTGCACTTCTTTTTTGATCTGGTCTAAAAAATCGTTATAATCCATTTGATTCCTTTCTTTAATTAATAAGTGTGTGAATTAATAAGTGTGTGATTGCGCAAAAAAGACAACAGAAGTTTCCTTCCATTGTCCTATAAGCGAAAGATAGAATTGCTGACAGAAATGCTTATACCCTAGAGAGATAATCTCCTGACCGGGTATCAATCTTGATCACGTCACCCTGTTCCACAAATAGCGGAACATAGACGGTAGCACCCGTTTCCACTACCGCCGGCTTGGTAGCGCCGGTGGCGGTATCTCCTTTTAGCCCGGGTTCTGTGTCCGTGATCTGAAGCTCTACAAATAAAGGCGGTTCGATGGCATACACGTTGCCGTTATGGCTGCATACCTTGACCATGTCATTTTCTTTTACGAATTTGAGGGTTTCACCTACGGAATCCTGATTAAGACCGATCTGGTCATATGATTCCAAGTCCATAAAATAAAACAACTCGCCGTCATTATATAAGTATTGCATATCTTTTCTATCTATACGTGCCTGTGGATAGCGTTCCGTTGGCCGGAATGTTTTCTCGACCACGCCGCCGCTGATGATATTTCTTAACTTGGTTCTGACAAAAGCAGCTCCCTTGCCCGGTTTTACATGCTGGAACTCGATGATCTGATAGACGCTGTTCTCATATTCTATCGTAAGACCATTTCTGAAATCACCCGCGGAAATCATGTTTTGCTTCCTCCTATTGTGTTCACCATTTAATTCTTTATTAGTTTATAATAGATTACTAACTATTTCAACCTTTTTTTGTTTTCTGGCCAGTAAAAAATTATGGGCTGCCGGAAATGATCTGTATCTGATAATAAAGCGACAGTAGTTTGTTTCTAAATACACTGTCGTTACGATCATCATGATCATATCCATACTGATGGATAAACGTAAAAAACTCCAAGCCGATTGCTGCCAACTCCGGAAATTTACCTATTATCGTTTTCAAGCAAGAGAGCAAGGCTTCCTCCGAAAAATACAGCCAGTCATATAGATCCTGTTTCTTTTGGACGGAAGCCAGAGATTCACTATAAATTGTTTCATCCGGGAACTTTTGAACTCTTTCAATAGCTTTCGCCTCATCATAATTTTTACGGCTGTAATCAGCCCGTATTTCAAACTGACCAACCGGATAAAACGATAGCTTATGATCATGAATAAACCTTATGCGGTTAGTCTGCTTGGGTTCTAAATAAGGGAAATTCCCCAAAAGAGGATGTAATATCTTAATTAAATCGTGCTGAAACGCAAAGGAAACTCCTTTTTGGAAACTCATTTTTTTCGCCCGATAGGCTGATAAAGACTGAAGCGGATGGAAAGCCGGCGATTCAGCATACTTATTCTTAAAATGCAGGCGATTGCGAAACTGTTGATAGAAGATATCCGCGCAGACCGCACTATTGTTCCCCTTACATTTTTCCCATTCAACTTGAATCAGTGCGGCAAAACATTCCTTGGCCGCCAGATTGTCATAAAATTCTCGGCCGCTAGATAACTGGCTTAAATACTCCTGTGACATAGTCTGCTGATCATACATTAAAACATCCAGTTGCCCGGCAAGAGCCGTACACGTCTCGCCGTTTCCTCCGTGCAACCAGATGGCATCCGTCTGAACCAGTCTGCTGACTCTAGGCAGATAACATCCCACATGATAAGTTCCCAGATTATAAGAAATAACACTTTGATTTATTCCGCTATTTTGTTGAATAATATGTTCTTCAGACACAACGTCATCCCATTTCAACGCCAGCATATTGGCTATCCCACAAGCAGTTCGCAAATCATCCTTGCTGAATTCCGTATCCAATGAAAAAATCCTGATCTTCTCTTGCAGGCTGCGCGGCAAGTTCAAAGCAGCGGCTAAAACCGTTCTTGTATCAAGCCCGTCTGTTAAGCTAATCACAACATGCTTAAAGCGAGGATGAGAAAAAATCGCCGTCATATTCTGAATAAGTTCCTCCCTGCTCCGGTACAGCAACGCCTCATATCTGGCATCATCATATTCTTCCGAAAAATTAGCTTCCTGATAAAATCTGGTATTTATGAGTTTAATGCTTCCGTCTATTTGGATGCACAGCTTTTTATCCGGCGGCAGAAAGAGAATGTCATTTACCTCGCATACTTCTGAAAAAAGCTGCTCTGTGATCCAATTATGGCATCCTAGATTTGCGGTCGCATATTTTATATTTATACTTAATTCTACACCGATGCTTTTTAACAATAATAAGCACAGATGATATGAAGTTCCTGCCACGAAAATATTATTTTTATAATAGTAGAACCATTTTCCCATACCAAAAAAATCATTGCCTAGTTCTATGTGCTCTTGGTCAATAATCAGTAATTCAAACTCGCCCAAGGATTCTCTGACGTCTTTGATGTCCACATATTGCTCCATGTCATTGATACCGACAATAAACCGGCCGTCATAAAGGGCATTTCCCGAAAAGGTATATGCCGTTCCGTTCCTGTCCAGCCTAAGCGGGTAAGTTGAAATGACACATGCTCCTTCTGTCCGGAACTGCGGACAGCTGGTCAATACAAAGCCTTCCCTTTTAGCAAAATCAGTAAACTTACTTATATCCCGCCCGATGACAATCGCCGTTTCCCCAAAAGGATAATATGGTCTGAACAATTGCAGCTCAGGTAATTCCCGCGGTATATAATTATTCTTAAAATCATCATACCGGGAGCGGAACTTACTATTCGTTATTTCATGTATGTCTTCAAACAACGCCGCCACACTTAGGCCGATATCACGTAACCCCATACCCTTTAGCTGGTTTTCTATTTCCTTATTCCAAGGAGCACCCGGCGTAATGATGATTTTCAGATCCTCCTTATTCTCCGCCAGCCATTCCGGCGGATTGACAGAAATCCGTTTTTTTCCACTGCTTCCGGTACATTCGATATCTCCGATATCAGAACTGTTATCAATAAAACATATTGGCTCGATATCAATAGCAAGAAGCATCCGCAACAGTGTTCGCCCGTTCCTGCCGGCACCAAACAGTACCAGCTTGGCATCCTTCAGACTTTGCAAGATATTATGGCCATCAGCCATCATTTAATCCTCCGTTGTTATATAGCAGCAATGCTTATTTTCTCTTACAAATATTGTTGCCACATTGCCCCTTCTCTATTATCACAGCTTTCTATGAGTATATCATTGAATAGTGGTTCTGTATATATTTTAACTATTTAAATTTATATTTTACTCATATTTATTACTTATTTATGCAATACTTTTAAACATGGCAGGTTTCATGAAAGCACGGGCCGGCTATCAATACTATGGAAGCGGAGCTTACATAGAAAATACTATATCAATAAAAACACTGGAAATAAAAGAATGTATTGTAACAAGAAAATAGATTTTAGAGCTGTTTATTAACCGGATATTAGATTAACCGGATATTAGATTAACCGGATATTAGAATAGAAGCTGGTCAGGAAACACTGATGTATCAGTGTTTCCCCAGATCTATCAGATAATCAATGGCCATGAGATAACCTTCCAGTCCCTGGCCGCAGATCATCTTATCGCAGGCCGGTTGTGTAACTGATATCCGCCGGAACTCTTCACGCTCCTTAATATCGGATATGTGGACTTCCACTTTAGGGATAGTAAGCGCCGCTAACGCATCACGAATGGCATAGCTATAATGGCTGTAAGCTCCGGGGTTGATGGCAATCCCTTCGGTACCGTCAAAATAGGCATCCTGGATGCGGTCAATGATCGCGCCTTCATGGTTGCTCTGGAACACCTCTATCTCTGAATCCGATGTACGGCCTTTTTCACCGATCATTCCTAGTAGATGCTGATAGTCTGCCGTTCCGTAGATGTTTTTTTCACGGATGCCCAGGAAATTGAGATTGGGTCCGTTGATGACCAGAATTTTCATTTATCCGTCTCCTTTACTGCTTGTTTGATACCACGCTGTTTTGCGATATTCTACCATGCTTTATTATGTTTTACGGTGCTTCTCGGTGACGGCGGTTATAATCGCCTCGGTTATTGCCGCCTGGCCTTTTCCTTCGGTGTTGATGATGATATCTGCGATCTGTTCATAGACGGGGATGCGCTGTTTCATCAGCTGCTCTATTTTATTTAGAGTATCGCCGCCTTTGAGCAGCGGCCTAGTATTGTCTCCCCGGAGCCGCCGCATCACCTCGGCGGATGATGTCTGCAGATATACTATGGTTCCGAGCTGCCGCAGCCGGGGGCGGTTCGCGGCCGTCATGGGGAGGCCGCCGCCGGTAGCAATCACTTTTTTCTGTTGATCGGCTAACAAGGCCTCCAGGCATGCCGTTTCTAACTGTCGGAAGGAGGTCTCGCCTTCCGCCGCAAAGATTTCCGCTATGGTACAGCCTTTTTGCTGCTCGATATAGCTGTCGGTATCAAGCAGTTCAACCTCCCACTGAGCGGCAAGGTTCTTCCCTATGAAGGTCTTGCCGCTACCCATGAATCCGATCAGGATTATGTTATCATTCATCATGTCTGCATGCCTCTTTTATATTGGCGGATTGTTTTTCATGCTTTCGTAGACCCGGCTGACATCAGCTTCCGGCACTGAGATGCCATTCCACAGTTCATAAGCAATGACGGCTTGATATAAAAGCATCTTCAGACCGTTATATGCAAGACCCCCTGCCTCCCTGACCAGTCTCATGAACTTGGTGGCGGACGGACGATAGATCATATCATATCCGGTATGGATCTTGGTATAGAAAGCCGGATCTTCAATGACCGCACTTTCGATATCGGGATAAAGACCGACACTGGTGGCCTGAAGCGCTAGGAATGATTTCTGCGGCAGCTGTGGATGAGCTTCTAACGGCATGGCCTTAGCCCAGTTCCGGCTTCGTGTACGGTTGACCTCGACAACCAAGCGTTCGGCCTTTTCTGCCGAGCGGTTCAGGACAGTAAGCGAAGCCGCCCCTTTATCAGCGCATAAGAAGGCGGCAGCCCGGGCGGCACCGCCGGCACCAAATAGCAGGATGTCTTCGTCCTCGATCCGGATGTCCTCGCTTTGTAAGGCCCGGTATAATCCCTCAATGTCGGTATTATATCCGACATAGCCGCTTGTTCCTCGGATCAGGGCATTAACAGCACCCAGCCGCGCCGCCGCATCATCGACCCGTTCTAAAAACGGCATCACGGCATTTTTATAGGGAACCGTCACATTCATCCCGCTAATATTCAGTTCAAAGGCCCCACGCACTGCCGCTCCCAGCCCGTCCGGCGCAACCGGAAAAGGAAGATAGGCCAGATTATGCCCCGAAGCTTCCGCCAGGCTATTATGGATCAGAGGGGACAACGTGTGTTCCACGGGATGGCCGACTAAACCATATACTTTCGTTTTTCCGTTAATCTCTGTCATTACTTCTCCTGGATATAAACCTTATTTTCTCTTTTACATTTGCGCTTATAAAAATGCAGCACGACTTTTTCCAAATACCGTTTCAGAACAATCTGAATCTCCTCTTTCTTATCAATCGGGCGAACCAAATAGGTTAAAAGTCCGGCTCGCCGCGCCCCCCATACATCCGTAAAAATCTGATCTCCCACAAATATGGTATCACTCCGGTCAGTGTCCATCATCGACATAGCCTTCCGGTAATTCTTAGCCGCCGGTTTCTGCGCCTTAAAAATATAACCGCTGCCGACTGCGTCACTGAACAACTTTACCCGCGGTTCCTTATTGTTGGACAGAACCACTGTCCCATATCCGATATCCCGCAGCCTCAGGAACAGCTCCACGCTCCTTACATCGGCCGGCGCCCCATGTTCTACCAGAGTATTATCAATGTCAAAAATAACCCCCCGATATCCTTCCTCATACAACCGCTCAAACGGAATCCGGTAGGTAGAAGATATATAATGATCAGGATAAAAGCTTTCAAATATTGCCGCCATATCTGTCCTTTCTACGTGTATTCAAGCTTTTTAATGAGTATACCACTGAACCACCCAGTTGTACATAATGAAATGCCTTACCCATTCGTTCCCATTCGTTCCCCACTACTCCGCCAGTCAGAAAGCTGATTTGCATTTTTCCAGCCGAAGAACGGAGCAAACTCGCTGCGCTCAAACAGTGCTCCAATCTTCGTCCAGAAAAATGCAAACACTTTCTGCCTAGCTCCTCGCAGGCGGAAGCGTTAGAAGCGTTTGAAACAGAAAACAACCAGTTGAAGTACCGAATCGTCATCTTGCCCAGGCATCATCGGCACCGGTTCCTTGCGGGAGAAAATTAGTGAGACTTAGTTTCCCGCCAAACATAAAACCAGTGGTGGACGGCCAAGGAGGGCCGGCCAAGTCAGCACGCGCCATGGATGGCGCTTGCTGACGACACGGAAGCAACCACTACTTTGGGCGGGAAATTTAGTCTCACTTATTTTCGGGAGCCGGAACCGGTGCCGATGATGCCTGGGCAAGATGACGATGACATGTCAACCAACTCTACCCCGGCCCAACTCCTCGATGTCACAGACCAACCGGCTACAATTACGCCGTAACTGCTCCCGGCTCAAAGCATAAGTATGATTCATCGGCTTCTGCAGCACTTCATTCAGTTTTTCCAGCAGTAAAGCAACGTTTAAGTGCTTTTCATCCACCAACACCGCACAGCCATGTTCAGCAACAAAACGGGCATTTTCCACCTGCTCTCCGCGGCTGTTGCGGGACAGTGGAATACACAGCAGGCGCTTATCCAGAGCTAGGCCTTCAACCATGGCATTCGAGCCACATCGGGTAATGACCACATCAGCGATACTGTAAAAATAGGCCATATCGTCAATATATTCGTATTGCCGGTAATTCCCGGTAGATGATAGCTTATGGTTGTATTTGCCCCGGCCGCAGGCATGAATAAGATTAAATGAGTCAGTCAGCTGTCCCAGACCCTGCCAGACAACCTGATTGATCCGCTCTGCCCCTAGGCTTCCGCCCAAGACGAGGACAGTCGGCTTTTGGTTTTGCTTATCGAATAAAGGCGGCCTGCCCGCGGCCGGTTCCAGTAAAGCAGGACGGATCAGAAGGCCGCAAAACTGTGCGCCGTACTCGGATAACGTATCAGGAAACGTAGCATAAATCCGGCGGGCAAATCTGGCACAGAGACGATTGGCCAGTCCCATGGAGCAATCGGTCTCCCGGATAATAGCGGGAATCCCACAAAGCCGACCGGCCAGCATGACCGGTACTGATACAAAACTTCCAGCGGAAAAAATCACTTGCGGCCGCTCTTTTCTCAATAGCCGGTAAGCCTCTATAATCCCCTTCCACAGCCGGAAAAAATCCGCGAAATTCTGCCATGAAAAATACCGTCTTAGCTTGCCGGTCGTTACGCTGTAATATCTGGCCATGCCCTGCGCCGGAACCATATCTTTTTCCAACCCATGCTTGGAGCCTATGTAAATGACCTCATGGCCGCGCTCACACAACATAGGAATCAGCATTATATTAATCATCACGTGGCCGGCGGTACCGCCGCCGGTAAGTATAATCTTCATGAATATGCCCCGCTTAAATAGATTCTTCTGCATTAATAAATCCTACCATATTGTCCGCGAACCGACAAGGTGGTATAATGCAAATAATGTCAAAAAAACAAATCAAAATTTAATATAAATAATTTAACTGAGGGAACGGTGCATGGAAAATATATTTGTTACTGGGGGCAGCGGTTTTATTGGCGGGCATTTAATCAATGCTTTGCTGGCGCTTGGCCATCAGGTTACCAATTATGATAAAGATCCCCGGCATTTCTGCCCGGGTGCCCGACATATAACCGCTGATATCTGTGACGGCGAAACGCTGAACCAAGCTATGCGCGGCCACACGGTGGTCTGTCACCTGGCGGCCATGCTTGGGGTCACGAACTGTATCCGCCATGAAGCGGAGATGATCCGTAATAATTACGACGGTGTTAAAAATATCTTGCAGGCCTGTGCGTCCAATGCTGTTTCCCGTATCTTATTTGCTTCTTCTTCCGAGGTTTACGGTGAAGGCAGTCATGGCAGAAGACTGACCGAAGCAGACCGGCTCGCCCCGCTGTCGGTATATGGCAAGTATAAGGCCATGGCGGAACAGCTGATGCACGAATATGCCCTACGTAATCAAGTTCAGGTAACGGTATTACGTTACTGCAACGTGTATGGCGGGCATCAGAAACTTGATTTTGTGATACCGGCCTTTATCAGCCGAGTGCTGCGGAGCCAGCCGCTACTGTTATGTAACGGCGGCAGCCAGATCCGCAACTATACCTATGCCGATGATGCCGCCAGCGGAACCGTTGCGGCGTTATTCCGTCCGGAAGCCGATTATCGTATCTACAATATCTGTTCGGAATATCCGGTCAGCGTAAAACAGCTTGCCGAAAAAATAGTAGCCTTGCATGGTAGCGGGCAATATCGGCCGGCGGATTTTGAAGAGCTGCAAAGGCGGGCGGATTTTGAGGTGGAATGTCGTATGCCCTCCGGTGAAAAGGCCAAGGCAGAACTGGGGTTCCAAGCCCAGATCAATATTGACCAAGGGCTGGCAGCTACCTATATGTATTATCAGGAACAATTGCCTTTATAGAAAAACTCAAAGTACCTTCTGGTTGGGTGAATTGGGGAATGTTAGTATGAAAACAGTGTATAAAATATGAAAATTTTCATAAAGGCATGTCTATATTGACATAAAATTGTGCCAGTGGTATTCTATAATTAATAAAAGGAACAACCGCCCAAGGGGTTGACCCAGAACAAAGTAGCAATGCCACCCGTTACCGCTCAAAGTATTAGGGTGGTTTTGCTATGTAGCTACTTACTGAACGCAAATATAAACGTCAGGAGTGCCAGAAGGAACATACCAAAAGTCAGTAAGTCCCTGAAATCATAACGATTTCTCATAGGCATCACCCCCATTCTTTTGGAATGAGGTCAACGCACCCTGCAACACGATTGTCCCATGCAAGAAGTATATCATGCCCTCATGAGAGTAGCAATATTATTTTTGGATTATCATAATTGCATTTTGAGAAATCTAAGTATCAGAATATTCATTAGGTGATATCACTGAAATATCAGAGTGATTAAAACATCCTTGACAAGTCGTCTCTGGCAAAACGACAAAATCTATCCTTATATCCTGCGGGGCCAGACTGGCCCCGTTTGATATTGGTAAACTTCGGGAAATTATCAGCTACGATGAAATGGAACTTGACCGTATGGGTGACCGAAAAACTGCTACCTTCTTTATTATAAGTGATACAACACCTACTTATAACTTTATTGTGGCTCTTGCCTTTTCACAGATGTTTAATCTTTTATGTGAGCGGGCTGATAATAAATATGGCGGCAGACTACCCCATCATGTGCGTGTTCTTTGGGATGAAGCGGCTAACACGGGACAAGTTCCGCAGCTTGAAAAATTAGTGGCGGTTATTCGTTCTCGAGAGATTTCCCTATGTTTATTTCTACAAGCACAATCACAACTTAAAGCACTTTATAAAGATCACTGCGAGACAATTCTTGGCAACATGGATTCGGTTATCTTCTTAGGCGGCCGAGAACACAGCACAATTAAAGAACTTGCGGAAACACTTGGAAAAGAAACTATTTCCATGCACACCGATGGTCGAACGAGGTGTCAATCTGAAAGCTACAATCAGAATTTACAGCGGCTTGGGAAGGAATTAATGACGATGGACGAACTTACAACCATGCCAGGAAACTATTGTATTTTACAGCTTCGTGGCTTGCGCCCTTTTCTCTCATTCAAATATGACCTGATAAAGCATCCTAATTATAAACATACTGCCGAAGCTAACAAGCACATTATCTTTAATATTGATAAGTTAATCAACCGACATATAAAACTTAATCTAAATGAGAGTGATACCATCTATGAGGCCATTTCAACTGATAATCCTGTCATATTTAATACAGATATTTATATCCTTAATTATGATGACTTGGATGACCCGGAAAGTATTATATAACTTCGGGTCAAATGGCCCGAAGTTTATATTAATTAGTGCATTCATCTGTTTTGTATGGTAAAATAAATAATGTTTAGTTATACCCTAAATACAATACAAATGATGCGTAGTAATTTAACGCAGGAAACGAAAGGGCTGATTTATGTTTATATTAGATGATATTATTGCTTCGATGGTAGAT
Source organism: Lachnospiraceae bacterium UBA938 (assembly GCA_002293475.1). GTDB lineage: Bacteria > Bacillota > Clostridia > Lachnospirales > Lachnospiraceae > UBA935. The sequence continues at coordinate 26,182 of DBDG01000002.1, forward strand.
ATTGGTGTAACAACCATAAAAGAAATTACAACACATAACAAACAGTTATCCCAGTTGAAAAATGAACTTACAGAATATATAAAGATAAATTTTGATTCTACCTTTTACGAAAGTGATAAAGATGCTGAATTTAATTTTGAAAGATTTTCACATAAATTGATCAAAGAATTATTTCCTGAAATGATAAATTATATAATTGATTTTGACTGTGATAAAGAAGTACTATTGAAATCAATTAAATCAAAGGGCAAAGAATACGCCAGTGCTTTCAATAGTATAAATGGTAAAATCATTGAAAAGTACATTGACGATACTCTTAACATAATCAGAAATTATTATAAAAATAACCTTGATGACAATACAAAGCTTGCCATTAGTTTTATTCTTGATAAAATCGAAAGAAGGTTAGCTGAACAATCCCGGGATATAAATGCAATATTTAATAAATGGTATCGGCGGTATCGGCAAAACAGAAATATGCCGTAAATTATTTTGGAAATGTGCTGACGAAGAACTGCTAGATATAAAATATGTTGGTTGGCTTACTTTTCGGGATGATTTATTATCCACTTTTGCCGGTAAATTAAATGAAGTATCACATGAAGGCATTGACAACGAGGAATATATGAACCGTGCCGAACAATATCTTAATGAAGCCGGTCGCAAATTACTTCTTTTCATTGACAACGCCAACAAAATAACTGATGAAGAAATAAAACGTTTAAGTAAGATGAGTTGCCGCATTGTTTTGACTTCACGTCAGCATAACATGGAGCGCTTAAAACCTATAGAGATAACCGAACTAACTTATGAAGAATGCCGGAAAATATACCGTTATCACAGTAAGGATACCACTACCCCCGATGAAACGCTGGATGAGATTATTCGTCTGGCTAACCGTCATACCTTGGCGGTTGAGTTGTTGGCTAAAACACAAGCAAGTAATTGGAAATCCGCAGATTCGTTATTGGCGAACTTGATAGAAAAAGGGTTTCAACTTCCCGAGATGGCAACGCCAGTGAAATACATACATATGAATAAAATGTCTGAAAAGGAACAAAAATTTATTGAGCATATGTCAATTATATTTGATATGGCTGATATTCAGGGTGAAAGTTTACGAATTCTTAAACTATTTTCTCTGTTAGCACCTGATTCAATATTGATTGACACGGCAAAAGAATGGATGGATATAAAAAATATGAATACAGTAAATGAATTAAATAATCGGGGTTGGTTAAGAAAGGAAGAACAAAAACAGAAAAACGAAGAACTAAAAATAAGTATACATCCGGTAATTGCAGCGGTTATTCAGCATCAGCATCCAGTTGATTTTGATTCAGGAAAGCAATTGGTTGAACACTTAAATGAGTCATTATACCTTAATAATATGATGATTTTTACTGATAAGTTGCCATTTATTCCCCATGCGCAATCAGTATTGAACGTATATAATCAACAAGAAGATGAGCAAATGGCTATCCTCCGTAACCACATCGCCAGTATTTATGATAGGCAGGGCAATTACCAAAAGGCAATGGATTTACTTAAAAAAGCTTTGATTATTAACGAAAAAGTATTTGGACCGGAACATCCGTCTACCGCCACCAGCTACAACAACATCGCCGTAGTGTAT
>DBDG01000021.1 GCA_002293475.1 Lachnospiraceae bacterium UBA938
GGAATTTACCTTTTCAATCAAGCTATTAATATTTTTTAATAATATCCTGATAATTTACCTGAGGTATTCTAAAATCTCCTGACTGCCGTCATAATGTTCCTTGATCAGCAGTTCCAGCGCAAACTGTTTTTTACTGTCTGTCGCTTCTGAATCTGCCGCTTCCGAATCTGTCATTTCTTCAATTACGGTATTAATCAGCACCGACGGCAGATTGAGGAATAATTCTTTATAGCCGGCATGATGACGCTTAAGTATCTTTTCGGCCTTGTCCCCAGAAAAACCGGATAGAATCCGCTGCTCCAGACGGATGCACTGCAGATACTCATAGATCCGGTCTACCCCGCACAGCTTTTCAAGCTTCCGTAATATCGGATAATCCAAAGTCAGAATATGATCCTGCGGAAAAAACCTAGCGTCATATTGTGTAAAAAATGCTGGCATCCCTTTCAGCACTGTATCATATAAGGCCAGATTCCCATACCATCTAAAATCCGTTATGAGCTCTTCATATACAGCTTTTGCCCGTAGCACTTTTCGTACGACAGCCTGATATCCTTTCTCATACGCTTCTTTGGGAGGTAGCTTTTCATCCTTTTTAAGTAATTCGTTAGTATCTACAGCTTTTGTGGCGGCTTCCTGCCAATATTCATTTATACAAAAAAGAACAGCACCCATCAGTCGTTCCGCCATCTCATAAGTCACTGATGTACTCTGCTTGCCGGTATATTTTTCCGTCAATGTTCTTACGACAGGCACCAGTTCTTCCATATCATATGGCATTTTCATGGTATATTTCATCAACTCATTCCTTTCGCCTTATTTCGATTAGCTGATCAATTCATCCCATACTGCCATAAAAAGCTCCTTATCCCAGCGTTCTTCTTCGGACAGCCGGTCATTTCCATATTCACCCCAGCCGCCACTGTTCTGATAGCCGCAATAGCCTCCCCGAATTGCCCGCGCGAACCGCTCAAGGCAGGTCTCGCTCAGATATTCCAACGATCCGAAACAGAGTCCTTCGAACTGTTCCCGCATGAAAGTCAGCAGCTCGTCATCTGTCAGCTGATCCTGGGATTCATTCTTATACAGATGAAAAATATCCTGCAAGGCCATCAGCATTTCAACATAATCATCTTGATTGATATACTGGGAATCACAGAACGCTTCAATTATCTTGGGTAAGATACTTTCCCCAAACTCGACCCGGCGCTGCTCCTTCAGCGTATTGCGCCGGCCGGCCAACAGCAGCCCGGCATCTTTATCGGTTAGCGTCAAGCCGTACCGCTTTGTTTTATCATTGAAAGAGAGTATCCTTGCTATTTCCTTCTTCTGCTCTCCGGCTACGATCAGTTCAAATATCTTTTCGTTCATGTCTGCCCCTTTTTCTATACCTTTTCTGAACTCAAAGCAATACCCTGCCGCAACATATCCTCATCCATAACCCCTTCATAAACCGCCACGACACAGCCTTCGGCATCAATGAATACCGTGCTCGGAAAAACCCGCACACCATACTGGATGATTACCGACTGTCCTATATCATAATAGACGGGAAAGGTAAATCCCTGTTCCGCCACATACTCCGACCCAGTGTCAAGGGTTTCTCTGTGACCGTCTACAGCATCAATCATCATAAAGTGGACTTCTGCCCCCATTTCCTCATATACCTTGTTAAATTCCGGCATCTCCTGTTTGCAGGGCGGACACCAGCTGGCCCAGAAGTTTAATACCACCGGCTTGCCTTGCAAACCGGAAAGGCTGACAATATTGCCTTCTACATCCTCAACCGAGAAGTCCGGCGCCAGTATCAGCTCTTCCTCCGCCGTAGCGTCATCTCCCGCTGTTTGCGTTTCGGTCATCTGCCCAGATCTCGGCTGTAGCTGCCCGGTTATTTCATCAGCCGCCACAATTTCCTTATCCTGCATCCAATTATATAGTCTCGTTCCGCCTCCCAATAAAACAATCAAAACTATCGCTATCATGATCAGCTGTCTACTATTTCTACTATTTTTGTTTTCCCTGTTATTTTCTTCTTGATTGCTATCTTGGTGCTCTTGATTTCCATTCTCCATTTTCTAACCTGCTTTACTTATTATCTAACCGTTCATCTGGCAATTGCTCTTTGGGACAACTATATCTAGGGGCAACTATATCTAATTGAAATATAAAACCTTGGTTTTGTCAAGACAAAAAAGCCAATAAACTTCCCATCATCCCCGTCATCATAACGATGCCGGTCACAATCAGAAACGCTCCCGATACCCGGATTATGATCGTATAACGCTTCTTAACCCACTCAAAAGTTCCCTTAAGCTTACCGATAAAAACTGCACTTAACAAAAAAGGCAGCCCTAGTCCGGCCGAATAACAAATCAGCATGAAGATTCCCTGCCCGGTGGAAGCCTGGCGGGAAGCCAGCATCAGTGCCGAGCCAAGGAATGTCCCTACACAAGGAGTCCAGCCGATCGAAAATACGATGCCAAAGATAACCGCCCGCCAGAATCCTAAATCATTAACGGCAACCGCCGGACGGACGGTCCTGTTAATCCAGGAAATCCGAATAACTCCCATGAAATTCAGGCCGAGCAAAACAACGACAGCACCAGTCACTAGGTTCACTGCCGTCTGATAACGGATCAGATAACTGCCCAGCCAGCCGGCAAAACCGCCCAGCAGAACGAATACCACCGAAAAGCCGGCCACAAAGCCCAGCGCGTTGACCATGGTTTTTTTACTGTTTTCTCCTGAACTGTCCCCCATAAAATAAGAAAGGTAAACCGGAAGCATGGGAAGGAGGCAGGGGGAAATAAAAGTAGTAATGCCTTCTAAGAAAGAAATAAAGTACGGCATGGCAATACCTCTCTTGATTTTTCTATTCTACTCCTACTATTCTGCCTTTTTCCCTGATTTCCTTTCTTTTATTTAAAATGTCGCTTATTCCAGACAGTTTATCAAGTTCCGGTTAACCTGGTCCCAGTTCACGACATGGAACCAGTCATCAATATAATCGGCTCGCATGTTATAATGCTTCAGATAATAGGCATGTTCCCATACATCAATATTCATCAGGGGGCGGAATTTCTGCAGCCGCGGAACGTTTTGGTTGGGCGTGGTAACAATCGAAAGCGCTCCGCCGTATTCTGCAATCAGCCATGCGTAGCCGGAACCAAAAACAGAAAGCGCCGCCTTGGTAAACTTATCCTTAAACTGGTCAAAATTGCCGAAGACATCATTGATATATCCGGCCAGCAGCCCGGCAGGCCGGTTCTGCTCCCGATCCGTCATATGTGAATTACCCATGATAGAAAAATAAAACATATGGTTATAGACTCCTCCGGCATTGTTGACAATGGGCGTTTTAATCTGTGGCGGATAATATATCGACCTAGTCAGCAGTTCCTCCAGCGACAAATACTGTAATTCCGGGAAATCCTTCAGTGTATTGTTTAGGTTATTAATGTATGTCTGTAAATGCCTGTCATGATGCAGATGCATTGTCTTTTCGTCAATGTAAGGCTCCAGTGCGTTGTAAGCATAGGGCAGCGGAATATTAACAAATTCGTAATGTTCGTTCAATTTATAAATCTCCTTTTTGACATTATATGAAACACCTGCAAAAGATAACTAAAATCTGAACATAAATTTATATTTCTAAACAAATACAAAAAAATTATTAAGTAACTGTATAAGGTAGTGACAAATTCCCCATGCTATGATATAAAATAAATATAGCCATTAGCACTCACCAAGCAAGAGTGCTAACAAGGCAGAAAGACACTAAAAAATAAAATATTATATGAAGGAGGTCACATTATGACAGGATTAATACCATTTAACAGAAGGAGAAATGAATTGGATAATTTGGGCAACGGATCTTTTTACAATATGCTGGATGATTTTTTTACTGACAGTTGGTTCCCGGGAAGGAGCCTTTCGAGCGATACCTTCAAGCTGGATGTCAAAGAAAAAGGTAGCAATTATATTATTGAAGCGGAACTGCCAGGGGTCAGCAAAGAGGACATAGATCTGGATCTGACGAAAGAAAGGCTTACTATCTCCGTTAAACGAGAAGAAAGCACTGAAGAAGAAAAAGAGAACTATGTCCACCGCGAAAGAAGACTGAGCTCCATGAGCCGGAGCATCCACTTAGGTGACGGTGAATTGAGCAATATTACCGCAAAACTGGATAACGGCATTCTGACCGTCATCGTTCCCAAGAAAGCACCGGTTTCCGAATCAACGAAGATTAACATTGATTAGGCCGCTTATACATCTGCGCAGATGACCTTTGTGAGCATCTGCGCAGATAGCTTGTGTGGCATTTTGATTAGCCTAACGAAGCATTATAGGCTTCCCTGACGGCATGAGCCAGTTGATCGGCACAGGATGTCGAGCGGCCTCCGCATGTGATTCCTTTACATTTTTCCTCGATTTCCTCTACTGTAGCGCCTTCTAACAGAATAGAGATTGTCTTTAAATTACCTTCACAGCCCCCCAGAAACTGGATATTATGTACCGTGTCGCCTTCTATATCCATCTGAATGACAGCGGAACATGTTCCTTTTGTTTTGTAGGTGTACGTCATAATAATAGCTCCTTATTTGTAATAGATTTTACTCTCTGCTTGCTGCTTGCATCAGAAGATGGGCCGGCTGCAGCCATAATGGCCTCATCGCGCTCACCAAAATAATATTTATCGCTCCTGTTAGCAGTACATTCTTCGATACGGTCCAAAAACCTTTGTCCATATTTCTCATATTTATATTCACCCACTCCCGATACCGCCATCATTTCCTGGCGGCTGCCGGGAAGCTTAACGCACATATCCACCAGGGTCTTATCAGAAAAAATAATGTACGGCGGCATAGCTTCTTCTCGCGCCACGACGCTTCTCAGCTCACGGAGCCGGTCAAACAGTTCCAGTCCCGCTGATGTAAGGATATCGGATTTACGGTATTTTCTGGATCCGCTCTTCTGCCGGACTTCCTGCTCCATACTTTGCTTCGGAAACTTCATAACTACTTCACGTGATCCCCGCAACACTTCCCTTGCTGACTCACCCAACTTCACTAAAGTATACTTATCATTCGTCAGATACAAAATATTTTCCACCAGCAGGTGATTGACGATCTGTTTCACCTTGACTTCGGACATTTCCTGCAAAGCACCATAAGAAGCCAGTTTCGAAACACCATATTCGCGTAATTTTGCGGAATTATTCCCGCATACCGTCCCGACAATCACGTTTACCCCATAACGCTGGCGGCAATCCATGACACACTGGATGATTTTACAAGCATTCTCTGTCACGTCCGTATCTTCAAATTCGCTCAGACAATTGGAACACTTTCCACAGGGTCCGCTTCCCTTTTCCCCGAAATACCTGAGTATGGCTGTGCGCATGCATCCGGTACCGATACAATAATATGTCATTGCCTTCAGACGTTCTTCATCCCGATCGCGAATATCTTCTATTTCATTTTCCAACTCCTGAATATTTTCTTTGTTCTCCGAAAGAAAACGGCAGATCACCACATCCTGCGGAGAATACAGTAATATACACTCAGCCGCTTCTCCGTCCCGCCCGGCACGGCCGGCCTCCTGATAATAATTCTCAAGGCTCTGCGGCATATTATAATGAAGCACATAGCGCACATTGGATTTGTCAATCCCCATCCCAAAAGCATTGGTAGCAACCACCACCGGCGCTACATCATAGATAAAATCATCCTGGTTCTTTTTTCGCTCCTCCCCGCTAAGCCCGGCATGATACCTAGTCACCGGCACTCCGTTCTCCCGCAGCAGATCATATAAAGCATCCACGTTTTTTCGGGTGGCACAATAGATGATTCCGCTTTCCCCTTCATGGTTGCTCAGATACTGCAATAAATACTCCTCTTTTTTCCTCGGCTTCTCTACCCCAAAAAACAAATTTTCCCGGTCAAAGCCAGTCACCGACACCTGCGGCTCCCGCAGCCCTAACACACACAGTATATCTTCCCGCACCGCAACCGTCGCCGTAGCCGTAAAAGCACTAATAACAGGACGCCGCGGAAGCATATTAATAAACCGGACAATCTTAAGATAGCTGGGGCGGAAATCCTGACCCCACTGCGAGATACAATGAGCTTCATCCACTGTCAGCATGGAAATCTCCACCGCCCGGGCAAACTGCAGGAACCCTTCTGTTTCCAACCTCTCCGGAGCAACATAAATAATCTTATACCGCCCTTCTGCAGCATATTGAAGTGCCTTGCCAATCTGAGCCTCTGTCAATGAACTGTTAATAAAGGCGGCATGGACTCCCGCCTGATTTAGGGCATGCACCTGATCCTTCATAAGCGAGATTAAAGGGGAAACTACCAGGGTAATACCGGCAAATATCAACGCCGGAACCTGATAACACAGTGACTTACCAGCCCCTGTCGGCATGATTCCCAGCACATCCTGACCTGCCAAGATACTGTCAATCATAATCTCCTGACCCGGACGGAAGGAATCATAGCCAAAATACTTTTTCAGTATATCATGTTTCATGTTTTTCGTTATATGTACTCCTTACCACTAAAATACTGCTTTATACAATTATGTGAAGATGGGGGGTTTTAAGAAATCAAAATATAATCTCAGTACCAGTAAAATAACAATAAAGTAATTCTAACTTTTATATAGTAAAAAGTCAAGAAATTTAGCGGAACTTATTTCGAGAGTTCAAGCTTTACCATAACCCTAAACTTATGTATAATAATAACAAGGGCAAATTCATATCCCTACTTACGTGAAAGACAGGACTAACCATGGAAAAACAACAAGCCTTTTATATCTTAGAGCTAGAAGAAACCAAAGACGAAAACCTCATCCGCTCAGCCTACCTTGATCACTTAAAACATGTAAACCCAGAAGATAACCCTGAAGGCTTCAAACGCCTGCGGACAGCCTATGAAACAGCCCTATTTTTAGCTCGCCGGCCGGAAGCAGATGCGACAGCAGTAAAAACCGAAATTGACCTATGGCTTGATAAAGCAGATGATATATACCGTGACATCCGCAGGCGCATCCAAGCAGATCTATGGCAAGAACTGTTTACCGACCCAGTTTGCCGCGACTTTGACGTTTCACTGGAAGCAAGGGAACGCTTCATTGCTTACCTGACGGATCACTATTATCTGCCGCGAAATGTCTGGAAGACAATCGACGACGAGTTCCGGATCGTAGATGATATCGAACACCTAAAAAAGAATATCCATGAAAACTTCTTAAATTATGCCAAATATAACATCGAAAATGACGGCTTTATCACCTATTATAACTTCATTTCCTTAGACAGCCCCGATAAAGAAAGCCAGACCGACAGCTACATAAAAAAATACCTTGCTATTAAACAAAAGCTTGATAGCGGGGAACATCAAGACATCTGGCAGGAACTTGATGATCTAGCGGCTTTTGGCGTCTATCATCCATATGAGGATGTCGAGCGGCTGCGACTATTACTGATAGAAAAAAGACTGACGGAAGCGGAAGCTTTATGCGAAGATCTGCAGGATCAATATCCGGTGGATAGTTATGTCACCGTCCATGCTGCTAACTGCCGATGGGCTCTGGATCAGCCGGAAAGGGCTTTATCTTTGTGGAAGCAGCTTCTGGACATACTTCCTGATAACGAAACTTCCAAAATCGGATTGGTGAAATATTACTTAAAAATAGGCAAATACGACGAGGCCAAAGAATATGCGCTGGAAATACTGGAAACACATCCGCATCATCCCGAAGCCATAACATTACTGGATGAAACGAACAATTATCTGATCGACCAATATCGGAGCCAGTTGTCAAAAGACCCCGATCCCGATATGGGAAGCTATCGCGCCCTGCATTACAAGCTGGGCTGGTGTTATTTCCAGAACCGCAATTATTCCGAGGGCATTAATTTATTAAAAGATCTTACGCCTGAACAGGTGGATGACTATGAATATCATAACCTGTTCAGCCGTATTTTAGTTGCAAACGAAGAATATGAGCAGGCTCTCCCTTACTTGCAGCGTTGGCTTACGCTTATTATGGAGACACCAGATGATGGTTCTGAAGAATCTAATAAGAGGCTAAAAAGAAAACCGCTGGCTTACTATCTGATTGGCTGGTGCCACCATGCATTGGGCCGGCACAGTCAAGGAATCGAACAAGTTACCCAGTCTTTGGAATATAGCATGCCAGTGGCGGACCGACTTTCCTTTATGCTAAACCTTTCCCGTATCCATATCGCCAATGAAGACTGCCAGAAAGCCATCGATGTCGCGGACGCGATTCTCAAAGAAGATGCCAGCTATTTCCCGGCTTATCTTAGCCGAATGGATGCCGCCTACAAACTGGGCAACGGACAACTGGTGGTCGACGACTTTTACCGGGCTATTGATATATATTCCGGCTTTCCCAAACTATATGTGCTGGCTATGAGCGTGTTTGTCGATTATAATCAGTATAAAGAGGCATCAGGCATCATAAAGTTGGCACGAGAGAACAATGTAAGTTTTAGTGATCAGATGCTCCTGTATGAGGTGCGAATCAGACGAAACTTGTCACAAAATAACGAGGAAACCTTGAAAATACTGGAACTTTGCCAACTACTGGACGAGCGGATGGCAAAAAAAGAGGGTGAACAAACCGATCTAAAGGATACTTCGGAAATCCACTTTGAAATGGGACTGTTATACTGGAATGTGGAAGATAATGCTCAGGCACTCACATGGATACGTAAAGCTCAGCTAGAGAATCCGCAGCGTGATCAGTATAACTATGTGGAGGCAAATATTTTAAGTTCAGATCAACAATATCAGGAGGCTCTTGATATCTATATGAAGATGCCGGCAAGCCAAAAGCAATTTGCCGCCTATCATTATCATGTCGGTCTCTGCTATGAAGGAATGGAGAATTATAAGCAAGCAATCAATTTTTATGTAGAGGCTCTAAAGCGAAATAAGCAATACCGTGATACAGCGAATAAGCTTTCCCATATCTATCTTAAGTTATTTAAAGAAAACTATGTTAAGTTTGTCTTTCAAGAAGCAGTCAAATATGCCTCAAAGCAGCTTGAAGCGGACAACTGTGCCTATTATCTGATAGAAAGAGGCAATGTTTATGAGGCCGGTATGTTACTGGAAGACGCGATGGCCGATTACCGCCAAGCTCTAAAATATGAACCGGATAACCATCGAGCTTACTACAATATTGGCTATTGTTATATGCTGATGGGCAGATTTACGGAGGCGATTGAATCACTTACCACGACCATCAAGATAATGGCGGAAAAAAACATCAATCATCATGCCCCTTATGATGACCTTGCCAGATGCTATGAAACCCTTGGCGATTATGAGACAGCAATAAAACATATACGTAATTACCTGAAGATGCATGATTACTTTCCTTTCGAAGAAAGAGTTGCTCAATATTACTATTACTCGAAGCAGTATCAGGAAGCTATTGATTTATACCGCGATATTGCCAAACGCCGCGGCGTGCCGGAGCTGGAATATGGAAAACAGATCGGAGATGCCTATTTTTATTTGGGATTACGAAGCAAAGCCTCATTTACCTATTGGAAGATGATCCAATATAAGGCGAATTTCCAGAATCTGCTCGATGCCGCCGATTTTTTTCACAAAGACATGAAAAAAATGCGCCGCGCCGGATATTACTATTCGAAAGCCTTGATGCAGTCGGCAAGTCCCGCTGAAAGATCAGCAATTGCTCTTTCGCTTGCCGAGTTTTATTATGACCGGCATAATTTCCGGTGGTCCAAAAAATATGCCGCGCAAGCCTATAAAATCTACATTGCTACTTACGGATCCGAGGATGTTTTTTTGAATTATCTGCCGAACCGGCCAAAACATTTAGTACGGATCGGAAAATGTTATTTATTTATGGGTGACAGAGAAAAAGCCCTGACTTTTTTTGAACAGATTGATAAATGTTATCGCTGCAACAGGTGCCGACGGATACGCTGCTCGGAATTATTTGAAAACCGGGCAGTCTACTATAAGTCAAGGAAAGAATGGCAGAAAGCTATTGCAGACTATCAGGCGGCATACGACATTCCTCCCAATCAGCAAGACGGCCGGATAGTAGCAGAAGTCGAAAGACTGAAGCGCCTTATAAAATAGTCAAGATCTGAATGAGATTAAGCTTATATCCAGATAAACTGGAAGCTACATATAAGAAGTATATAGGCATATGATTTAAGTACTAAAAAGACAAGTCATGGGTAAAAATGTCGCCGGCAACGGCATGATAGGAAGGTTGACAGTAATATGATAATTGGAATTGATTTAGGGACAACAAACAGTCTGGCCGCTTATTTTACCGAGGATGGCCCGAAGATTATCCCCAACCGGCTAGGCCGGACTCTGACGCCGTCGGTAGTCAGCATAGATGAAGAAGAACATATCTATGTCGGCGAAACGGCCGCGGAAAGAATGCTGCTTTATCCGGACAGCAGTGCTGCTGTTTTTAAACGCAATATGGGCAGCAAGAAGGAATACCAGCTGCTGCATAAGACTTTTTTGGCCGAAGACCTCTCGGCTTTTGTGCTGCGCGCGCTCAAGGAAGATGCCGAACATTATCTGGGCGAGACGGTGAACGAGGCCATTATCAGTGTTCCCGCCTATTTTAATGAAGCCCGCCGCAAGGCAACCAAAAGGGCCGGTGAACTGGCTGGCTTGAATGTAGAACGGATCATCAGTGAACCGACAGCGGCCGCCATTGCCTATGGACTCTATCAGAACAAAGAACATGCCCGTTTCCTGGTATTTGACTTGGGCGGCGGTACTTTTGACGTATCTATCCTAGAGCATTATGGTTCCATCTTGGAAGTCCGGGCGGTCGCCGGCGATAATTTCTTGGGTGGGGAGGACTTTACCGCTGTTATAGAAAATATCTTCTATGAAAAACATCCGGAGATTGACCGGCATGGCATCAGTGAAAAGGAGCGGGCACACATCCATAAGCAGGCGGAATTGTGTAAAATTGCCTTTGCTGATGAAAAGGTGTCGCACCTACAATGCCGGGTCGGCGATCAGATAGCCACGATGGATATCAGTGCGACGGCATATGAAAAAGCCTGTGAGGAGCTGCTTGACCGGATTTCTCAGCCGATTAAGCGCAGTCTTGCCGATGCCAACTTGCGTCTGGCGGATATTCACAAGGTTGTTTTGATCGGCGGCGCCACTAAAAGCTCCCTTATCCGCAAATATGTGGCCAGACAATTTAAAATGCTTCCCGATGTCACCGTCAACCCGGAGGAGGCCGTGGCTCTTGGCGCAGCTCTGCAGGGTGCCATGAAAGAGCGCAATGAGGCCATCAGAGAAGTGATCCTGACCGATGTCTGCCCCTTCACCCTAGGTACGGAAGTAGTCCGGGAATGGGAGGACGGCTATATGGAGAATGGCGTATTCTGTCCGATCATTGAACGCAATACCGTGATACCCGCCAGCCGCACGGAACGATTGTATACCGTACATGACAATCAGCGGAAGATCCGCGTCAATATCTTGCAAGGCGAAAGCCGTTTTGCCCGTAATAATCTCTCCCTAGGCGAACTGAATGTAGAAGTACCGCCGGCCAAGGCCGGGCAGTCTGCAGTTGACATCACCTACACCTATGACATCAACTCCCTTCTGGAAGTAGAAGTAAAGTCGGTTCAAAACGGCAAGATTATCCGGCAGGTTTTTGCCGGCCAGGATGTGGACATGACCCCCGAAGAAATCGAGGAAAGGCTGAAAACCCTTAGCTACCTCAAGATCCACCCCCGTGACATGGAAGAGAACAAATTTCTCCTGCTCAGGGGCGAGCGGGTATATGAAGAAAGCTTAGGAGAAAAAAGGATGCGGGCGGAAGCCGCTCTGCGCAAGCTTGATCAGGCTCTCAACAGCTATGATACCGGCATGATCGAAGAGGCAAAAAGGGAATTTAAAGAATTTTTAAAGAAGATAGAGGAATGACGGCATCATAATTGCTGAATAATTGCTGAATAATTACCTGACAGAAAGCATATCTAGCCGCGACGGAAAATATCATCTTCCGTCGCGGTTTTACTGATCTCTCTTATATTTTTGCCAATATGGGTAATGCTAATTGAACAAGAATTATATCAGCTTATAATATGCCAGCTTATGTTAAGCCGCTTTATTATAAAATCAAATCCAGCAAACTCAAGGAGAATTAAAATGCTTTCAATATGGTCAGACAATAATCGATTACCACAATTTAGAAGCCTACAAGGAGATTTGAAGACCGATGTCCTCATCGTAGGAGGCGGCCTTGCCGGCTTACTGACAGCCTATTTCCTGCGCCAGGAAGGGGTCGACTATGCCCTTGTGGAAGGACGTTCCATCGCTTCTGGCGTCACCGCCAATACGACTGCCAAGATAACAGTACAGCACGGGCTGATCTATCACCGACTCCTCAGGCAATTTGGCCTGGAACAGTCGCAGGCCTATCTAGGCTATCATTATAAGGCCTTAAAAAAATATCACGAACTGTGCCAATCCATAGCCTGTGATTTTGAGGAAAAAGACTCCTATGTATATACTCTTTCGGATCCAAACAGCATAGAAAAAGAAATCTCCGCTATTCAAAAACTAGGCTTTGCTGCCGATTTTTCCGATACTAAAATACTGCCTTTTCCGACAGCAGGAGCCGTTCATCTACCCGGCCAAGCTCAGTTTAACCCCTTAGCTTTCATCAAATCAATGGTGTCCGGCTTAAATATCTACGAAAACACCTGGGTAAACGATATTATCGGGCATACGGCTTTGACCGAAAATGGAAACATCAAAGCCGATAAAATTATCCTAGCCACGCATTTCCCTTTTTTAAGGGCTGGCACATACTACCTTAGAATGTATCAGCACCGTTCTTATGTACTTGCCCTAGAAAACGGACCCGATGTAGACGGCATGTATGTCGATGCCGCTGAAAAGGGCATGTCGTTTCGAAATTACCGCAATTCGCTACTGATCGGAGGCGGCGACCACCGTACCGGAAAGAAGGGCGGCAACTGGACGGAACTAGAGCAATTTGTGCAAAAGCATTACCCTCAGAAATGGATTTCCCACCGCTGGGCAACTCAGGACTGCATGACCTTAGACGGTATTTCTTATATCGGTTCTTTTTCAAAAGGAAAACCGCAGCTTTATGTGGCAACCGGATTCGGCAAATGGGGGATGACTTCATCCATGGTTTCCGCAATGATATTAGCCAATAAAGTAATGGAGCGAGCGGATAAACCCGCCACTATTTTCTCCCCTACCCGCAGCCTCCTTAAGCCCCAGCTCTTACTTAATGGCTGGGAAGCAACCGTAAACCTGCTGACACTCTCACATAAAAGATGTCCGCACATGGGCTGTGCCCTGAAATGGAACGAAGCTGAACACACATGGGACTGCACCTGCCACGGGTCACGCTTTTCCCAAACCGGCAAACTCCTTGAAAGCCCCGCTAACAAGCATTTAAAATCTTAAAGTGAGTTTGACGAAGTCAGTAAAGAGACATCAAGACATGAATTCATATTCAAAACTAGCCATGTCAGACCGAAAATCAAACATTTTTTTATCATCCCATTCAAGACGGTAGCGCACTGTACAGCAGGCGCTTTCATGAATGATCCTCTCCATCCGACCTTTCTTTGGCGCGGATAATTTCAGCTCATTGCCATGTATCAAAGCAGCCAAAAACCGATAGCGCCCTTGCTTGACCACGATAGTGCCATCCCCTATATGAGTAGCTTTCGCGCCAAGATAAGTTGCCAAACGGTACTCATGGCCATATATCTTAATCACGCTGATCACACCGATAAAGTGAAATCCCATAATCGGAATATCCGCCACCGCCATCATAAGAGATATGTCCTCATGATGGCACTGTGTCCACGCATATTCCCCGGGGAAAGAATACCCGCTATCCCCTTCAATATAACCCATACCGTCCTGAAAACAATATTTTCTGCCGTTTATCATCAATCTTCCATTGATCAGATGCGACATGCTGACTACACTATGCCTACATTGCAAAAAGGGCAGAAAGCGGAAAGGCCCCATGATATCATAGCGGATCTTATCTGATTCCGTAAAATTAATCCTGCCTATAGCCCGGACATTATCATCCTGAATATCCAGTCGGATACCTTCTGTCGTAAAAAGACTGTTACCAGCCCTTATCTTCAACGAGTTCTTCTTTGTCCTTATAAACCTGATGTTCTGTAACGGAACAAAATAGGAGGCATCTTCCGTAATAACCTGGACACCCGAATTCGCTGAATGGCGACGCCCATACTTCACTGGTATAAACGCAATGGACGCTTTCTTCATACTACACTTGAAATAATAACCCTTAAAAGACCTGATAACCATAACCACCTTTCCTACCGAATTCGCTCCATGTATAATCTGCAACAGGCATATTCTGCTACATACAAATTCAACACCATATATTTCTACTACATACATCGATTATTTTTCCACAAATTTTCAGTTATATACCATCTGAATACATAGAATAAATGATAGAGTTAAATATAGTATAAAATAAAGAGCTTAATTCAATAGAAAAGCAAGCCTAAAATCTCACTTGTACAATTGCTGCTTATCAGTATAATACGTCTTCTTGGCAGCTATTATCTTAACCAAAATCTTGTCACCTGCATCCGTAACCTTTTTTCTGGGATTATGAACTTTCAGGAAACTTCTTTCCTCCCCGCTGATAATATCCGGGGTGATTTTTTCAATGTTCTCAATCGCATCTGCCAGCACAAATAAAACAGCTTCATATAGTTCCTGAACCTTCCCCTCCGGAATCTTACCGGCGATGGACTCCGGTGATATATTTGCCTTCCAAAGAATCTCATCCACATAGGCATTGCCGATTCCCTTGATGATATTCTGATCAATCAGCAGCGCCTTGATATTTTTACGGCTGTTTTTCACCGCACCCCGCAAATATTCAAGCGTAAAATCCTCCCCCATGGCATCCGGAACATTGGATATCCTAGGATTAAAGTTCACCCGGCACATGGACTGGTAATCAGAAATCACCAAAGCCTGCCCATCCTCAAAGCTAAGTGACAGGATTTTAAATCTGATCTTTTCTATATCGCTTGCCTCGCATATGTCAAACTTACCGCTCAGCATCAGATGAACGCTGAAAACATTATTATTATCCAGCTCAAAAAACAGTTCTTTTCCCCTGCGCACGATATCGGTAATCTTAGTGCCTGAGACAGCTGATTTTACTATATTAGCATTTTGATTTACCTTGTTTTGATTGAAAACTTCTACTGCAGTAACTCTTTTATTGACGATCCTACTTGTTAAATTCTTTGAAAAAACTTGTAAATCTGGTAATTCTGGCATCTACTTTTCCTCCTATTAAAATAAAATTCAAATACCGCAATCTTATCCAACATGATTGCGGTATTTATTATATCCATATACTTCGCTTATTTAATATATGTGTATCAACTAATCTTCATTTTTATTTCTACCTACTCCATAGCCACCAAATGCACCAGCCACTAAACCTATTATTGCGTAGATTATTTTTTCCATCACATCCGGATTTTCTTTTAATAGAACTATTATAATGCAAAAAAAAGTAAGTGATAATAAAAGTGTAAAAAAAACAAATATTTTATTCTGTTTCTTCTCTGCAAAAGTATTTTGCATCTCTTCTCTTGAACCTTTTAAATACTCCGTGATATGATCCTCGGATAACTTCTTCATAATGGCATTTTCCGAAGAAAACCCGCCCATCATAACTGAAGATGCAATCATAGTTCTTTCTATTGTTTTCCTATGTTTTTCTGGTATCTCCTCTAAAATCTCTTCTAATTTTTCTTCATTAATATCAGGCTTAATTTCATTATGCGTATTATTAGTTAGTACTGAATCACTCATTTTATAATTAATTTCCTTTGCTCATAACATTATTTACAATTGAAATAATATCTTTTGCACAACTTATCATACCCCTGCTTAAATCACTGGTAACAGCATTAACTATATTCAACTTGATTTCCACGTCTTGATGTTTGGGATAGTACGTAGTACTTCTATTATATAATGATTTTCTATTTTTATTTTCTTTAATCGCATACATCTTAAACACCCCTTTTTTCATAAAGCACCTCCATTATATAGAGTATGCTCATTCATTAATTAAATATTAACATATATTTTAATGCTTGTCTATCAACCAATTTGTTATATTAGATTGCCGTTCCTCAATCTCATATTAATAATCAACCCCTTGTAAACAAGGGGCTGATTTATTAATATAATAACAATATTTATTCAATAATCGTAGCAACCCTACCTGAGCCAACAGTACGTCCGCCTTCACGGATCGCGAAGGTCAGGCCTTGATCCATAGCGATCGGGTGGATCAGTTCTATCGTCATCTCTACGTTATCACCAGGCATACACATTTCGGTACCAGCGGGAAGATTACATACACCGGTAACGTCAGTGGTACGGAAGTAGAACTGCGGACGATAGTTATTGAAGAAAGGAGTATGGCGACCGCCTTCATCCTTGGTCAATACATATACTTGTGCGGTAAACTTGGTGTGGCACTTGATGGAGCCGGGTTTAGCCAGAACCTGTCCTCTTTCAATGTCGGTTCTGTTAACGCCACGAAGAAGGGCACCGATGTTATCGCCGGCACGGGCTTCATCAAGCAGCTTACGGAACATTTCGATACCGGTTACAACTACTTTTCTGGTCTCTTCTTTAATACCGATGATTTCCACTTCTTCGGACAGATGCAGGATACCGGCTTCTACTCTACCGGTAGCAACCGTACCACGTCCGGTAATGGTGAAAACGTCTTCTACCGGCATCAAGAACGGCTTGTCGGTATCACGCTGCGGATCCGGAACCCATGAGTCAACGGCATCCATCAGCTCAATAATCTTGTCGCCCCATGCACAGCTGCTGTCTTCCAGTGCTTTCAAAGCAGAGCCCTGGATAACAGGGGTATCATCACCGGGGAAGTCATATTCGGATAACAAGTCCCTGATTTCCATCTCAACCAGCTCAAGCAGCTCTTCGTCATCAACAGCATCACACTTGTTCATGAAGACTACGATATAAGGAACGCCTACCTGACGAGACAAGAGGATATGCTCCTTGGTCTGTGCCATAACACCGTCGGTCGCGGCAACTACCAAGATAGCACCGTCCATCTGTGCGGCACCGGTAATCATGTTCTTTACATAATCGGCATGTCCAGGGCAGTCTACGTGGGCATAATGCCTGTTCTTAGATTCATATTCAACGTGGGCGGTAGAGATAGTGATACCTCTTTCTCTCTCTTCCGGTGCTTTATCGATTTTGTCAAATGCAACGATTTCGCCAGTTCCCAGTCTTTCGTGCAGGGTCTTGGTAATAGCTGCCGTCAAAGTAGTTTTACCATGATCAACATGACCAATGGTTCCAATATTACAATGGGGTTTGTTTCTTTCAAATTTAGCTTTAGCCATTTCTAAAGTCCTCCTTTAATGAAATAAAAAAATATTATTGTTCTTTTTCATAAATTTACTCGGCTATCTTAGATTATAGTAAATCTTCCCAATATTTTCAAGCCTTATTTACGTTTGGCGATAAAATAAGCAGACAAGCAGTTACGCTCACTTTACCGTTACTTTACCGATATTTTACTGCTAATACCTTTTCCTGTACGCTCTTGGGCACCTGCTCGTATTTTTCAAAGAACATCGAGTAATTGCCGCGCCCCTGTGTCTTGGAGCGGAGGTCGGTGGCATAACCGAACATTTCTGACAGCGGCACAAACCCTTTGACGATCTTACCGCCGCCGATATCATCCATGCCTTCAATACGGCCGCGCCGGGAATTAATGTCGCCGATCACGTCGCCCATATATTCTTCCGGCATCGTAACCTCAACCTTCATAATCGGCTCAAGCAGAACCGGTTCAGCTTTTTTCATCGCTTCTTTGAAGGCTAGGGAACCGGCGATGTGGAAAGCCAGCTCCGAGGAATCGACTTCATGATAGGAACCGTCATATACATTAGCATAGACGCCTACTACCGGAAAGCCGCCCAGAAGACCGGATTTGGTAGCCTCTTCGATACCATTGCCGACTGCCGGGATATATTCTCTAGGGATCGCCCCGCCGACAACGCTTGACTCAAACTTGAACAACTCTTCGCCATTGGCATCCATAGGACTGAACCTGACCTTACAGTGGCCGTATTGGCCGCGCCCGCCGGATTGTTTGGCATATTTGCTGTCCACTTCGACTTCTTTGGTAATGGCTTCCTTATACGCAACCTGTGGCGCGCCTACATTGGCCTCTACCTTAAACTCTCTTAAAAGGCGGTCAACGATGATCTCCAGATGCAGTTCACCCATGCCGGCGATAATAGTCTGCCCTGTTTCTACATTGGTATGAGCCCGGAACGTCGGGTCTTCTTCCGACAGCTTCGCAAGCGCCTCACCCATCTTACCTTGACTTGCCTTGGTTTTGGGTTCAATGGCCAGCTCAATAACAGGTTCGGGAAACTCCATGGATTCCAAGATAACCGGGTGCTGCTCAGCACAGATCGTGTCACCGGTCGTGGTCAGTTTAAATCCAACTGCCGCCGCAATATCACCGGAGTAGACCTTGTCGATCTCTTCCCGCTTATTGGCATGCATCTGCAGGATACGTCCCACCCGCTCTTTTTTATCTTTAGTTGCATTCAGTACATAGGAACCTGAATTAATCGATCCCGAATAAACCCGGAAAAAAGCCAGCTTTCCGACAAAAGGATCGGTCATGATCTTAAATGCCAGCGCCGCGAAGGGCTCTTCATCGGACGAATGTCTTTCCACCGGATTGCCGTCCATATCAAATCCCTGTATCGCCGGGATATCGGTCGGTGCCGGCATATATTCCAAGATGGCATCCAGAAGCTTCTGGACTCCCCGGTTACGGTACGCCGAACCGCAGCAGACCGGAATCGCCCGGCATTCACAGGTCGCTTTGCGGAGCGCTGCTTTCATTTCCTCCACAGAAGGCTCCTGATCTTCCAGAAACAGCATCATCAGTTCGTCGTCCAGTTCACATATCTTTTCCACCAGCTCGGCATGGTGCGTATCAGCCTCATCCTTGATTTCTTCCGGAATGTCGGTAATTGAAATATCTTCGCCCTTGTCATCATTAAAAACATAAGCCTTCATCTCAAACAAATCGATTATTCCTTTAAAGCTATCCTCTTTACCGAAAGGTATCTGGATTTTGATCGTATTTTTACCTAATCTGGTTCTGATCTGTTCTACGGCTCCGTAGAAATCTGCCCCGAGAATGTCCATCTTATTAATAAAAGCCATCCTAGGTACATTGTAGGTGTCTGCCTGACGCCATACATTTTCTGATTGTGGTTCTACTCCACCTTTTGCACAAAACACGCCGACGGCACCGTCCAGCACCCGCAATGATCGTTCTACTTCTACAGTAAAATCCACATGTCCGGGAGTGTCGATAATATTTATCCGATGCTCCAGCGCACCCGGTTTCGCCTTGGCATTTTCTTGCAGGGTCCAGTGACACGTCGTAGCCGCTGATGTTATGGTAATCCCTCTTTCCTGCTCCTGTTCCATCCAGTCCATGGTAGCAGTTCCTTCATGCGTATCACCAAGCTTGTAGTTAACGCCGGTATAAAACAGGATACGCTCGGAAAGAGTGGTCTTACCAGCATCTATATGGGCCATAATACCGATATTCCTGGTCCTTTCCAGTGGATATTCTCTTCCAGCCAAAGGTTCTTCCTCCTAAAAACGATAGTTGGCAAAGGCTTTGTTGGCTTCTGCCATTTTATGCATATCTTCTTTTCTTTTCACCGAAGCTCCGGTTTTGTTAGAAGCGTCCAGAATCTCATTGGCCAGCCGGTCTTTCATTGTCTTTTCGCCTCTCTTGCGGGCAAACAATGTCATCCAGCGGAGTGCCAGAGCCTGGCGCCTTTCCGCCCGGACCTCGATCGGTACCTGATAAGTGGCGCCGCCGATACGTCTTGCTTTAACTTCCAGTACCGGCATGATATTGTTCATGGCTTCCTCAAATACGTCGAGTGCCGGTTTGCCGGACTTCGCTTCCACAGTAGCGAATGCACCGTATACAATCTTCTGGGCAACACCCTTCTTACCGTCCAACATAATGTTATTGATAAGCTTGGTGACCACCTTGTTATTGTATAAAGGATCCGCTAATACGTCTCTTTTTTGTATATGTCCTTTACGTGGCACGTTTCTTCCCTCCTTATTAATAATAATAATTCATCGGTACTCACATTGTGTTACTAACTCATGAATGTGTCCGTGCGGTATATCTGTATTCAAAAACAGAATTCCAACACTGAATTAGTCTACATAGCAAGCTTACACAACCGATTATTTCCCAGCTTTCGGCCTTTTCGCTCCATATTTGGAACGAGCCTGCCTTCTGTTGGCAACCCCCGCAGTATCAAGTGTACCCCTGATGATATGATACCTTGTACCGGGCAAGTCCTTAACCCTGCCGCCTCTGATCAGGACAACGCTGTGCTCCTGAAGATTGTGGCCTTCACCGGGAATATAACTGGTAACCTCAATCCCATTAGATAGACGCACCCTGGCGATTTTACGCAGTGCTGAGTTAGGCTTCTTGGGCGTCGCTGTCTTAACAGCCGTGCAGACGCCTCTTTTCTGAGGGGAAGAAGTATTGGTCGACCTTTTGTGAAGCGAATTGATTCCCTTCTGAAGAGCCGGCGCGGTAGACTTCTTTTCCGATGTCTGACGTCCCTTTCTAACTAACTGGTTAAATGTTGGCATTCTGTTTCACCTCCTTTATTATAAAATAGCAGTACAAAACAACACGTGCATAATAGCGCACACTAAAATAGTATACGTGTAGTTTTTTACCT
>DBDG01000034.1 GCA_002293475.1 Lachnospiraceae bacterium UBA938
CCCCGCCCCACCAAGCAAAGGACCTTCCCCATGACCATCACCGACATCACCAAACACGCCAAATCTCGCTACAAAATATATATTGACCATGTCTTCGCCTTCCCCCTCTACGAAAGCGATCTTTGCCGCTACCACATTCAACTGGACGCCCCCCTCTCCGAGACCACCTATCAGCAGATCATGCAGGAACTCCTCCCCAAACGTGCCCGCCTCCGCTGCATGCACCTCCTTAAGAACATGCGCTACACCGAGAAACAGCTCTACAATAAGCTGACCCAAAGCTTCTACCCTTCCGAGATCGCGCACACTGCCATTGAGTACGTTCGCTCTTATGGCTATGTGGATGACGAACAATATGCCAAGGACTATATCTTGGCCCATATAAATTCCCAAAGCCGAACTTACATCCTAAGTGCTCTCTGTCAAAAAGGCATCCCAAGGGAAGTCACAGCCGCAATCTGGGCAGATACAGTCGGCGAAGACCAAGATCAAATCGAAAAAAATCAGATTGAGCACTGGTTAAAAAAGAAAAATTACGATAAAAATACCGCGAATTATCAGGAAAAAAGAAGAATGTCTGCGTTTTTATATCGAAAGGGATTTCAAACAGAGACAATTATGCGTGTACTTTTACTTGACATACCATAAATTTGCGTATAAAATTGAAGTATTGTAAAATCGCTTTTAGAATGTATAGGCTACATATCATTCTATGATAGATAATTGTACAATGAAAATTTAATAAGGAGGTGCTCCTGTATATGGGATATCTATTGGCAGTAGTAGCAACTCTGGTTGTTGCTGTACCCATTACCGCTATATTGGCTATCAATTATCGCAAGAAGATAACAGAGTCCAAAATCGGCAATGCGGAACAGAAGGCAAGGGAAATTATCGATGACGCATTGAAGACTGCCGAAACCAAAAAACGCGAGTCTCTTCTCGAAGTCAAGGAAGAGTCCATTCGTACTAAAAACGAGCTGGACAAGGAGATTAAGGAGAGAAGAGCCGAAGCGCAGCGTTATGAGCGCCGGGTTCAGCAGAAGGAAGAGAACATTGATAAGAAGGCGGATGCCATTGAAAAGCGCGAGTCAAGCCTGGCAGCCCGTGAAGAAACAATGTCAAAGCAACGTGAAGAGATTGCCAAGTTAAATGAACAAAGATTACAGGAACTAGAAAGAATCTCAGGCTTAACCTCCGAACAGGCAAAAGAATATTTGTTGAAAATTGTTGAAGAAGAAGTAAAGCATGAAACAGCCGTTCTGGTCAAGGAACTGGAGACCAGGGCGAAGGAAGAAGCTGACAAGAAAGCCAAGGAATACGTCGTAACGGCGATTCAGAAATGTGCGGCAGATCATGTGTCGGAAACCACGATATCTGTTGTGCCGTTGCCTAATGATGAGATGAAAGGCCGGATTATCGGCCGCGAGGGCAGGAATATCCGGACCCTTGAGACTTTGACCGGTGTGGATCTGATCATTGATGATACGCCGGAAGCGGTCATTCTATCAGGCTTTGATCCGATTCGCCGGGAAGTGGCAAGGATTGCGCTGGAAAAACTGATTGTGGACGGACGTATTCATCCGGCTAGGATCGAAGAAATGGTGGAAAAGGCGCAGAAGGAAGTAGACATTATGATCAAGGAGGAAGGCGAGGCCGCCACACTTGAAGTCGGTGTCCACGGCATCCATCCGGAGCTTGTAAGGCTACTTGGTAAGATGAAATTCCGGACAAGCTATGGTCAGAACGCATTAAAACATTCCATCGAAGTGGCTCAGTTATCCGGTCTGCTGGCGGCAGAACTGGGATTGGATGTCCGAATGGCGAAACGTGCCGGTCTGTTACATGATATCGGCAAAGCTGTGGATCATGAGATGGAAGGCTCTCATATTCAGCTGGGTGTTGAGCTCTGTAGGAAATACCGGGAATCGGCAACAGTTATTAATGCGGTGGAGTCCCATCATGGCGATACCGAACCGCAGACATTGGTCGCATGTATTGTACAAGCTTCTGATACAATATCCGCGGCAAGGCCGGGAGCCAGAAGAGAAACGCTGGAGACTTATACCAGCAGGCTGAAACAGTTAGAGGAAATAACAAACAATTTCAAAGGTGTCGACAAATCTTTTGCAATTCAGGCAGGTAGAGAGATTCGAGTAATGGTGGTTCCGGAGCAGATCACGGACGCGGATATGGTATTGCTGGCGCGCGATATATCAAAGCAGATTGAGGCCGAGCTGGAATATCCCGGACAGATCAAGGTAAATGTGATCCGAGAATCCCGCGTGATTGATTACGCAAAATAATAAACACTTGCAATATTTACTATAATATTCTATATTAACTATAGTGATATTAATTAATAGATAAATATTGCAAGTGCAAACATGGCTCGTTGGTCAAGCGGTCAAGACGCCGCCCTCTCACGGCGGAAACAGGGGTTCGATTCCCCTACGAGCTGCGACTGTTTTTATAACAGCCCAACCCGAAAGTGCCAAAATCCCCGATGTATACTGGGATTTTGGTGCTTTTTATTTTGCGTTTACAGGCTCTTAGGTTGTATTCTCATCATGATAGGCTTTTATCAGCCCCGCTGGCACTTGAAATGAGAAATGTAGAGTTATATTATGTGAGAACTGCTTTAGGGGCTTATATGAGCTTTATTCGGTCTCTCATGGCACTAGGTAAAAATAAGTGGCGGACGGATTTTCTTATAGCCCGGATAATAATACGGATTGGCTTACAGTGGAGAGAATCCGCGAATTGATCAGTACTTTGGAGTTTGAAGGAAATTAAAAACGTAAAATTTATTTTTATTCATTTTATTAGAAAATAACCGTAAGGCTGTTTTTTTATATTAAAAAGACGATATAAATATAAGTAGTGGTTTATTATGGGTATTAATAATACTTACGTAGGAAACTGAGCAAACGATTACAAGGAGGTTACGTATTGTGAAGGTAGAAACAAGTGTAAGTATATATATGGGGGATATGACGAAAAACAATTTTCTATGCCTGACGGATCAGAAGGAAGAAAGCGCCGACTTGTTTGGAAAGTCTTCCGAACTGGATGCCCGCATTGCTGAATGAGGATCAGAAGGGTATCTTATTGGATCAACAGCTGTAAGTGAATAAAATTACAGAAATATCACCAATGACAAGGAGGTTCTGGTTATGAAAGCAGTAAACAGTGCAAGTATTTATAGCGGAGATATGCTGCAAAACAAGTTTCTGTGCCCGCTATCGGGCCAAAAAGAAGAAAGTACAGGTCTGTTTGGAAAGACTGCGGGTCTGGATTCCCGTATTGAAGCAAAAAGGGAAGAAATCAAAACGAGAGTTCACCAGATCATTGATAAGCAGTTCAAAAGCGATTCTAAGCTGAGCGATTCGAGTAAAGGAAAATTAGGCAAGATTGATGTTGAGCAAGATAAATTAACAGAGACAAAAGGTGAAATCAGGCGATTACACAAGTCTCAGGCGGATATGCGCGAAGAATACAACATCACGGAAGACAGTCAGGAACATCAGGATGTAGAGCTCATCCGAAAAATAGTAGAACTGCATAAATATGAACGAGAAGAGGAGAGCAGCCGGCGTGATGATATCATAGCTGCGTTGGAGGATATAGCACAAAGCGATGCTCATGGCTACAGATCGGATTGGGCATCTACCTTATCGGATGATGAATGGAACCGGGCCGTAGAGCTTTCATCCCAACCTTTTACTTTATATCAGGAAAAATGCATAGCAGATGATTCAATGGAAGAATACTACAACGAAATTATCGATGAGTCAAATGAAGAAATCAAGAAGAATATTTTGGAGATAGAAGCGACCAAAGCAGTATTAGCGAATGAACATGGCATGACTGACGCGCAAAAGATTGCGGAAGGGATTGAAAAAGCCGGGTCGCAGGAGATTATTGGTATATTGCAGTCAGAAGCCATGAATCATATAGATGAAGAACTTGAAGAAGTAGTTGAAAGCGCTAAGGAAGCGACTGAAGAAAAAGAAGCACAGGAAGAAAAAGAAGCGAAGGCAGAAGGTGAAAAACAAGCGGTAACAGAAGTGCAGGCGGACAGAAATACGCAGGCGGAGGTAAATATGCCGCAGTCGGAAATGATCCGCCGCAGGGAAAAAGACCAGAAAGAAGCCCAAAAAATTATTGATGCGGCGGCTGACAACGAAACTGACAAAAAAATTATCAAATCTACTGCTGACAAGGAAGTTGATATGAGAGAGATACAGGCTGAAATCAGTATAATGATAGAGGAAGCAAAGCTATTTCAAGAAGATCAAAAGGGGCTGGTGGTAGACAAGTTTTTATAGAATACAGGCGGTTTTAGGGGAGATGGAATGGCTCTGGTCTTTTTCATTGCCCGATATTATACTGCCATGCCCACTTACCGCGATGAGATTAAGGAGTATAATAGAGTTTGCTTTCCGCTTGTAATAATTGTTTGTATGAGGTATACTATATCTAACAATTATTTCATGGAGGTGAGGACTTCACTGTGACACAAGAAGAGATGGCTCTGACATTACTACGGAGCGGAAACGGATATCTGACGGCGAAAGAGGCCGCTGAACACGGAATCAGCGTGCTCGCGCTGAAACGGCTGACTGACCGTGGGGAGATTGAACGTGCGGCGCACGGGTTATATGTTCGTGGCGATATCATTTCCGACCCGTTTTATATCGCGCAGCGCCGGTGTCCCAAAGGCGTTTTTTCGCATGAGACGGCTTTGTTTTTTCGTGACCTCTCCGACAGGAATCCGTTGCAGCTGATGATGACCATTCCGTCCGGTTGGGCTACCCGCTTCATTACCAGCGATGATGTTTTGATTTTTTACAACAAACCGAAGCAGATGATGACCGGCGCGTTGGAAACGGTGACGCCCTATGGTATGACGGTAATGGCCTACGACACCGAACGGACTATTTGCGATTGCCTACGGAACATAGACCAGCTTGACAAGGACTTGGTTCTGACCGCTCTGAAGCGGTACATGAAAGATCCTTCGGGAGACAAGGCAAAGCTGCTTGATTATGCTGCTATGTTCAGAATCCGGGACATTGTTCTACGGTATATGGAGGTGCTGACCTGATGTTTACAAACGCGACGCAGTTGAAAGACTGGATCAAAAACAAATCGAAAGAAACCGGCACGCCGGCAAACACGCTTTTACAAAGCTATATGCTGGAGCGGTTTCTGGAGCGGGTGTCACGCTCTCCATACCGTGATAACATGATTCTCAAAGGCGGGTTCCTGATAGCGGCGATGGTCGGTGTGGATAAGCGCAGTACGATGGATATGGATACTACCATCAAAGGCATGCCTGTTACCCGCGAGACGATTGAGGATATGCTGAACGAAATCATTTCTATCGACGCGGGCGACGATGTGGCCATCGAGATGCGGGATATCAAGAATATCCACGACATCAGTGAGTAC
The DNA here is from genome assembly GCA_002293475.1 of Lachnospiraceae bacterium UBA938. Classification (GTDB taxonomy): domain Bacteria; phylum Bacillota; class Clostridia; order Lachnospirales; family Lachnospiraceae; genus UBA935. Next base: position 5,458 of record DBDG01000034.1, read on the forward strand.
GATGATTTCCGGGCCTCGCTGACGGCGGTATTCCAAAAGGTTCGGGTCGATATGAAAATAGATATCACCACTGGGAACACTATCATTCCGCGGGAGATTGAATACAACTACCGGCTTATGTTCGAAGACAGGACGATCCCGGTGATGGCATATAATCTGTATACCATCCTCGCGGAGAAGATTGAGACGATTCTGGTTCGTAGCGTTGCCAATACAAGGGGCCGTGATTATTACGATGTCTACTTACTGCTGCGGACAGGACGGGAGACCTTATCGCGGGAAGAGTTGTTTCGCGCCATCCGTGCCAAGGCGGAGGAGCGCGGCAGCGTACCGGCACTCGATAATCGGGGAAAAATCCTGCGGGATATTTCCGAGAGCCCGGACATCGCAAAGATTTGGGACAATTACACGAGACGCTATCCCTACGCAAAAGGAATCGCCCTGCCGGACATCCTTGTCTTGGTCACCTGGGTGTTTGAGGGAAAATGACAAATCGGAATCAGGAAGCAACGATGAGATTTGCGTATCTTGATTTTATAATGAAAGATGGCTCCGGCTTTCCCATTCGCCTTTGGCCCTTCGCCGACCAGTTCAATATCGTAGGGAATGGGGGGCCGCGATGGTTTGTGGCACACATATCGGCCAGATGCAGTGAAAGGAAGGGTATCAAGGAAGAGAAAATCAAAAGAAGAGCTTGAAGATTTATTACAGGGGATAAAACTCGATAAGGAACAATTTATGAAAAGTAAAACAGTGATTTTTGATATGGACGGGGTTATTTTTGACACCGAGAAGCTTTTCCTGGACTGCTGGAAGCAGATAGCCGGACGTTTCGGCATGGCAGGAATCGAGCAGGTATATTACCGTACCATCGGAACGGATGCCCGTGATAGCAGACGCATTTTCTGTGAATCATACGGAGATGAGTTTTCATACGAAGAATTAACGGCACTGGCGTTTGAGGCTTTTTTTCGGTCGGTGCGGGAAAACGGCATGCCGATGAAGCCTTGGGTGGGTGAGCTGCTTAATTATCTGGCGGAAGCTGGTTATCGCATCGGTCTGGCCTCATCAACGAAAGAAATACATGTCAGGGAGCAGCTGGCCAGCCGGGATCTGCTTTCCTTTTTTCAGGTAATCGTCTGTGGCGATATGGTAAGCAGAAGCAAGCCGGCACCGGAAATCTATCTGAAAGCTTGCAAAGACATCGGAACTATGCCTAAAGAGGCATTTGCCATAGAAGATTCCTATAACGGCGTCCGTGCCGCTGCTGCGGCCGGCATGAAGGCCATCATGGTGCCGGATATCGTGCCGCCGGATGCGGAAATGAAAGAGCTGGCATATCGGATTTATCCTTCCTTGGCTGAGGTAAAGGATTTCTTTGCCTCGCTTGACGGTTCCTGATTAAAACCCTGATTAATTCATAAATAACTTAAAATAATGCTTGCAATTACAGTAATTAAGTAGTAAAATCCCATCTTTGACAGCTGAAATG
>DBDG01000043.1 GCA_002293475.1 Lachnospiraceae bacterium UBA938
TATATAATTAAAATTATCTAATTTATAGCTAGGCAGAGTTATTAGTATGATTCAAATCGGTAAATAGGGAAGCGGGGTTACGGCAATGAAATACGCAGAAAATATCAAGGATATTTCCAACGCTTTTAGGTTAGGACCGTTGGATGAAAAGGATATGGAAGAATTTTATTATCCGAGCACAATGGAGTTTCGCACCGGTGATAAATACAGTTCTCCGATTCGGGTTATTTTTGAAGCTTGTCAGATGCCGTCTGAAAAGAATGTTTTTTTGCTCTTAGGACACAAAGGATGCGGGAAAAGCACGGAGTTAAATAAAATGTCCGCCGAGTTGAGAGAAAGGGGATATTATGTTTATAATGTGAAGTGTAGCAGAGACTTGGATTTGAATAATCCGCTCTATACCGATTTGCTTATTTTAATGGGTGAGGCTTTGCTTCAGATTGCCAAAGACGCATCCTGTAATATTTCTCAAGAACTACAAGATAAGATTACGAAATATTGGATCTCAGAAATAGAGAGTGACGAGACAGTTGCGGAACTTAGTTCAGCATCACTGGAAGCGGGAGCACAAATTAAAAGTCCCGGTTTTTTTTCAATGATATTGAGTTTTTTTGCCAATGTTAAGGCAGATATAAGGTATAATCAGGAGAAACGGATACGTTATAAAGAAAAAATCAGCCTCCGCTCCCGGGAGTGGCTCTTAATGTTAAGGCAGATTGCCGATGAAATCACGCTTAAGTTAAACTATAAACAACCCATTTTGATATTTGAAGATCTCGACAAAATTGATCCCAGCAATGCACGGACGGTATTTATAGACTATGCCGCAACTCTTACGGGAGTATCCTTTCCAGTTATATATACCTTTCCGATTGCCGTGGCCTATGACCCGGACTTTCATGCTTTAGAAGGGTATTTTAATCCGCAGATTCTACCGATGATTAAATTAAAAACGCCTGATGGTAAAGTTTTTCAAGAAGGCTTTGATGCTATCATGGCCATTATTAATAAGCGGGTTAAGCTTAGTTTATTTACGGAAGGATCACTGGAGACGGCAGTTGAAAAGACTGGCGGGGCTTTGCGGGATTTATTTTATATCATTAATACTGCCGCACAGAGGGCGATTCATAGAGATTCAGGGCAGATTTCGGATGAAGATATAAGGATTGCCCTTAATGAGATGAAAAGTTCTCTTACCCGTCGCATTGAGCGCATTCATTATGAATTTTTGGCTGACATATATAGGGGAAATAAAGAGACAATTGAAGATAAAAAACTTCTTTTGGAAATGTTGCTGGCCAATGCTGTCTTAGAATATAATGGCAGTCGTTGGCATGACGTCCACCCGCTGGTGGCAGAGTTCTTAATTGATCAGAAACTGGTATGACATGAGTCAAAATGTGGATTCTTATCGTAGTTTGGGTTGGATATTAAATGATTCTGACGATGGTCTGTTTTTTGTGATTGCATCGGAACGGATGCAACGAGAGATAGTAGAACATTATGAAACATCCAATGTGGCGATCTACAATTATGTGAAAAATCCCGGTTCCTATTCCAGTAATCATTTGGTGGAGTGGATTGACGGTCAGGCGGATGTGAGTGCTTACTTAATTGTTGATTTTCAACTTGCTGTGCAGAATGAAGATGATATTAAAAGGTTTAATTTCAGCAGGGATATTCTTTCTGGTTTAAATAAGAATATTATCTTTTTTATGACACAAAATGCGGATGATAAACTGGCTAAAGGAGCTTATGATTTTTATTCTTATTTAAAATTTAAGATTTTCTTTGATGATGAATTTATTGATACATTAGAGCAGAAGTATGATCTAAGTAATGATCTGTTAATTGTCAACACAGATAGTGATAAAGATATTCTGACTAAAGAAAATGAGATTAGTAGTTATGATGATAACAGTCAAGAAAGCGACATCGATTTTAGCGTGCCTAAAGAGTTGCTTCTTTCTATGGCAATAAAATTTGTGAACCAATCTAGGCAATACTACATTAAATGGAATTTTAGTGATGCATTATCGTTACTGTTTAAAGCGCTTGTGATCCGTAAGAATCTGTTAGGTGAAAAACACCCGGATACAGCTAAAGTATATTTTGAAATTGCTGACATATATAGATTTATTTATAAATTTGATGATGCATTGGAATATTACAACAAAACCTTAATGATCAGGGAAAGAGTGCTGGGAAAAATGCATCCTGACACGGCATTGACCTATAATAACATAGCAGTTGTGTATAAAAAACAGGGTATGTTTGAAAAGTCACTGGAGTACAATGTCAAAGCATTGCAAATCAGGGAAAAAACATTAGGGAAAGGGCATCCTGATACGGCAGCATCCTACAATAATATAGCAACAGTTTATGAATCTCAGGGTGAATATAAAAAGTCACTGGAATATTATTACATGGCCTTGCCGATCATTGAAAAAACACTGGGGAAAGAGCATCCTGACACGGCAATGGCCTATAATAACATAGCCATAGTGTATACTGATCAAGGTGAATATGAAAAATCACTGTATTATTATAGCAAAGCTATGCAGATAAAGGAAAAAGTACTGGGCAAAGAGCACCCCAATACGGCATTAATCTATAATAATTTAGCGACAGTGTATAGAGCTCAGGGTGTGTATGGAAAGTCACTAGAGTATTATAGTAAAGCGTTACAGACCATAGAAAAGGTACTGGGGAAAGAGCACCCTGACGCGGCGGCGACCTATAATAACATGGCGGTTTTGTATCGGGTTCAGCATGAGTATGAAAAGTCATTGGAGTATTATAGCAAAGCCTTACAGATTAGGGAAAAAGTATTGGGCAAAGAGCACCCTGATACAGCCGCGACTTATAATAACATAGCAGATGTATATCAAGCGCGGGGAGATTATAAAAGGGCATTACAGTATTGTAAGAAAGCATTGCCAATATTCATAGCAAAACTGGGTGAAAAACATCCTAGCACTTTGCGTTTATGTAACAACATTAAGATTCTTAAAGAAAAGAATAAGCTACATGAGTAAACAGAAAGAGGAATAAAATGGAACTCAACTTAACTAATGCCGAGGCAGCACTGAAAAAGGCCGCAGAGTCCAATCCGGGGTTATGGATAGACCATTCCCGCTATGTAGCCGAGGCTTGTAAGAACATTGCTTCTCACTGTCAGGAATTGTCTGCCGAAGATGCTTATATTTATGGGCTCCTCCACGATATCGGGCGGTATTCCGGGGTGAGCCATAACCGGCATTTGACTGACGGCTACCATTACTGCATGGAGCGGGGATGGGAAAAAGCCGCGCAGATCTGTATTTCGCATGCCTATATGATCAAAGACATCAAGGCCGTTACCGGTGACTTTGATATGAGCGAAGCCGACTACCGGCTTATGGAACAGCTTCTTGCCGATATGGTATATGATGACTATGACCGACTGGTGCAGCTGTGTGACGCGCTGGTGCTGCCGACCGGCTTCTGCCTTCTGGAAAAACGTTTTGTGGATGTGACGATCCGTTATGGCATACATCCTTCTTCCGTAGACCGGTGGATTAAAATATATGAGATCAAGGCTTACTTTGAAAAACAAATTGGATGTTCTGTATATGAGCTGCTGCCGGGGGTGATAGAGAACAGCTTCCGTTAAATAGGAATATAATCTATATTTAGCGGGGATGATGATCGCCAACTACAACATATAGTACAATTGAAAATATGACACTTTGCAAACATTTGCAAGGTGTTTTTTTTTATAATTTAGGGATGATTTTGCTTGCAAATTCATCTAAAATAAGCTAGAATCAATGTAAAAGTGGTTAAAAGTGGAGTGAAGTGGCGGAAAGTGGTTTGATTAAGCGTCAGCTCACAAAACCGGTGGCAGGCCACTTTGGCATCATAAGATTAAATTAATAAGTACAGAGGCGTAATTACCCCGGCCGGGGCTTGGTTTTATAAATGAAGGACACGGTGTGCATACATGTTTAAAGGTGAGTACAGCCATACGGTTGATATTAAAGGAAGACTCATCATCCCATCCAAATTCCGGGAAAGCCTGGGGGAAGAATTCGTGATCTCGAAAGGACTGGATGGCTGTTTATGTATGTATGAAAATACCGAGTGGCAGAAGTTTGAAGAAAAGCTGAAAGCCTTGCCGATCACCAGTAAAGATTCGCGGAAGTTCACCCGTTTTTTCCTCGCTGGCGCCGCCGACGTGGAAGCCGACAAACAGGGAAGGATATTGATCCCCAATGTGTTACGGGAATTTGCCGGAATCGAAAAGGATGTCGTGCTGATCGGGGTTTCCAATCGGATCGAAGTCTGGAGCAAGGAAAAGTATGAAGGCATGGCCGAGTATGATGACGTGGAAGAAATCGCGGAACACATGGCGGGGCTGGGACTGGGTATCTGAGCTCAGGAGAAGAAACATAACATAGTAATATAACTCACGGGGTACCTAAATGGAATTTTCACATACATCGGTTTTATTGGCAGAAACAGTGGAAGGACTTAAGATAAAACCGGACGGCATCTATGTGGATGGAACGCTGGGCGGCGGCGGACATGCCTTCCATATTGCCGCGCGGCTGTCAAAACGCGGACGCCTGATCGGAATTGACAGGGATCAGGCCGCCATAGCAGCAGCCGGTGAGCGGCTTAAAGGATTCGGCAAGATAGTTACCATCGTCCATGATAACTTCGGCAACAGTAAGCAGGTGCTGCGGGAAAAGGGAATCGACCGGATCGACGGCATGGTGCTGGATCTGGGGGTTTCTTCCCACCAGCTCGATGACCCGGAACGGGGTTTTTCCTATAAAAACGATACTAGGCTGGATATGCGGATGGATACCGGGCAGAGCCTCGGGGCAAGGGAAATCGTCAATCTTTACAGCGAAGCCGAGCTGTTCCGCATTATCCGGGACTATGGCGAAGAAAGGTTTGCCAAGAACATAGCGAAGCACCTTGTCAGAGAGAGAATAAAGGCTCCTATCGAGACAACCGGCCAGCTCAATGCAATCATAAGAAACGCAATACCGGCCAGAGCGCGGGCAGAAGGCGGTCATCCTTCCAAGCGGACATTTCAGGCCATCCGGATTGAATGTAACCGAGAACTGGAAATACTAAAAGAGTCGCTGGAAGAACTGATTTTGCTGCTGAGTCCCGGCGGAAGGCTCTGCGTCATCACCTTCCATTCCCTCGAAGACAGGATCGTCAAAACGGTTTTCCGCCAAAGCGAACATCCTTGTACCTGTCCCCCCAGTTTCCCCGTATGCATCTGCGGCAAAGAAAGCCTGGGTAAGACAGTCACCGGAAAGCCGGTCCTTCCAAGCAAGGAAGAATGTCAAGATAATAAACGCGCCAAAAGCGCCAAACTGCGCATATTCGAAAAGAATAGTCTTTAGTAAGTGAAGCGTGGCTCTGCCACGCGGAATGAGGGGTATGGGGCGATAGCCCCAAGTAATTAGCGGAAAGGAACAACCATGGCAGCTCAAGGAAGAGTTCAAGCATACAATCGCAGCCGATATGGACAGGTATATGGAAATACCGTCAGAAAACAGCAGACAGTTCCCGGCCGGCGGCCGGCCAGAATCACAGCGGTTCCGGCGGTCCGTCTGAGCAATACGACCAGAAAAAACCGGGATAAAGCCCGTTATATGAACCTAGGATATGTGTTCTTTCTGGCAATGGCGCTGATGATATCGGGTGTCATCCTTTCGGTATATCTGGGACTGCAAGCGGATGTTACCAACAGTATCACAAATATTGCCAGGCTGGAAAAGGAACTGTACGATCTGCAGCTGGACAATGACGAAGAATATAGCAGAATCACCAATAGCATAGACCTAGAAGAGATAAAAAGGATCGCCATTCAGGAGCTGGGAATGGGTTATGCCACAGAGGGGCAGATTATTGACTTTACCGGCAGCAAAAACGATTATGTCAGACAGGTAGCGGACCTGCCTGAGCGTTCTTCCTGAATGGTTGGCACTTGCAGGCACAATTTCCTGTAAAGAAAAAGAGTGAAAGGTGTTTAAGTGAGTAGGCAGATGGCAAAAAACAGAAGAAGCAAAGTTCCTAGGTTCGCCACATGGATGCAGAAAAAGCTGTTAGTTACTTTTTTGATAATTTTTCTCATTTTTATCGGCTTATCCTATCGGTTGATCCTGATCACGCAGGGGAGCGGCGAACAGTACAAGAAACAGGTGCTGTCGCAGCAGCGCTATGACAGTATGGTAATACCTTATAAGCGGGGCGAGATCTTGGATTCCCGGGGAACCGTCCTTGCTGTCAGTGAAAAAGTGTATAACGTGATCCTAGATGCCAAGGCGCTGTTGGAGAAGGAGGAATATCTTGAACCGACCATGGAAGCGCTGAGGGTGCAGTTTGGCTTTGATATAGCCGCCATCAGAAACTATTTACAGGAGAATCCGTCTTCACAGTATTATCTGCTTGCCCGCCGTCTTTCTTATGAAGAAATAGCCGGCTTCAAAGACCTGCAGGCCGATCAGGAAAACAATCAGAACATCCAGGGGGTCTGGTTCGAGGAAGAATATCAAAGACACTATCCGAACGGCGCGCTGGCCGGTGATGTTATCGGCTTCACCACCAGCGACAATAACGGCCTGTACGGCCTAGAAAAATACTATAACGACGTTCTTGCCGGCGTAGCCGGACGGGAATATGGTTACCTGAACGAAGATGCCGAACTGGAGCGGACGACTATCGCGGCGGTAGACGGCAGCAGTATCGTTACCACTATTGATGCCAACATTCAAGGGATAGCGGAGAAACACCTGCGGCAATTTAATGAGCAATATAAAGACGGATTCCGGGCAGGAAACGGTGCCCACAATGTCGGCTGCGTTATCATGGAGGTCAATACCGGCAAGATACTTGCCATGGCCAGTTATCCTAATTTTGACCTGAATGATACCCGTAACCCGGAAGCTTTGATCGGTATGCCGATGGTGGACGACCAGGGCCGGTTTGTTGACATCGAAGGCAATACTGTGCCGTCGGCCTCTTATGCTACCTACATCAACGAAGAGAATCTGGCGACAATGGATGAAACCGCATTGTCTAACAGTTTTAATTCTTTATGGAAGAATTTCTGCATCAGCGATACCTATGAACCGGGTTCAGTCGTCAAGCCGTTTACCGTGGCCACCGGCTTGGAAAGCGGCCGCATCACCGGCAATGAACAGTATGAATGTCTAGGCTATCTGGAGGTCGGCGATTACAAGATCCGCTGCCACAACACTAGGGGTGACGGGGTCGTGACGGTTCAGCAGGGCGTGGAACGTTCCTGTAATGTCTGCATGATGTATGTCGGTGCGGCCATCGGCAGGGAGGTTTTCGTAGACTTCCAGCAGATCTTTAACTTTGGCCTGAAAACCAATATCGACTTGGAAGGCGAGGCCAGAACCGTAGGCTTGGTATATGGCAAAGACAACATGCGCTCCGTCGAGCTGGCCACCTGCAGCTTCGGACAAGGCTTCAATGCCACGATGATCCAGGTAATCACCGGCTTTTGTTCCATGATCAACGGCGGCAATTACTATGAGCCGCATATGGTCGAGAAAATAGTCAGCCCGACCGGTGCTACCATCCAGAATATTGAGCCCCGCTTGCTGAAACAGACTGTTTCGCCGCAGACATCCGCTACCATCTTGGAATATTGTAACCTCACTGTATCCGGAGAGAACGGCACCGGCGGGACTGCCCGCCCGGCAGGCTATATGATCGGCGGCAAGACCGGTACGGCCGAAACAGTACCGCGTGACAAAGAAAACTATGTGGTATCTTTTATGGGCTATGCCCCGGCAGACGATCCCCAGATTGCCATCTACGTGGTTGTTGACAGGCCCAATCACCAGGATCAGGACGACGCCAAGTTTGCCACCCGCATCGTCAGAAGCATCTTGACAGAAGTCCTGCCTTACTTAAAGATTTATATGACGGAAGAACTCAGTGATGAAGAAAGAGCGGAACTGGAAGCCCTGCAGCTGGAAGCCTTGACACCGGCGGTCCCGGAAGCGGGCGGGGCTACCGAAGATGCAACGGATCCGTCCGCGGAAGGGCAAGGAGCTGATTCCGATGAGACAAGCGAAACCGCCGCGGAAAACGGTGACGCGGCCGACTCCGCGACCACAGCCGCCCCGGATGAAATATGGAAAACGTTCCCCATCGACCCGGAAAGCGGCTATGCAATTGACCCTGACACCGGTGAAAAGGTTGACCCTGATACCGGCGCGGTCATCGGCGCAAGCTTTGAAATGGAAGGCGGCAGTGTACTTCCGCCCACCGATAATGCCGACGCCGACATCCCATACTGACTCATATGCCCTGCACATTCAGACGGTGCGCTGCTAAAATAAGAGTGTGAAGCTTTCCGATGTATTCACACAAGATACGTGAATAACCTCATCAAAAAGGTAATAGATTGTAGTAACACCTTTTTCATGAGGTTTCCATGTTAAAAAACAAAACATACAACCGTAAAAAGGTTGTAACTGTCTTCTTCATATGCTTTGCCGCCTTTCTCCTCCTCGCGGGAAGACTGGTCTATCTGATGGTATTCCGCTCCGATTACTATTCCGAGCAGGCTAAAGAGCTGCATGAGCGGGAAAGGAGCATCAAGGCGGCCAGAGGCCGGATCCTTGACGCAAACGGAACGGTCATAGCGGACAACAAGACAGTGTGTACGATTTCTGTCATCTACAACCAGGTCACCGACAAAGAAGAAGTGATCCGTATCCTATGTGACGAACTGGATCTTACGGAAGACTTTGTCAGGAAAAGAGTCGAAAAATATTCCGCCATTGAGCGGATCAGGAGCAACGTCGATAAAGAAACCGGAGACCGCATCAGGGACTATAACCTTGACGGCGTTAAGGTCGACGAAGATTATAAACGATACTACCCTTACGGCGAGCTGGCTTCGAAGGTATTGGGATTTACCGGGGGAGACAATCAGGGTATCATCGGGCTTGAGGTGATTTACGAAGAGTACCTGAAAGGAAAAGAGGGCACGATCCTGACCGTGACCGATGCCAAAGGCGTGGAGCTGGATGCGGAAGGAGAAGACCGGATTGATCCGGTCAGCGGAAACGACCTCCATATCAGCATGGATATGAATATCCAAAGCTATGCGACCCAGCTGGCCGGCCAGGTCATGGAAGCGAAGCAGGCTGAAAGCGTGTCCATCTTGGTCATGAATCCGCAGAACGGCGAAATCCTGGCGATGGTAGATGTCCCCGAATTTGACTTAAACGATCCCTTCGTCCTGCCGGAAGGGATCAATGCCGACACGCTGCCGCAGAAGGAAGTACAGGATATGCTGAACAATATATGGCGGAACGGCTGCATCAACGATACATACGAACCTGGTTCGGCTTTTAAGATCATTACGGCGGCGGCCGGCCTGGAAGCTGGCGTCGTTACGACACACGATGGCTTCAGCTGTCCCGGCTATGTCATGGTGGAAGACCGGCGGATCCGTTGCCACAAGACAACCGGCCACGGACACCAGGATTTTACCCAGGCCGTCATGAACAGCTGCAATCCGGTTTTTGTCACGGTTGGCCTGCGCCTCGGGGTGGACGATTTTTACAGCTATTTTCAACAGTTTGGCCTCCTTGGTAAAACCGGCATTGACCTGCCGGGGGAAGCGGGGACGATCATGCATAAAAAAGAGAATATGAAAGCGGTGGAACTGGCGACGGCAGCCTTCGGGCAGTCTTTTCAGATCACGCCGATCCAGATGGCGGCGACGGCCGCTGCCATCGTCAACGGCGGCAACCGGGTCACGCCGCATCTTGCCGTCAGATCGGTAAGCCGCGACGGAGAAGTGAAACAGACCTTTTCTTTCCCGGTAAGCGAGAAAATTGTTTCGGCAGAGACTTCGGAAACCATGCGCATGATGCTGGAACAGGTGGTGGAGAACGGCACCGGCCGGAACGGCTATGTCGAGGGTCAGAGGATCGGAGGCAAGACGGCGACCAGTCAGACGCTGCCTAGGGGCAGCGGGCGTTACATAGCCTCTTTTATCGGCTTTGCGCCGGCTGACAATCCGCAGGTCCTGGCGCTGGCCATTATCAATAACCCGCAGGGCGTTTATTACGGCGGCCAGGTGGCGGCGCCGGTAATAAGGCAGCTTTTTGAAAATATCCTTCCTTATTTGGAAAAAATGGATTATAATTTAAAATGATGCGTTACACGGATTGTCTGTGCCGCCGCCGGCGGCATAGCGGGAAGGTTTAATGTAAATGAAGATAGATCCATTGATTATCATGCCGGTAATTATTTCATTTGTCATCAGTGTTTTACTGGGGCCGATGATCATTCCTTTTCTGCGCCGGCTGAAGGTCGGCCAGACAGTCAGGGACGACGGCCCGAAAAGCCATCTGAAGAAATCCGGAACGCCGACCATGGGCGGTATTCTGATCTTGGTCAGCATGGTGGCGACATCTTTGCTTTACGTCCGTGACTACCCTAGGCTGATCCCGGTTCTGTTTACTACGCTGGGGTTCGGGCTGATCGGTTTCATGGACGACTACATCAAAGTGGTGCTTAAGCGTTCCATGGGTCTTAAGGCCTGGCAGAAGATGCTGGGACAGCTTCTGGTGACAGGTATCCTAGCCTATTACCTGATCGGGGAGATGGATATTCCCGTAGCGATGAAGATCCCCTTTATGCCTGGTCAGTACATTGATTTTGGGTTTTTAAACGTGCCTATTATGTTTTTTATCGTGATTGCGACGGTAAACGGCACCAATTTTACCGACGGGCTGGACGGCCTGGCCAGTAGCGTGACAGTCCTGATAGCGACTTTTTTTACCGTGATATCGTTCGGGATGGAAGCGGGCATTTCTCCGATAACTTGCGCGGCCGTGGGAGCGCTTCTGGGGTTTCTGCTGTTTAATGTCCATCCGGCCAGTGTTTTCATGGGCGATACCGGGTCGCTGGCTTTGGGCGGCTTTGTGGCCGCCAGTGCGTATATGACACAGATGCAGCTGTTTATTCCGATTATCGGGCTGGTATATGTGGCAGAGGTCATGTCGGTCATTTTGCAGGTTTCGTATTTCAAGCTGAGCGGCGGGAAGCGGATCTTTAAGATGGCTCCGATTCATCATCATTTTGAGCTATGCGGGTGGAAGGAAACAAAAGTGGTGGCGGTGTTTTCTATTGTGACGGCGATTATGTGCTTGGTTGCCTTGATCGGGGCATGAGATCATAGGCAGACTAGCCATGATATTTTGCGCGGGCATTGATTTTAGAAAGTATTTCCAAAGTAGTGGCATTAAATGATTATAATGTGAGCCGAAAGGTCAGTTGGAAATGAACGTTGTGTTAAAGGGAAAAGAGGTTTTAGTCGTAGGAGGCGGAATAAGCGGGATCGGAGCCGTAAGGCTTTTAGACTGGGTTGGTGCTTTCCCCGTATTATATGATGCCGATGAGCGTTTATCGGAGCTAAAGATAAGGGAGCGTCTGCCTGATGAGGTAAAGTGCCGGATTGTTTTAGGGGAATTGCCGGATGCTGTCCTAGCGGCGGTCGCGCTGGCCGTTGTCAGCCCGGGGGTGCCGTTTGAAGCGGCGGCCATGGTGAGGCTCAGGGAACGGCAGATACCGGTCTGGGGCGAGATAGAACTGGCTTATCGTCTGGGGAGGGGCCGAATCGCAGCGATTACGGGGACGAACGGCAAGACGACGACGACTGCCTTGGTGGGTGAGATCATGAAGAGTTATTTCCCTTCGGTTTATGTGGTCGGCAATATCGGCAGTTCCTATACCGAGATCGTACCGGAGACCCGCGACGACAGCGTGATCGTGGCAGAGATCAGCAGCTTTCAGCTGGAGACGATGGTTGATTTTGCGCCCGAGGTTTCGGCGGTCCTGAATATTACGCCGGATCATCTGAACCGTCATAAGACGATGGAATGTTATGTCGGCCTAAAAGAAAAAATCGCGAAAAACCAGAGTTCTAGCAATATCTGTGTTTTAAATTTTGAAAACAGTTACACCCGAGATTTTGGCGGGCGCTGCCCGGCCGGGACGGTTTATTTTTCTTCGGCTAGGGAACTGGAAAACGGCTATTTTCTGTCCGGCGCGGATATCTGCTGCCGGACGGACGGCAAGGATGAAAAGCTGCTTAATATCCATGAGATGAAGCTCAAGGGGCTCTGCAACGTAGAAAATGTCATGGCCGCCATTGCCATCAGTAGCCACATGGGAGTACCGATGCCGAACATCCTCGCGGCCGTCAGAAGCTTCAAGGCCGTGGCACACCGGATCGAATATGTCGCGGAAAGGGATCAAGTAGAATATTACAATGATTCCAAAGCCACCAATCCCGATGCGGCGATACATGGGATCAAGGCAATGTCCAGGCCGACGGTGCTGCTGGCGGGAGGCAGCGACAAGGACAGCGACTACAATGAATGGATGGAAGCCTGCGCCGGTCAGGTTAAGGCCCTGATCCTGATAGGGGCGACCCGTGAGAAGATTGCCGCGTGTGCTGCGGCACACGGGATCGGCAATATCATGATGGCAGAGACATTTACGGAAGCTATGGAAAAGTGCCGCAAGCAGGCCGAGCCGGGCGATGCGGTGCTGCTGTCGCCGGCCTGCGCCAGCTTTGGGATGTTTTCTGACTACAAGGCCCGCGGCGACTGCTTTAAGGAATATGTTTTGTCGCTTCACTAGCACATCGGCTCCCTAGACTAGTAATGTGCCAATACCGTTTCAAAGACAGGATAGGAGAATCACGTTTTGGCTAGAAAAAAAGACGAATCCTTTTTTGACTATACACTACTGTTCATCACATTGTTCCTGCTGGGTTTCGGTCTGATCATGATCTACTCGGTCAGTTCCTATGAGGCCAGTTTGCGATATAATGATGCCGCCTTCTTTTTGAAAAGCCAAGTTTTTGCGACTATTATCGGGCTGGCGGCGATGATTTTCGTGGCCAACGTGCCGTACCATTTCTGGGAACGGTTCGCCGTACTGGGATACATAGTTTCGATCATACTGATATTATTGATCATACCTTTCGGCGTGGAGCGCGGCGGTGCCAAGCGATGGCTGTATATCGGCAATACTTCCTTGCAGCCGGCGGAAGTGGCTAAGCTGGGCATGATTCTATTTCTGGCCAGCCTGATCTGTAAGATGGGCAAAGGAATCCGCAGCGGAAAAGGCTTCCTGACAGTCATGGCAGTCCCGGTTCCGATCTGTCTGATGGTGTGGCAGATCACGGAAAATATGAGCTCGGCTATCATTATCCTCGGTATCGCCGTCCTGATGCTTTTTGTTTCCAGTCCGGAATATAAGCGTTTTATCTTGCTTGCTTTAGGGGGCATGGCCGTAGCGGCGCTGGCCATCTTTGTGATCGTGAATATGGCCGATGCGGACGCCGTCGGCGTCCGTGGCGCCCGCATCCTAGCTTGGCTGGATCCGGAGGCTTATGCGTCGGGCAAAGGCTTTCAATCGTTGCAGGCACTGTATGCGATCGGCTCTGGGGGCATCCTTGGCAAAGGGCTGGGACAGAGTATGCAGAAACTGGGCTTTTTGCCGGAAGCACAGAATGACATGATATTTTCCATTATCTGTGAGGAACTAGGTCTGTTCGGAGCCTTGGCAACGATCATGATGTTCCTGCTTCTGATCTGGCGCTTTATGGTTATTGCCAACAACTCGACAGATCTCTTCGGTGCCTTGCTGGTGGTCGGTGTCATGGGTCATATCGCCATCCAGGTAATTTTAAACATCGCTGTAGTTACCAATACCATCCCCAATACCGGCATCTCGCTGCCGTTCATCAGTTCCGGCGGTTCTTCGGTTTTATTCCTGCTGATCGAGATCGGGCTGGTGCTCAGCGTAGCCAAGGGAATCCGCTTAAAGAACCTGTAGTTTATATAAGACAAGATACGCTTTGAAAAATCTCTCCATATAGATAGAATAGGTCGTTTATAAAATTTAACCGTAAAGGCAGGTGTAAATTTGAACGCTATTCATGTAAGGGGCGGTAATCCTCTGTTTGGAGAGACTAAGATACAGGGTTCCAAAAATGCTGTTCTGCCGGTCATGGCGGCAGCATTATTGATTGAAGGCACCAGTGTAATCGAAAACTGTCCCAGAATAACCGATGTTTTCCATATGCAGCAGCTGCTTGAAGAAATAGGCTGCAAGATCCATTGGCGCGACCGGTCGTTATATATCGATGCGGCGAACGTAACCGAAAATGCCATGCGTGGGGAACTGGTGACGGGGATGCGGTCCTCGATCATGCTGCTGGGGGCGATGCTGGGAAGGTTCGGAAAAGCTGCCATGAATCATCCGGGCGGCTGCGTCATCGGAGAACGTCCCATTGATATCCATCTGGAAGCTTTGAAACAGATGGGAGTCGTGATCTGCGAAGAAGAGTGTTTTTTTACGGCGACCGCCGCAAAATTAACCGGCACTGTAATTACATTGCCCATGCCCAGCGTGGGCGCCACGGAAAATGTCATCTTGGCTGCTGTCATGGCTAAAGGTATCACCATACTTAAGAATGCGGCCAGGGAGCCGGAAATAACCGCTCTGTGTGACTTCCTAAGGACCGCCGGCGCTGTCATCGAAGTGGACAGCTTTTCAGATAACACGCTGTTGATAAAAGGCCGGCGGAAACTATTTCCGATCAGTTTCCGGATTCCGACCGACCGAATCGTAGCGGGGACTTATCTGCTCAGCGTATTGGGAACCGGCGGGCATATTTTTCTTAAAGATGCACCGGTCAAGCACATGAGAGCGTTGCTTCAGCTGGCGGAAGCCATGGATGCCGAAGTCAGCGTCTGTGAAACCGGGGTTGCCATCTTGGCGGAGGGGATCCATAAAACAGTGCCCTATCTGGAGACTGGCGTATATCCCCTTTTTCCCACGGATATGCAGTCGCCGCTGCTGGCCGTGCTGACGAAGGCTAAAGGGAAGAGCGTGATCTGTGAAAAAATATTTGAAAACCGGCTTAGGATTGTGCCGGAACTGCGTAAAATGGGGGCCAAGATCGAAGTGGAGGACAATATTGCGACGGTGTTCGGGGTGGAAGCCCTGAAAGGCACCCGGGTGGAAGCCTTGGAGCTAAGAGGCGGAGCTGCTCTGATCGTAGCCGGATGCATGGCCGAAGGGGAGACAATCGTCGAAAACCGCCAGTTTATCGAAAGAGGATATGAAGATATCGTGCGTGATTACAGGAATCTGGGAGTTAAGATCAATACGGCTTGATCCGTAAGGATGAGCGTATGCTGACTTACCTATATGGGAGCCGGGATGGGCAAAAAGAAAAAGAAGCGGCTTGAACCGCACAAGCAGCATAAGCTGCCAAAACAGCACAAGCAGCATAAGCCGCACAAGCAGCACAAGACGCTAGTAAAGCAAAAACAACAAAAGATATATAAGGACTTGGGTGAAGTCCTGCGCCAGCACAGAAGCCTGGTGACCGTCGTGCTTCTGGTGCTGGCGCTGGGCGCCGGCCTGTGGGCGGGATTTCAATATGTTGTCAGCGAATACACGGTAACTAGGATATATGTGGACGGAAACCTTCATTACACCGATGAAGAGATCATGGATATAGTTATGGAAGGAAGATTTGGTAATAATTCCCTGTACTTATCGTTGAAATACAAGGATAAAAGTATCAGCGGCATTCCCTTCATCGAGAAAATGGACGTCAGCATCATGGAAAAAGACACGATAAGGATTAATGTTTATGAAAAGGCCATAGCCGGCTATGTTGAATATATGGGACATTATCTATACTTTGACAAGGACGGGATCGTGGTGGAAGCCTCTGCCGAGGCGGCGGCAGGAGTCCTTGAGGTGGCCGGCATGGAGTTTGACCATGCGGTGATGCATGAGAAGCTGCCGGCTAAGGATGAGTCGATATTCACCAGAACATTAAGCATAAGCCAGCTCATGCAGAAGTACGGAATTGCCGCGGACAAGGTGTATTTTGAAGAAAACGGTGAGATTATGCTGTATTTCGGCAAGATCAAGGTGGCCTTAGGCGATGATTACCATATTGATGAAAAAGTCATGGAACTTCAAAACATATTACCCAAGCTGGAAGGCTTAAGCGGCACTTTACGCATGGAAAATTTTGACGATTTTTCTAACGAAACGATTTTCGAATCAGAAATGTAAAAAAAACAAAATTTATGGTTGATAAATTCTTAAAATAATTATATGATGAAATATATGGATAACTGGGAACTATGAAGGAGGAACTACTTTGTTAGAGATTAAGACTAACGATGCTGAATCTGCTGCCAAAATAATCGTGATCGGTGTTGGAGGAGCAGGTAATAATGCTGTAAATAGAATGATTGACGAAAATATCGGCGGAGTCGAGTTCATCGGAATCAACACGGACAAGCAGGCCTTACAGCTGTGCAAGGCTCCGAAGCTGCTACAGATCGGCGAGAAGCTGACGAAGGGCCTGGGCGCCGGTGCCCGGCCGGAGATCGGCGAGAAGGCGGCCGAGGAAAGCGTAGAAGAAGTGACCGCAGCAATCCGCGGTGCCGACATGGTTTTCATTACCTGCGGCATGGGCGGCGGAACCGGTACCGGAGCGGCACCGGTGGTAGCCAAGGCCGCCAAGGATATGGGTATATTGACCGTCGGAGTGGTAACGAAGCCTTTTCGGTTCGAGGCAAGGACTAGGATGAGCAATGCCGTCAACGGTATTGAGCGGATCAAGGATTTCGTGGATACCTTGATCGTAATACCCAATGATAAACTCTTAGAGATAGTTGATCGCCGGACGACGATGCCGGATGCGCTGAAGAAAGCGGACGAAGTACTGCAGCAGGCGGTGCAGGGTATCACCGATCTGATCAACGTACCGGGGCTGATCAATCTTGACTTTGCTGATGTACAGACCGTAATGAAGGATAAGGGCATCGCCCATATCGGGATCGGAACCGGCAAGGGCGACGATAAGGCCAGCGAGTCGGTTAAGATGGCGGTAGAAAGCCCGCTGTTAGAGACTACGGTTTCCGGAGCGACGCATGTTATTATTAATATTTCCGGCGATATTACGATGGCAGAGGCTGACGATGCGGCTAAGTATGTCCAGGAACTGGCAGGGGATGACGTGAACCTGCTCTTTGGTGCTACATATGATGCCAGCAAGGCGGATACATGTACGATTACGGTGATTGCCACCGGCTTGGTGGACAAGAATGCGCCGGTGCGGCCGGCCGGTCCGTTGGGATATAAGCCGGTTTATACGGCTGGTAAAGGATATAATCCGGGGGGGAGTTCAGTGCTTCCGAAGCCCGGGGTAAACCAGATGCCGGTCGGACAGGCTAGGCCGGTGGTTCCGGCGCAGACGAGGGCGGCTCAGGGTATGAATAAGCCGGGGGATATCAGGAGTACGGTCGAGGAGAAGTCTTTGAAGATACCGGACTTTCTGCAGAAGAAGTGAATATGGGCGGCCTTTTGGGGTTGAGGAATCTGGGAGCTGTTGGCTCCCTTTTCAATTGTGGGGGGCTTCACAAGCGGTCTTCATTATGTTGTGTAGCGGTCATCGTCATTATGTTGTGTAACGGTCATCATTATGTTGTGTAGCGGTCATCATTATGTTGTGTAGCGGTCATCATTATGTTGTGTAGCGGTCATCGTCATATTGCACAAGCATCATCCGCTCCGGTTCCGGCTCCCGAAAATAAGTGCATCTAAGCTTCTCACCTTACAGTATCGGCTGATTCCGCTACCGGCGTTCAAGCGCCATCCATGGCGCATGAAGCCTTGGTCGGACCTCCGTGTCCGACCATAGCTAGGCTTACTTGACGTGAGAAGCTAAGATGCACTAATTTTCTACCGCAAGTCACCGGCGCGGATGATGCTTGTGCAATATGACGATTCGGTATTCCAACTTGTAGGGCTGGGAGGAAGCTTAAATGAACTTAGTTGATAATGATTTTTATATGTTGTTAGAATTGCTGGGAGGTGATATGTTTAATTTGAAAGGGTATGATGGCTGTAGGTAGTAGATAATAGATCATGGATAATAAATAATAGATAATAAATAATTGATAGTAAATAATAGGAGGACTTGATTATGGATCATGGTTGGAGGTTTAAAAAATGGTTTGGGCTTGGATTGATGTTGTGTGTGGGAATTCTGGCAGTGGCTTGTAGTGGGGGTGAAGTTGTAGATGGGGGGGGAGTTGTAGATGGGGGTGAGGTTGTAGATGACGGCGAGGTGCAGGGGCGGCAGTTGAAGGTTATGGAAGTGGCGGCGGCAGAATTACTGGGTTATGTGGGAGGGGAGGTGGATGAGGCGGCGAGCGCAGTGGCAGACGGGGCAAATGATTTTGCTTTGCGGCTGAGTGCGGCCTTGGTTAAGGATGTCGGGGAGGAGAATTTTGTATGTTCACCGTATTCGGTCTGGCTTCCGTTGGCAGCTCTGGTCAATGCGACGGATGTGCAGAATAAGCCGACTCTAGTGACGGCCCTGGGGGCGGCAGGAATTGAAGACGGGGATATTAACCGGGCGGCTTCACGGATGTTGTATGATCTGATGAAGGTGAGGAGGAATCAGGATGCGGAAGAATATGGGGGAGAGCAGGTTGATCCGCTGAAGATAGTGAATGCGGTTTTGGTAGATGACGACGTGGTCTTACGCAATGATTTTGCGCAAAGCTTTGCGGATTATTACCGGGGCAGCGCAGTTAATGTGGATTTTGCTGATAGAGAAGCGGTTGATGTGATCAATCGCTGGGCCAGTGAGAATACAGGGGGATTGATTAATAATGTGGTCGAAGGATTTGATCCGAATACGGTTGCCGCGATTGTTAACAGTATCTATTTCTCAGATGGCTGGCGTTATGAATTTTTGCCTGAACTTACGGAAAATGAT
The DNA here is from genome assembly GCA_002293475.1 of Lachnospiraceae bacterium UBA938. GTDB lineage: Bacteria > Bacillota > Clostridia > Lachnospirales > Lachnospiraceae > UBA935. The sequence continues at coordinate 18,902 of DBDG01000043.1, forward strand.
GTGTTTTATGGTACAGCAGGCGAAGGAACGGCTTCATATATGCTTAAGGAGGAGCGGCTGGCTTATTTTGAAGATTCCGGACTGCAGGCGGTAACTTTAGATTTTACTTTAGGTGGAAGTATGATGATTCTGCTTCCGAAAGAGTCTGAGCCCGGGGATGCCGATGATAGTGCCAACGGCTGTCTGGCTTCTTTGACGGGAGAGCGCTTTCAGGAAATTATTGAGCGTTCGGAAAAGACGGAAGGTAAACTGCTGCTTCCGCGTTTTAAGGTAGAGAATCAGGTAAGCCATCTTAAGGATGCGCTGATTTCACTGGGAGTGCCGTTATTTGACGAGGGAGCCGCGCCGCTGACCGGCGGTTTGATTGAGGGGGATGATGAAGTATGGGTCTCGGAAGTGGCGCAGAAGGCGTTAATTGAAGTCGATGAAAAGGGGACGACCGCCGCAGCTGTAACAGTAGTGAATATGGAGACAACCGCCGCGGTTATCATGGTGGAGGATACGCCCTTTGAAATGACCTGTAACCGGCCTTTTGCATTTGTGCTTTATGAAAATACTTATGACGGCGGGGAACAGATACTGTTTACCGGCGTGGTCAATCAACTATAAAAACTATCCGGCGGGAATACCGAATCGTCATATTACCTGGGCATCATCGTATCCGGTTCCTTGCGGGAGAAAATTAGTGTAGCTTAGCTTCTCACGTAAGATTAACCTAGCTATGGCCGGACACGGAGGTCCGGACAAGGCTTCATGCGCCACGGAGGGCGCTTGAACGCCGGTAGCGGCAGTGGCCAAAACTTAGGGGTGAGAAACTTAGCTACACTTATTTTCGGGAGCCGGAACCGGATACGATGATGCCCAGGTAATATGACGATGACCATCTAACCCGATGACCATCTAACCCGATGACCATCTAACCCGGTATCTTCTGTTCTGCACTATGCTTAAAGCCCGCCACTTCCTTGGCGGCCTGCGCGATGTTGATGTTGGTCCCTGCTCCGGCTATGCAGCCGCCGGGGCAGGCCATGCCTTCGATCAGACAGCCGTTTTTTTGGCCGGCCTTGGCTAGAATCAGGGCCTTTTTGCATTCCGCCAGACCCTCCGCATGATCAATCTTAACGGTCACGTTAGGATAATATTCCCGGATACATTCTTCGATCGCGCCCGCTACCCCGCCGGCCACGCCATACCCCCGGCCGGCTCCGGTGGCATCCGCCAGCGGAGCGGCCGGCTGGCATTGGCTCGGTTCGATTCCCTTGGCCGCAAACATGCCGGTCAGTTCTTCGAATGTGATGACGAAGTCCACATCGGAACGCACGGTGCGCCGGGAAGCTTCCAGTTTTTTGGCGGCACAGGGGCCGATGAACACCACCCCGGCATCCGGATAGGTCTGTTTGATCAGACGGGCGGTTGCCACCATTGGTGTCAGCTCATTGGATATTTTATCAATGGTTTCCGGAAAATATTTTTTGGCCAGCACCGCCCAGGACGGACAGCAGGAGGTTAGCAGAAACGGAAGCTTTCCGCCGGCTACGGCATCGACATATTGTTCCGCTTCGGCCATGGCTCCCAAGTCGGCGCCAATGGCGGTTTCATATACGGCGGCAAAGCCCAGTTCCATTAAGGCGGCTTTCAGCATATCCGCCGTCACGGCGGCACCGAACTGACCGGCAAAAGCCGGCGCTACCTGTGCAATAATCTTACGGCCTGACTGCATGGCGCGGATCAGCTGAAATATCTGGGATTTGTCGGCTATGGCGCCAAAGGGACAGCTGACCATGCACTGGCCGCAGGATACGCATAGCTCGGAATCAATGAAGGCCCGGCCCTTAGGATCATTTTTGATGGCTCCCACGCCACAGTGATCAAGGCAGGGGCGTACCTGATGGGAAATGGCATCATAGGGGCAGACCCCATGGCATTTGCCGCAGCGGATGCACTTTGTCTGGTCGATCACGGATTTCCTGTTCTTCATGGCAATGGCTTGGGCGGGACAGACTTCCCGGCAGGGATGAGCCACGCAGCCTTTACATTGGTCGGTAATATCATAACGGTTTTCCGGGCAGGCATTACAGGCCGACGGAATCACCTGCATCAGCGGCGGTTCATAGTATTTCTCGGCAATATTGCTTTCCGCCAGTCCCTGCGTTACGTGAACCGGGATATTTTCCGGTCGTAAAGAAAGTCCCATCGCCAGCCGGATCATTTCGCGGGTAATTGCCCGTTCTCGATAAATACTTTCGTATTCTGATTCATCGTAGTCAATGATTTTATAGGGAAGAGCCTCCACGTCGTCGACCAGATTGGTGGAGTGATAAGCTAGGTTAGCTACTTCTTTGAAAATCCGCCGCCGGTTTTGGCGGACTTGGGTGTCAATTCCTCGCATGGATGTCTCCTGTATGTGATATTTTGAGTTAGGGCATAACTTTAATCTATGGAAATAGGACTTGATTGTCAAGTATTATTTCTTTTTTGTTACCAGTCTCTTGTTTTATCGCAAATGTAATTATTTGTCGATCCGGCGCGACGAATAACGGCCAAGTTGGGATAGGGTTTGACAAATTATCAAGGACTTAATGTTTATAATGAATACGACAAGCAAAACATCCTTGACAGGCAGTTGCGAAACGGAGGGTAAAGTGTTCTATGAAATTTATATTGACAGCATCTTCTTAATTAACTTTATCCTGAATCTTTTTCTCCTCACACTGACAGCCAGGACACTAAACCGTACTGCCACGCGGTTCAGGCTCATCGGCGGAAGTGCGGCGGGGGCGTTAGGCTACTGTATCATTCTTTGGCTGCCGTTGCCCTATTCAGGAAAAATATTAATAGGACTGATACCGGTCAGTATAGGGATGTGTGGAATCACTTTCCGATCCCGGGGTTACAGGAATGTCTTACGGGAAACCGGATATTTGTTTGTCTATGCTTTTCTCTTGGGCGGTGCGATGGTGTTTTTACTGAACCGGTTTACATTTTTAGGCCGGGCAGGAGGAAAGGCGGCAGGAATCATGGGAGTGGGTTATGTCTGCTTTGCCTTAACTGATTTTTTTTTGCGAAAGCACCGGGAAAGAAAAGCCGATCCGTTCTGCCGGGTAGTGATACCCTGCGGGGAAGAGGAAGTGTGCGTCAATGCTTTGATTGATACCGGAAACGGACTGAGGGAGCCCGTCACCGGAAAGCCGGTTTCAATCCTTGAAGAAGCGGTATGGGAGCGGCTAGGAGCGCTTATGCGGGAAGAAAAGCTAAAACTGATTCCTTATCACAGCGTGGGCAACAGCCACGGCCTGATGAAGGGATATGAGCTGGCATCAGTGATCATTGTGAAAGAGGAGCAGCGGATATGCTGTGAAAAAGTTGTTGTAGGAATCTGTGAAGGTGAGATTTCCTCAGGAAAACAGTATCAGATGATACTGCATCCGGATCTGGTTTAAGAAAAAATATGAAGGGAAACAGAAAGCTGTTAAGGAGGAAAACTATGGTCTTTAAAGTGGCAATACCAGGAAAGGTACAATTTAAGTTATATCGGAAAGAGCCGGGGTTCCGGATCATCCGGCAGGGGGATATTCACTACATAGGCGGTACGGAAGTACTGCCGCCGCCGTTAGAGCTGGATAGAGAAAATGCCATTATCAATGATTTGGGCACAGAATATGAGAATGAGGCAAAATCTATTCTGATTGAACATAATCTGCGTCTGGTCGTTTACATAGCAAAGAAGTTTGATAATACGGGGGTCGGGGTCGAGGATCTGATATCCATCGGCACCATCGGGTTAATAAAGTCCATTAACACCTTTAACCCGGATAAGAATATCAAGCTGGCCACCTATGCCTCCCGGTGCATTGAGAATGAAATCTTAATGTATCTGCGGCGCAACAATAAGACCAAGCTGGAAGTGTCCATTGATGAGCCGCTTAACGTGGACTGGGACGGGAACGAGCTGCTGCTTTCCGACATCCTGGGAACCGAGGAAGATGTAATCTACAAGGATATCGAAAATGAAGTGGAGCGTAAGCTGCTGTTGAAAGCGATACGTAAGCTTACCGAACGGGAACAGACGATTATCAATCTCCGTTTTGGCCTAGGAACGCCCGATGGCAACGAGATGACGCAGAAGGAGGTGGCACAGCTGCTGGGGATATCGCAGTCCTACATATCTAGGCTGGAGAAGAAGATTATGAAGCGGCTCAGGAAGGAACTTACCAGAGAGAGTTATTAAGGGGGCGGCGCAGAAAAATGGTGCGGCGTTGCCGACGATAACGGGTGGAGCGAGAACGATGAGTGGCCGGCCAAATATTTTTAGATCATAGTGGAGAGCGGGGACTCTTATGAATATGATATAATGATAGATAGGAAAAGATAGGTGACCGGATTTGCAGGAAATAGAATTTGCTATTTTGGACTTTATACAGCAAAACATGCGGACGGATATCGGGGACCAGTTCATGGTTTTCTTCACGTCGCTGGGAAACAGGGGGGTTTTGTGGATCGCTCTAGGAGTGCTGCTGCTGATATTCAGTAAACACCGAAAAGCGGGGATCATGGTCTTAGGTGCCCTCGGCCTGAACGGGATAGTCTGTAACCTGATCCTGAAACCGCTGTTCGCAAGGACCAGGCCGTTCGACATCAATACCGCCATCCAGCTGCTGATACCGGAGCCATCCGATTATTCTTTTCCTTCCGGCCATACGGCAGCGGCTTTTGCCGTGGTTGCCGCCCTTTATATGGCAAAGGAGAAGCATTGGTATGTAGCGGTCGTCCCGGCGTGCCTGATGACGTTTACCAGACTTTATCTGTATGTGCATTATCCGACGGATATCCTCGGAGGTTTAGTCATCGGTGCTGCCTGCGGGGTGGCGGCGGGGCTGGTCATCGAACGCGTTATGGATAGACCCATGGGATAGGATCATCTTGCCGGCTGTTAACTAATGATATAAATTCCGCTATGCTCATCAGCCATTTCTGCTGCTTAGCAGAATAGCTGCTTTGTAGAGAATAAGGAACTACTAACTGAAGGTTGTGGCTTTGCATTTCATTTGTCTGATTTTCACTGACAGCGGCGGCAAGTGTCAGAAGATGCTTGCCGGGTATTTTGGCTGCTTCAGCTAAGACTTGACGCCAGCGGTCCTTTAAAGTGCTCTTGACGCCAAGCATTGTAAGCAGCTCATCATTAAATGACGGATTATGATATTCTACTATTCCGGGGAAGATAAAATCTGGTTTTGAATTGTTTTCCGTTATTTTAGTACGGTCAAACCTGATATTCCGGCTCAGGAATAATTGTTCGACATGATTTTCCAGAGCTTGGCCGACCCGGCTTTTCCGCCTGTTTTGTATAGAAAGCGTATAACTGATAAAAGAATCTACATCAGGCTCAGAAAAGCAATCATTGTTATTGAAAAAAGGATTTGCGGATAAATGCTCAGCTATTAAGTGTTTTTCTAAAGTGCGGAAAAGAATTTCTTCACGTTCCATCCAACTAATTAATACGGTATCAGGATTATCAAGTCCGCACACATCCTTCAAAGTAGAACGGGCATAAGCAGAGAATTCTTTAGTCTTGGGAAATTTCCCGTCAAATCGGACAAGCATTTCTTCCAGATAAGTCTTTTCATTTTCCACTATCTTTATGCCTAATTGTTCAAGTATAAATCGTGATGTAAAGGCAATTCGGTCTTGTTCGCTTTCAAGTTCTTCACGGACAGAAAAACCCGGATGGTCAGTATCAGATAATCCAAAAAGCCAGCGGATTTGATTAGCAATGGTAGAATGTTTTTCTGCAATGACAACAAGGATAGTATCGTCTGGTTTTAGGCCTATAAAAAGTTCATCTCCAGCAGAAGCGCATATTGAAACTGATGTAGTAGGAAAATACATACGGTGCTCAGTTCTTGTAGGATGATTTTCCCTAGCATCGTACCAAGTAAGGAAGCCATCATCTGTCGGAGGATCATCATCATTATCGCCAAGATAAATAAATCGGGCAGGAAATGTTTTCTTATAAGTGCCGAATAGCCTTTTAAGAGCTGAGACCCCATTAAATTCATGTTGATTGCTGGTAGCAGGATCCGCTTCAACCGCACTTAAGGTTTTTACGGCAACACCTATAAAATACTGCGACAGATATCCCTTTTTCATGAGTTCACAGCCTCTTTTATCAATGTGGATTCAGGGCGGATTGAATCTTTGCTTATTACATAAACGATATGTGGTTCCATGGCTTTCGCGACTGCTTTAATAACGGGAACAACAACAGAGTTGCCGAACTGTTTATATGCTTGAGTATCCGAAACAACAATTTTATATGAGTCCTCATATCCCATCAAGCGGGCACATTCGCGCGGAGTTAAGCGACGCGGATTACGCTTGGTGCCTCTGGATATTAAGATTTCGGAACCGTCTTTATAATATCTTGCCGATAAAGTGCGGGATATATCTTCGCTGGTGACAAGTCCGTACCCAAAACCGTTGCCTTTAGCTTTATGTTTGGCAGCATAGTCCATTAAGTATTGCCAGAGCTTATCGCTCAAGCCATATTTAGGGTGAACCTTTCCGTTAGGAGTTGTATAGGGCAGCTGGGGACTTTCTGACCCGTCTTCCGGATGCAGAATATTTTTTAGTAAAGGACGTTCATCTGGTATTTGCAGGTCGTCCCATGAAAATGCTGTGGGAATCTTAAATCCTAAGATTATAATACGCTCTCTGTGCTGTGGTACCCATGACTGTCCATCGATAACTTTATAAAAAAATTGATATCCAAGCTCATTTTCCAAAGTGTTCCTAATTATCTTAAAAGTCCGGCCGCCATTATGGGACAAAAGGTTCTTAACATTTTCAAGAAGAAAAGCTTTTGGCTGTTTTGCCGCAATAATACGGGCAACATCAAAAAAAAGAGTTCCTTGTGTAGTACACTCAAACCCATGTGGACGGCCTAGGGAATTCTTTTTAGAAACTCCGGCAATAGAAAAGGGCTGACAGGGAAAACCGGCAAGCAATACATCATGATCAGGTATGTCATCGGCCGGATACGGAACAATATCCCCTACAAAGTTTTCTTCAATTCCAAAATTAGCCTGATAAGTTTTTTTTGACCATTCATTCCACTCGCTAGTAAAGACACATCGGCCACCGATGGATTCAAAACCAAGACGGATACCTCCGATTCCAGCAAATAAATCTATAAATGTAAAATCAGCCATAGAGCCTCCAATCTTAGTTTTTGATAAAGTTGTGATTTACAAAATCCAATATAATGTGTTTTAGATAGGTTACAAACATACATGTAGTATATCATGAGGGTATTAATCTAGCAAGAAGAGTTTTCTTGAGTTTAAATTAATTATAGAACATACGTTCTTGCATGTCAAGTTTTATTATAACGGAATTATTTTCGCTGTAAGCTGTTTTCGCTGAAAATTAGAGCCGTTTACTACTTCCCTCCACACCACTCCGCCAGACAGAAAGCTGTTTTTCATTTTTCTGACCAAAGGACGGAACAAACAAGCTTAATTCAATCGTTCGTTGACCTTTGTCGGGTCTTCAACAGTTAAGTAA
>DBDG01000064.1 GCA_002293475.1 Lachnospiraceae bacterium UBA938
AAATACACTATGCAACATAAATAAGTGAGGAATCCCCAACCGTGAAGACGATAAAAATAACTGCCCAGACTAAAAAGAATGTCCTTACCGAGCTGCTTCAAAGAAGTCCCGACCAATACGGACAATATGAAAGTGTCGTCCAGGACATCATCGGCAACATAAAACTGCGCCGTGATGAAGGCCTGTTCCATTATACCCGGGAATTTGACAAGTGCCTCATCAATGCGGCAACCATCCGCGTGAGCAGACAGGAAATTGAGGAAGCTTATTCCCGGACCGATGCCGAATTTATCGCCGTGATGAAACGGGCGGCGGCCAACATAACCGCGTTTCACCAAAAGCAGCTACGGAACAGCTGGTTCGATACTACGGCGGACGGTTCGATATTAGGGCAGCGGATTACGCCGATCGAAATATCCGGTGTCTATGTGCCAGGCGGGAAAGCCGCCTATCCTTCCAGTGTCCTGATGAACATCATACCGGCGAAGGTGGCCGGGGTGGCGCGGGTGGTCATGTGTACCCCGCCTGACCGCGACGGCCGGATTGATCCGGGGACATTGGCGGCCGCCGATATTGCCGGAGCCGACGAGATCTATAAAGCGGGCGGCGCCCAGGCGATTGCGGCCATGGCCTTCGGCACGGAAAGCATACCCAAGGTAGATAAGATTACCGGACCCGGCAATATTTACGTGACCCTTGCCAAAAAGGCCTGCTTTGGCCATGTGAGCATCGACTCCATCGCCGGACCCAGCGAAATCCTGATTTTAGCCGATGAAACTGCCAATCCCCGCTATGTCGCTGCCGATTTGTTGTCGCAGACCGAGCACGACGAACTGGCCAGCGCTATTTTAGTCACCACGAGCGAGACCTTGGCCAAGCAAGTAAGCGAGGAAATTGATAGTACCATTGACCAGCTTCCCCGCGCGGCGATTATCCGTAAGTCTTTGGAACGTTACGGATATATATTACTGGCAGAGGACATGGCCGAGGCGATTGAGACAGCCAATGAAATTGCCTCGGAACATGTTGAGATCCTGACCCGCTCCCCTTTTGAGATCATGCCCCGGATCAGGCATGCCGGCGCGATCTTCCTAGGCGAGTATTCCTCCGAGCCGTTAGGTGATTATTATGCCGGCCCCAATCATATATTGCCCACCAATGGAACGGCCCGCTTTTTTTCGCCTTTAAATGTAGATGATTTCATGAAAAAAACCAGCATAATTGCCTATACGGAAGAAGCTTTGCAAAAAGCACACAAGGACATTGAGTTTTTTGCTGAAAAAGAGGGATTGACGGCACATGCCAATTCCATTAAAGTAAGATTTGAGCAATAAAAAGTGACGCAGATAGGAGCCGATATGGAAAGAACCGCGAAAATAGAGCGAAAGACAACCGAGACATCGATTACCATGGAGTTAGGCTTGGATGGCAGCGGAAAGGCGCTGACCGACACTGGCATCGGCTTTATGGATCATATGCTGGAAGGCTTTGCCAAACATGGCTTTTTTGATCTTCGCTGTAACGTACAGGGAGATTTGCAGGTGGACGGCCACCACACCGTAGAAGATATGGGAATTGTCCTAGGACAGGCGATCAAGGAAGCGGCCGGAGATAAAAAAGGCATCAAGCGCTATGGGTTCTTTATCCTTCCGATGGACGACGCTTTGGCACTGTGCGCTGTTGATCTGTGCGGCCGGCCTTATTTTGATTTTGACGGCAGCTTTCATACCGAACGTGTAGGTGATCTGGATACGGCTCTGATCAGGGAGTTTTTTTATGCCATATCTTATTCCGCCGGAATGAACCTGCACATCAAAATGCTTGCGGGGCATAATGACCATCACATGATAGAAGCTATCTTTAAAGCCTTTGCCAAAGCCTTGGATCTTGCCGTTGCCATAGATGACAGAATGAGCGGCGTCTTAAGTACCAAGGGCAAGCTGTGACATAGAGAGGTATACTTATGACATATAAGAAATTAGTGCCTTGTATATATTTATATCGGGGGAATGCCGTGGCGGATGCTGACAACCGCACCGTCATTGATTTGAATCCCATTGAGCTGGCGCTGTTTTACAGCCGGAACCATGCAGATGAGCTGCTGATCTTCGACCTCTCGGAAACAGAAAAAGAGCATCAGGAAGCTTTGGATCTGATCAAGGACATCTGCGCCAAGACCGATATCCCGGTGATCGGAGCGGGTAACGTGCAGCGCATGGAAGATATCAAGAAGCTGCTGTATGCCGGCTGTAAGAAGGCGGCTTTAAACTATTCCCTTGCAAGCAATGTAGCGATCACTGCGGAAGTGTCGCTTAAATTCGGCCGCGGTAAAATCGTGGCCTGTGTCAGCTCGGCCGCGGAAATCACCAGCCATGTCTCCTTGCTGGAGGAGTATGTGGAAGAAGTCATCGTGACCGCTGAGAGGATTATCCGTGAGGCCGCGTCCGTAAGCCAACGGCCGCTGCTGGTTTCCGTGCCCCGCGTATCCCTGGATAAGATCATTGAACTCTTATCAGACCCGGTCATCATCGGCATCACCGGCAACGGCATCAATAATAATGCTAAAGAACTGCTGAAAATAAAGGATCTGTGTAAGGAAAACGGCATCATGATCCATTCGTTAGAGCCAGCCATGGACTGGGCGGAGCTTAAGAAAAACCAGGAAGGCATGGTTCCGGTGGTGGTTCAGGATGACCGGACGGCGGAAGTCCTGATGGTGGCTTATATGAATGAAGCCGCCTATATGGCTACGCTGCAGAGCGGAAAAATGACATATTACAGCCGGAGCCGTAACGAGCTATGGGTCAAGGGTGATACCAGCGGACATTATCAATATGTAAAATCATTAACGGCTGACTGCGATAAGGACACGATCCTAGCGAAGGTGTTGCAGGTCGGCGCCGCCTGTCATACCGGAAGCCACAGCTGCTTTTTCCATGATATCATCAAGCCGGAAGCCGGCACGGATGCCAATCCGTTCACCGTCTTAGATAGAGTCCTGGCCGTCATCAAGGACCGTCTTGTCAATCCCAAGGAAGGTTCTTATACCAATTACCTGTTTGACAAGGGTCTTGACAAGATACTTAAAAAAATGGGTGAGGAAGCCGCGGAGATCATCATTGCTTCAAAGAACCCGAATCCTAATGAAATCAAATACGAGATAGCAGATTTTCTTTATCATATGATGGTGCTGATGGTGGACAAAGGAATATCTTGGGAGGAGATTATAGAAGAACTTGCAAAACGCTGATAAACAATGCCGCCGTTTAGGTCTATCGGTCTTCTTCTTTTCATTTCTGTTGCCTTTCCTGACGCTGATGCTTATTTATGCCGAAATGGGAATGGCGCCCTTTGGTGACCGTTCGGTCTTGCTCATGGACATGTCTGAACAAAATGTCAACTTCTTTGCGGAGCTTAGGAACATTGTCCGGGGCGACAGCAGCATCTATTTTTCTTGGAGCAAATCCTTTGGCAGCAGTTTTATCGGAGTGTTTGCCTATTATCTTTCCAGTCCCTTTTCCATTCTGACCGTCTTTTTTAAACCGGAAGACCTGCCGGTTGCCTTGCTGTTTCTGACTTGCCTCAAAATCGGCTTGGCGGGGTTATCGCTGGCAATCTATTTCCGCTTAAGTTTCCAGAAAGCCGGCATAGGCACGCTTATTTTTTCCCTCTGCTATGCCTTGATGTCTTATTCCTTTGCCTTTTCTTTAAGCATTATGTGGCTGGACGGGCTGATCTGGCTGCCGATGATCTTGTTAGGAATCGAAAAGCTTCTGGCCGGCCGGTTACCATGGATTCTTACGCTAAGTCTAGGGGTCATGTTTGTGTCCAACTATTATATTTCCTATATGATCGGTCTGTTCAGCCTCCTTTATTTCCTGTATCGTCTTTTGAGCGAAAAGCGGCGTTTGCGGCAGTGTCTTCGCTTATTCATTGATTTTACCGGCGCCGCTGTCATAGCGGCCGGGATGGCGGCCTGGCTGCTGCTACCGGCCGGCCTAGATCTGATGACGGGAAAGCTGGCTCATGGCCCGGCAACAGCCGATAAGGGCATGTATTTCATGTCTGTTGAGCTGTACAGACGCTTGCTGCCGGGACAGTATGACGGCATTACCTATGGGCTTCCTTATCTGTTTTGCGGGACAACGGTGCTGCTACTGGCTATTACCTATTTCTTTAATCCCCGGATTGTCTTGCGGGAACGGATTGCCGCCTATATTTTTGTTCGCGTGCTGATCCTCAGTTTTTGCAGTAAGCAGCTTAATTTTATTTGGCATGGGTTTCAGTATCCCAACTGGTTTCCTTTCCGGAACTCCTTTTTGTTTTCCTTCCTGTTGATTTTTCTGGCCTTTCGCTCCGTCAGCGTGATGCCGATCAGTGACCTGAAGCGGCGTCTTATAAAGAACCAGAAAACGCTTCATCGGGCAGATGCGGTGCTTTCCCTTTTCATGCTCCTGTTATTAAGCCTGCAGACCGTTGAACTTTATCAAAACGGCAAAACCATTATCAGGGGACTGGACCGGGACTTTAACTATTTATCCATTAATGACTATCAGGAGTTTTATCATGAGCTGCTTCCCCTCGTAGAGCAGGCGGAAAGCAGTCCGGGATTTTTCCGGATGGAGAAAAATTTTGAACGTAGCAAGAATGACGCCTTGCTGCTCGGCTATAAAGGCGTGACCCATTATTCTTCGGCTTTCAACGACCAGATCAACCGTTTCACCAGGCAGCTCGGCTTTTCCCAAGGATCAATATGGAATTCCTATTTTGGCCATACGCCCCTTACCGACATGTTGTTCAACATGGAATACATGATGTCGCGGACCGCAATGCCGACCTATTATGAGCGCGTCGGTGAAAACGGCAGTGTCGCCCTTTATGCCAATCCGTCCGCACTGCCGGTGGCTTTTATGGCTAAAGACATATCCCCGCTTGAAAGCAATGATTTTGACGCCCAGAATGAAATACTGGCTAAGGCAAGCGGCTTGGCTAAGCCTTATTTTACTCCCTGTGAGGTTACGGCTTTGGCGGCTGAGCGCTATAGCTTCACGGTGAAAGAAAATGCGCCCCACTATCTTTACATCGCGTTGGCGGGTCACGGATATGGCGATATCTATGTCAACGAGGTCTACCGGGGTCATTATTCGACCAATGAAGCCCAGTGTATTCTTTATATTGGTGATTACCAAAAAGGCGAAACCGTCATCGTTAATATAGAAAATAATCAAGAGCCGGCTGTTGAGGAGCCGGCTGCGGTCCGGATAAGCGCCTTGGATACCGGCCGGCTGGCCGAGGCTTTCCGGATCCTTGCCATAGGCGGGCTTAGGGTATCGAAATCCGGTGCCGCCTATATCAGCGGCCAGGTCATTGCCCAGCACAACGGTACTATGTTGACCAGTATCCCGTATGATGCCGGTTTCAAGGTGACAGTTGACGGTAATAACGTAACCACGGCCAAAGCTTTTGACACCTTTCTTAGTTTTCCGGTTCCGGAAGGGAGCCATAAGATTGAGATCCGCTATTTTGCCCGGGGGCAGATGGCCGGCATCCTTATCTCCATCGGCAGCACCGTTATGTTTGCTTGGTTATTGATAAGGCACCGGATGAACAGCACAAAATGCCTGCTTCCGCGGCCAATCTACGCGCATATTTTCTCCCGGTTCCGCATATTTTGATGTAAAGATGTACAAGGTCAGGAACAAAATTGGGACAGATTGATACTAACAAGAAATTAGAACTGATTCGTGATATAAGGATGAGCCACCAGAATAACCGAGCAGTCATGGGCAGGCGAGAACAGATTATCTATGGAAAACCCCGGCCGCTGATTTCCCGGGGCGAGCTGTACAGCCTAGAAACTACGGCTGTTGACGAGGGTGTGCCGGTTGCAGCAGATGATGCCGGACATACTCTCCGGTCATTCAAGATAAGGATGTTGATTGCGGTAATCCTTTTTGCCGGCTTTTTCTTTCTTGACCGAACCGGTCAAAGCGTTGTCGGTATTTCTTCCGGGCAGATCAGCGAAGCGGTATCTTCTGAAAGCAGGGATATCTTTAGTTTTATTAGGGGTTTGTTTAGTGATGACTCGGGGGAAGAGGGGTAGGGTGGTCATCGTGGTTGCGCGGTCATTGTGGTTACGCGGTCATCGTGGTTGCGCGGTCATTGTGGTTACGCGGTCATCGTCATATTGTCTGGGCTTGCGCGGTCATTGTGGTTGCGCGGTCATCGTCAGATTACCCGGGCCTCATCGGCTCCGGTTCCGGCTCC
>DBDG01000004.1 GCA_002293475.1 Lachnospiraceae bacterium UBA938
TTGCCGCCTTTGCCGCCGTTACCGCCGGCACCTGATTGGGTCGAAAAAGCAACGCTTGTTACAGAAGGATCTATTTTTTCGAAACTGAGAATGGCCGTCTGTGAAGCATAGCCGTCATGGCCGTCATAACCGTTTCCGCCGTTATCGCCGTTGGCACCGGCGGCACCATTGGTAGCCTTGTTGACAATCACACTGCCGCTGTTTACTTTTGCGTCCCGGCCGTTAGCGCCGTTAGCAGCATCAGACCTATCGGCACCGGCCTTACCGTCTGCTCCTTTAGTGCCGAATATGCCGAATCGGTAAGATACTCTAGTTTTTTGGGGATCTGACTCAATCGAGCCGTTGGTAATACCGGAACTTTTGCTGTAACTGCCATAGACCAGATTACTTACGCTCAGGGTAAAAACGCTGTTTTCCACCTTGACGGAGGCCCCGTTCCCTAACTGCAGAGTATTGATTGCCAGTGAAACATTGACTCCCTTATCAATGACCCATTGCTGGTTGTCACCTACCGTGACCGTATCGGCAGCACCTAAAGTCACCTCGGCAGCCATCCCTTGCGGAAACTCGGCAATATCACCGGTGAATATCCCTCTGGTCAGGGACACTCCTTGGCTTTGTGACGGTGCCGAATCCCGGATGATCTCCGATATCTCAGGGGTGATGTGAAACAATTCCCGCAGTTCGGCGGGACTGGATATCCTGGTGGCAATGGCACCGGAAGCTCCGTCGTTATTCAGTTTTTGGACAATTTTGTCGTAGATAGACATTTTTTGGTCTCCTTTTTTTATTTTCAGTTGCGGATGGGTCTGGACTCATCCGCAAAACTGAATTCATATATATTGGGGCGATCGGAATAATTAATGCCGTATATTGACGCACCGCCTACACAATAACCATTTTATTATAGAGAAGCAGAAAATATTCTAAACGTAAATGAGACAAAAAAACTGTCAAATAGACAAGTTATATTGTAGTATGGAGATTTAAAATATAAAATAAAAATGTAAATATCAATGAACTGACCTAGGAGGTAAAGAATGTCGATATGAAGAAAATGAAAAAATCCATCGTTATTATTTCAACCGCATTTCTGTCCCTTTTTATTCTGCTTTGGCCGGCCAGTTCTCAGGCGACCGCCTCGGAAATCTATGTCACCACATCACAGGAATTGTTTACGGCACTTAGAAATGCCCAACCCGGCGATGAAATCGTCATTGCGGAAGGCTCCTATGAAGGCAAGCTGGGAAGCAGCGCCAGCGGCGACGGCTCTTCTTTTTTCTTTTCCGACCGGAGCGGTACCGCCGATGAGCCGATTATCCTGAGAAGTGAAAATCCTGACAATAAATCAGTCTTAAGCGGTTCCCGCATATCTGGCCAAGTTTTGCGGATTACCGGAGATTACTGGATCATCCGTGACCTGAAACTCACCTATGCACAAAAGGGGATTGTCCTTGACAATTCCAACTACTCCCAGATCATTAACTGCGCGGTTTATCATACCGGAAATGAAGCAATCCACCTGCGGGATAACAGCAGTTATAATCTGGTTGACGGCTGTACCGTGACGGACTCTGGCTACCAGACTGCCGGATACGGAGAAGGGATTTATATCGGTTCCGCCAAGAGCTCATGGGCAACCTACGGTGAAAAGTGTGATGACAATATCATCCAGAACTGTATCATCGGGCCGCATGTCACCGCCGAGCATGTCGATATCAAAGAAGGAACCACCGGAACCATTGTTCGGAACTGCACGATGTACGGACAGGGCATGAGCGGCCAGAATTATGCCGACAGCTTCATTGATGTCAAAGGTAATGAAGTTCTGCTGGAAAACAATACCGGCTACCGGAACAACAACCCGGCGATTGCCGACGCTTTTCAGATTCACAGCCAGCTGACCGGCTGGGGGCTTGACAACGAAATATCCGGTAATACCGTTTATATGGACACTGCTTCCGGTTATGTCATCTATGCTGCTAACAATACCGATGCTGCCACCAGCGGCAATACCCGCATCCCGTCCGGCAGCATGTACTATGGAAACGTTACCGACAATTCAGGTAATCCTGGCGATCCCAGCGATCCTGACGATCCCAGCAATCCTGACGATCCCAGCGATCCTGACGATCCTAGCGATCCTAGCGATCCTGACGATCCCAGTGATCCTGACGATCCCGGGACAGATGTTCCGGCAGACACTTACAGCAATACCGCTACCTATGTCGCTGGCGATATTGTGGTTTACCAAGGGCTTACCTATCGGGCTAAGTGGTGGACCCTTGGCGTTGCACCCAATCCCGACGACCAATGGGGAGCATGGGAATTAATTTAAGGTATCACTTTCGCATCTGTGTTTCCTTAATTCGACACATATTTACCCGCAATATATATTACCCAACATATCTTGAAAACATAGGAGGAAAGCTTATGGAGCAAAAAAGAATCCGTACCTTGGCACGTCTTATGACGCTGCTGCTCACCTTGTACCTTGCGGTACCACAGATGCCGACAGCATATGCTGCGGCCGCAAAGATTACACCTTTATCCATCATAGGAAAAAGCACGTCCGGGTACCCCGCGACAAACGCCATTGACGGTAACAATGCCACTTATTGGACGGCACCGGCCAGCAATACCATGCAGGATCATAACCGCAGTATTGATATAAAACTGGATGGCTTGTATGATTTATCGTCAATCACCGTTAAAAACCCGACGACGCCTGCCGGCGTGTATTACCATTATCAGATATACGCCAGCGAAAACGGCGAAAGCTTTACTAAGATAGCCTATAAATCAGATAATACGGCGGCAACATCGGGCGGAAATACCTTTGATTTGTCCGAGAATGCCGGTGCCAAGGAAGTCAGTATTGTCCGTATCAACCTCTCCTACGCCTCAGACACCTTCGCGGGCCGGATTTCCGAAGTTGAACTGTACGGTGAAAAGAAATCTTCCACAATACCGGCTAAACCGGCCATATCCGTCACCGATTTTGAAGACACGGAGTGGGCGACGGAGTATGCCCGGTTCGAATCAGACGCAAACTATGCCGAAGCAAAAACCCTTGAGGAAATGAGCGCCTTGGTAGGCAGAGTACTGGGAGATACCTGGCAGAGCTCTTTTGAGTTTGAGATCAAGGATGTCATGGGCAACGGTCAGGATGCCTTTGAGATTGAAGGAGCTTCCGGAGGTATAACCATCCGAGGGCGCAACGGCATATCGATGGCATCCGGCTTTAATTACTACTTGAAAAACTATGCCCACGTCAACTATAACCCGCTCTTTGTCAGCAACCTAGATATGCCGGCCACGCTGCCGATGCCCGATGGGGTCATTATGCGTAAGACGGATTACGATGAACGCTATGCCCTGAACTTCTGTACCCTGTCATACACAATGGCCTTTTGGGGCTGGGATGAATACGAGGCCTATCTGGACTGGGCGGCCATGAACGGCATTAACCTGATCCTAGATATCGCGGGCCAGGAAGAAGTATTGCGCCGGGTCTTGCTGCAATACGGATATTCAGAAATAGAGATCCGCGACTACATAAGCGGCCCGGCTTATTTCGCCTGGTTCTATATGCAGAACATGACCAGCTTTGGCGGGCCTCTGCCGGATAACTGGTTCTCGCAGCGTGTGGAATTGGGACGCCGGATGCATGACCGGATGCAAACCTATGGAATCCGCCCCGTATTGCAAGGCTATTCCGGCATGGTGCCGACAGATTTTGCTGCCAAAAATTCAGGCGCCCAGGTGATTTCACAGGGAACCTGGTGCGGTTTTACTCGTCCTTCCATGCTACGCACCCTGATTTCAAGCGGCCGGGATTATTTCTCTGAAGTCGCTGACGCTTTTTATGAGGCACAGCTTGATCTGTTCGGAGATGTTACAGATTACTACGCCGTGGATCCCTTTCATGAGGGCGGCAACATGGGCGGTATGAATGCCACCTCTGTGTATGCACGGATCCAGCAAAAGATGATGGCGACCGATCCAGATGCAATCTGGGTCGTACAGCAATGGCTGAATAACATTACCACGGCTAAACTGAATGGGTTAAACAAAAACCATGTTGTTGTTCTAGATCTTTTTTCGGAAATGCGCCCACAACACAGCGCAATGGAAAGTACCGGTGTGAAGTGGATCTGGAATATGCTTCACAGTTTTGGCGGCCGTATGGGACTGTTTGGCGATTTGCCGGTCATCACGCAAGGGCCGCCCACAGACTTTGCAAACAACAATTATATGGTTGGTATCGGCGTGACGCCGGAGGCTTATTCCAACTCAGGCATTATGTATGATTTGATGGGGGATATGACTTGGGTCAGTACCCCGATTTCTTATCAGGATTATTTGGAAAGTTATGTGACCAGCCGTTATGGGGTGTTAAATCAAGATGCTTTGGACGGATGGAACATCCTTGCGGAAACGGCGTATGCATCAAAAACCGCTGTCGTCCAAGGACCTCCCGAATCAGTCATCAATGCCCGCCCCAGCATGAATTTTACGACAGCTTCTACATGGGGGAATGGCACCTATATGTATGAAAAAGAAGAACTGGAAGCGGCGCTGCCATACTTTATTGCCGCCTATGACGAATTGAGCGACAATCCTGCCTTTATATACGATTTCGTCGAAGTAACTGCTCAGGTACTGTCCACCGCAACGCTGGAGTATTACCGCAGTATGACGGCGGCCTACAATGCTAATAATGAAACCGACTTTTTGCTATACTCGGAAAAATTCTTGGGTGGAATCCGGCTTATGGAAGATGTCCTCGCCGTCAGCCCGGAATTTGGCGTCGGCCAATGGATCAACGGCGCACGAACGATGATGGACGACATGGATGACTGGACTAAAGACCTGTTTGAGTTTAATGCGCGTGCGCTGATTACCACTTGGGGCGGCCAGAAAAATGTCAGCGGCGGGCTGGGGGACTATTCTAACCGCCAATGGTCCGGTTTGACCGAGGGTTTATATCGTCAGCGCTGGGAACGGTTTATTACCGCGCTGAGAAACGGCACGGCCACGCCGAATAGCAACACCTACTTTCAAATGGAGTGGGAATGGGCCAACAAAAAATCAGACGAGGGTCACGGCTATACCACCGTCAGCTCAGGCGAAAACCTAAAATCCTTAGCATCTTCAGTGTATGAAGACTATACCCTGACCAATATGGAAGAATCCTTGGCGAAGGAGCGGGTAAATATCGCCCTGAGCAAGACCGTCACCGCCAATCCGGCGGGCGGCACCACTGCCAACCTGACTAATGGTGACCTCGGCGGCACCCCATGGTCGGCGGCTTCCGCCGATGTGGACAGTGTGACGCTGACTCTGGATCTCGGCGAGACAAAAGATATCGACGGGGTCGCCTTCGTCATGGAACAGGCAGCGGGTGGTTATATCATCACCTATACCGTTGAGGCGCTTCTAGGAAGCCAGACGACGCTGATTGCTGAAAAAACCGATGCCACCCCCGTCAGCGGCACCACTGAACTGGAATTTACGGGCCAGGCTGACAAGATACGTTATACTTTCAGCAAACACAGTGAGGCTCCGGCGGAATATATCCTGACCCTGACACAGTTGATGATCTACGGTGGGCAAAGCACGGAATCAACTGCCCAGAATCTGGCCGCCGGCAAAACCGCATCGTATTACGCCGGTAGCCTTAATCTTACTAATGACGAGACCCTGAAGGCCTCTCTTAAGACTGTGACCTTTGGCAATTCCAGTGGCAATCTGACCAACGGCGATTTAAACGGCACAGCATGGGGGCCGCAGAGCAGCTATCCGGTCGCCTTTAAGATCGATCTAGGACAAGAATACCCTATCGACCAAATAAAAACTGCCTTTGAGCGGCTGGAAACGGGCAATACTAACCCCAGCATCACCAATCCGGACCCTGACAACAATCCGCTCAAATCTTATAAGTTTAAAATCATTACGGAAGATGCCGCCGGAAATATGACCGTGGTTCTGGACAAAACAAACCATACCGGCAACCTCGACAGCCGGTTCTATACGGCCGACGTTCAAGATGATGTGAAAGCGATCTATGCGGTAATCTTAGACCGTAACACCCCGAACAATGAAATCGGCGCAGGTAACGGCTGGCCGGCCTTTACGCAGATCCAGGCATTCGAGTGGATACGCCCGGCGGCGGAAAATGTATCGGCAGGCAAAACCGCGACTGTCGCCGGCAGCGGCATCGACATTACCAATGACAATAACCTGAAGGCCTCCCTCAAGACGGCGACGTTCAGCGGTTCCAGCCCGAACCTGACAAACGGTGACCTAAACGGCACGGCATGGGGGCCGCAAAGCAATTATCCGGTCGCGTTTAAGATTGACTTAGGAAAAGAATATCTGATCAGTGAAATTAAAACTGCTTTTGAACGGTTAGAAACAGGCAATACAAACCCTAATATCACCAATCCAGATCCAGATAATATTCCGCTTAAATCCTATAAGTTTAAGATCATTACGGAAGATGCCGCCGGGAACATGACCGTGATCATGGATAAAACAAACCATACCGGCAACCTCGACAACCGGTTCTATACGGCGAGGGTCGACAGTGGCGTTAAGGTTATCTATGCGGTAATATTAGGCCACAACGGACAGACCAATGAGATAGGCGCAGGCAATGGCTGGCCGGCCTTTACGCAGATTCAGGCGTTTGGGACAGATGTAAACTAAAGTACAAGGAAAAATACTATACGGAGATTGACTGGCTTCTAAGTCACCTGAGAATCATGCGATTCTCAGGTGACTTTATAAGGTTGACAAAATAAGAATAGTTGCATATAATTAATTGAGAAGTTGATCAATCATATCGGTAAGGAGCAAAGGATGTCTAATTTATCTGTTTGTGACTGTGAAGTTATTCATGCACATATCGTCAGGGAAGTACAGGAAATGATGCCCGTACCCGATGATTTTAACGAACTGGCCACCTTATACAAAATGTTTTCTGACAGCACCCGTCTCAAAATCCTTTGGGCGCTACACTGCCATGAAATGTGTGTATGCGACTTGGCATGCCTCCTGAACATGACCAAGTCCGCTATTTCGCATCAGCTTAAGTCGCTTCGGCTCACTAACCTAGTTAAGACCAGGAAAGAGGCACAGATTGTCTATTATTCGCTTGCCGACGCACATGTAAACGATATCTTTGAAAAGGGATTCGAGCATATCCATGAATAACAGGATATAACCCCTTGTTAAAATACATAGCACCGATAAAAGGAGAATCATTATGGCACAGGATTCTGAATACAGTTACGGTCAACGCATGAAGCCGGACAATAATCATAATCACATCCCACATAGACTTGGTCATGACCATGTTCACAGCTACAATCATGACCATAGTCACAGCCACAATCACAGCCGCAATCACAGCCACAGTCATAGCCACGAAGCTGGCGGCAATATCAGGGTAGCTTTTTTCCTGAATCTGATATTTACAGTTATTGAGCTTATCGGCGGTGTTTTTACCAACAGCATCGCCATTGTTTCCGATGCCGTCCATGATCTTGGGGACTGCTTATCACTTGGTCTGGCGTGGTATTTTCAGCATCTGTCGAAGAAAGGCAGCACCCAAGAGTATAGCTACGGTTATAAAAGATTTTCGCTGCTGGGGGCGATCATAAATGCCATCGTGCTGGTGACAGGAAGCATGTACATTCTTTCCGAAGCTATTCCCCGGTTATTTAGTCCCCAAGAAACAGATGCCGCCGGCATGCTTGTGCTTGCAGTAATCGGGATCATTATGAACGGAGCCGCCGTGCTGCGGACTAGGAAAGCAAGTTCGCTCAATGAAAGGGTGGTTTCCCTGCATTTGCTGGAAGATGTGCTGGGCTGGGTAGCGGTTTTAGCCGGTTCCATTGTCATACATTTTACCGGGCTTACGTGGATTGATCCGCTCCTCTCTATTGTTATTGCTGGTTTCGTACTGATTAATGTATTTAAAAATATCCGTGAGGTTCTTCCCATTTTACTACAGTGTACTCCCTCAGACATAAGCTGTGAGCACATCGTTGCCGCGCTTAAGGAAATCGAACCGGTCAGCAGCCTCCATGACCTACATATCTGGTCGCTGGATGAGGAATATAAGGTTCTTACCGCTCATGTGATTCTGGATCAGCCCTTGGCGATGACTGATTTAGCCCTCCTGAAAAATAAAATCCGCCATACGCTAAGCAAAGACGATATCCATCATGCCACCATAGAATTTGAAATGCCGGACGAGGCTTGTGAATTTGCCGACTGCACCGATCTCATTTAGTAAAAATAGTTGTTTTCAGAATTTTCTTATGATAAAATAGTCTTAAGTGAATTGTCCATGAAATCATCTTTATTTTCTAAGAAACGGAGCGTACCCAATGAAAAGCAATGTGTTATGGATAACCCGTACAGCTGTTTTTGTAGCCCTGTTAATTGTCTTTCAGTTTGCAACCGCTTTTTTGAACAATACTCTGATAACCGGCTCGCTGGTCAATCTCATGCTGATTATCCCTACGGTCACCTGTGGCTTGGCATCCGGCCTTACAGTCGCCCTGCTGTCGCCAATACTGGCCAAATTCTTTGGTATCGGGCCGCTATGGGAGCTCATCCCCTTTATCATATTAGGAAATATTTCTCTGGTAACCGTCTGGTTTATGGCCGGCATCAATAAAAGGTTCCAACATATCGGCAAACCGCCGCTTCGTATGCTTATCACGGCCATTGCCGCCGCTTTCGTTAAATTCGCCGTCCTTTATGTCTTCATCGTCAAACTCGCCGTACCGGTACTGCTGAAGCTGCCGGACAAGCAGGCAACGGCCATTTCGGCCATGTTTTCATTCCCGCAGCTTGTTACCGCGCTGGTTGGCGGCGGACTGACCATGCTCATCCTGCCTGACCTGCGGAAAGCGATAACTAAACCTAGCTCATGATATGAGCGGCCCGGTACTCGGAAGGCGACACCCCTTTGAGCTTCTTAAAGACGCGGGAAAAGTATTTTTCGTCCTTAAAGCCGACCTTATAAGCAATCTCATAATTTTTCAAAAAGTTCTGATGTAAATACGTACAGGCATATTCGATCCGGATCTCATTCAGACAGTCCACGAAACCGCAGCCTAGGTGCTGTGTAAACAAGGTGGACAGATAGCCGGCTGTGATTCCTGCGCTGTCGGCTACCTGCTGGGCGGTCAGGTTCTCATCATAATGCTCCCGCATATATTCCACGGCCTTATGTACCGCCGGATTGCGGATAGCTGTCTTTTCCTCCGGCTTACCGGTCAGCTTATTGATCGGCATACCGGGCGGTAAGCTGTCCAGTTCATCGGCCAGCTCGTTCAGTTTGCTTAAGATATCTGAGGAGCGGCACGGTTTCAGCAGATAATCCTTGACGCCGTAGCGGACAGCCTGCTGGGCGTACTTAAAGTCGTCATGGCCGCTTAAGATGACCGTAACCGGGTTGACACCGGCTTCTTTAGCTTCCTTCATCACTTCGAGACCGTTTTTAAGCGGCATCTGGATGTCCAAGAGCAGGAGCTCAGGACGGTAACGCAAGATAAAGTCAAGCGCCGTCTGGCCGTTCTCCGCTAGGTATATCTTGTCAAAACGGTCTGTATGCAATTCAATATATTTAGCTATTCCGTTGCGGATCATATCCTCGTCGTCCGCTATCAATAATTTAACCGACATACCTATCCCCTTTACCTATTCCCTTCCCGCTTTTCATGTAGCCGGCGCGTTTCCGCCGTTCCGGCCCCCGGCGCGCTTTTCACCTCTCGGTATCCGTATCGTTACTGTCGTCCCAGCTCCCGGTGCACTTTTAACGGTCAGGTTAAAGTCATCATTAAAACGCAGCTGCAGTCGTTCCCTGACATTTTTGATCGCGTAACGGCCGATCTTCTGGCCTGATTTTTCTTTGTCCGTCTCCTCCCGCCAGATGGCTCCGATCTGCTCTTTGGTCATGCCGATGCCAGAGTCTTCAATGACGAACTCCATCATATCCCCAGCCGGGTAACCCTTTACCGTTAGATAACAGGCCTTGCCGGCATTTTCAAAACCATGCACCACGGCATTTTCTACGAAGGGCTGTAAGATAAGCTTGGGAATCTCCTCATGTTCCAGCTGCCCGTCGATCTCGATCCGGTAGTCCAGCAGTCTCGTAAAGCGCATTTTCTGGATCTGGAGGTACTGTGTGATCAGAGCCTTTTCATCGGCCACTGTGATGATCCCCTTGCCCTGCCCTAGCACTAGCCGGAAGAGATTGGAGAGAGCCAAGATATCTTCGGCAATCTCTTCATTGCCGGTATTCTGAGCCTGCCAGTATAAAGAATCTAAAGTATTGTACAGGAAATGCGGATTGATCTGCGCCTGTAAGGCAATCAGCTCGCTTTCTTTTTCCCGCAAGGCCATGACATAGTTATTGTCGATCAGGGCTTTAATATCCCTGACCATCCGGTTAAAGCCCGCGGCCACCTCACCTACCTCATCTTGGGTGGCTACTTCCACCTGCTGGCTGAAATCCCCGCTCTTAAACTGATCCATAGCAACACAGATCTTCCTGAGCGGATTGGAGATGACGTGGGACACGAACATAAACACCGGCAGCAAGCCGCCCAGGAAGCCCAGCAGCAATAACAGCGGCTGAACCGCAATTGCCTGCCAGTAACTGGCAAAACTGTCCTTAGGCACGATCTTGCAGATTATAAAGCCGTTCCGGCTTTTCTGTCTGGTATAAACATGATAGGAACCATGTTCCATATGGATATCCCGCTGCCGGTAATCCGTCGCCACCAGCTCCGGCGACTTAAGCCATGACACCGTATCCTCATCCACCACGCCGTAGCGGATCAGCTCCTCGCCTTCCGGGTTCAGGATTACGATGCCTTCTCGCGCATGTACGGCGTTCTCACAGATATTGATATACCTCCCCACCTCGACGCCGATGACCAGAAACCCCAGTGGCTTCGTCAGGGATAGGTCGTAGATCTCCCGGTAAAGGATCAGCTTGTCGCTGCGGTTGGTCTGGAAGATGCCTAGGTCGTTGCGGGGGATGCGCTTCCAGAATACCTTGCCCTTGCCCTCCGCGGCTTCTTTATAGATATCCATATTCCTGATCGCATCCATATCGTCTTCATAAGCGCTGCCGTCACTGCATCGTGTAAAAATCCTCACGCCGTTTTCCGGGAAAATAGCCAAGGTCTTGATATATCCCTTTAAAGCCATGGTATCCCGCAGGAAAACGGTAGGTGCCTGATTCTGCCACAGCTGGCTGTCCGCATTGACGGCTTCCGGACGGCTGCTCGCCAATATCCGGGTGATCTCATAATTGACATATATGCTGGTAGAAAAATCGGTCACATCATTCTGCAGCACCTCGATACTGTCAGCCACGCTGGTGACCTGCATGGCCTGGTTATTGATCTGTTCAGCCAATACATTACGGTAATTGTTAAAAAAAATCACTAGGCTAATGATCAGCAATATCGGCGTAATCACGAGATAACTGTAGAATATTATCTTTTTTCTTATCGTAAACCGGTTGATATAGTCCCTGATCCTCTTCAATATGTAACCCGCCCACGTCCTTCTTGTCCCGTATCATAGGAACTCATGCTTCCTTTTCGATTATCCGTTCTCAGATACTTATGCTACATCTTCATCTTACCCTTTGACTGCCCCCATTGCAACCCCTTTTGTTATATGCTTATTAAGGATCACATAGACAAGCAGCGCCGGCGCCGCCGTCAGCGCCATGACGGCAAACTGAATCGCATAGTTGGAACGGTACTGACCGGTAAAGTCTAATAAGGAAAAAGGCAGGGTCTTCCAGGTAGGCGTACTCAGATAAGTTCTAGCCATCATAAATTCGTTCCAGTTATTTAAGAATGTCATTATCGACACGGTGGCAATCGACGGCTTCAGCATCGGGGTCACGATCCGGAAGATAACCCGGTAGATCCCGCAGCCGTCCATGACCGCGGCCTCCTCCATTTCCCGCGGCACCGATTCTAGGAAGCCGATCATCAGGAACAGCCCCTGCGGCAGGGAAAACGCAACATAAGGAATCAGCAGGGCCCAGATGGTATCCTTGATATGAAGCTGGCTGTATATCATATAGTTGGGCAACAAGGTCGCATGGATTGGGATCATCATCCCTAAAAGCAGCAAGGTCTTCACAAAGCCGCTTAATTTCCATTTCATCCGGCGGATGGCAAAAGCCGAAACGATCGATATAATAACCACGGACACGACCGCCAGGCTGTTGATGAGAACACTGTTAAACAAATACCGCAGCACATGGCCATGCTCAAATGCCGTTACATAATTACTCCATTTTATCTCCTCGGGTATCACCAGTATTCCGCTGGTAAACATCTCAGTACTGCTGACAAGCGAGAAGTTGAACAGCCAGATCAAGGGAAACAGCTGAATCACCGCCACAAAAATCAAAACGATCCAAAGGACCGGTTTCCCGATATGAAATCTCCTAGTATCTGCTTGTTTTGTCATAGCTAACTCCTTTCACCTATGCTTCCGTCTCGGCAAATACTCTGTTTAAAAAGACCGTCACCATCAGGCAGATAACAATAAAGATCACGCCGATGGCATTGCCGTAGCCATAGCGGAACGACTCAAAAGCCTGCTGATACAGATAGTTGGCCGTAAACTGGGTGCTGTCTCCCGGCCCGCCGCCGGTCAGCAGGTAAACGGTTTCCATCTGCTTCAAGGCTGAGATGATCGCCATCGTAACATTGACCTGGATTACCGGCTTCATCAGCGGCAAGGTAATCCGCAGAAAAGTATTTTTTTGATCCGCGCCGTCGATGGAAGCCGCCTCATAGAGCACTGGGTCGATATTTTTGATCCCGGTATAATAGATCAGCATGCCCCAGCCAAACCCATGCCAGATCAAGACTACCAGCACCGACCAGATGGCGTTATCCTGGCTGAGCCAGTTGATCTGCCCCGGAAACCCTAGAAAAGCCAGTACCTTGTTCAGGAAGCCAAAATCCGGGTTATACACTGATTTCCACAGAAAGGCAATAACGGCCACTGAAATAACATTAGGGATGAAATAAATACAGCGAAAGATACCTTCCGCCCGGCCCTGCAGCCGGTCCAGCACTACCGCGACAAGGATGGCAATCGGATGCTGGATCAAGATGAAACCGATCGCCAACAGCAAGGAATTGCGGAGTGCCAAGCCGAATTTATCATCTTTAAACAGATTGGCAAAGTTCTCAAAGCCGATCATGTCGTAGCTTCCCATGCCCGAATAGTTAGTAAATCCATAAAAAACACTGAGGATGACCGGCCCGAGGATGGCAAACAGAAAAAGCAGCAAACCAGGCAGGATCAAGGTTAAAATGACAACTTTATTCCTATATAACTTATCCATATCTGTCCTATGCTCCTTTACTTTTGTATGCGTGACGTGGTTACCGATGAACAGTAACCAAATAGCCGCTGCCTACTATGAAAGCTCTGCTTTCACAGTAGGCAGCTATTTGCCGTAAAGATTATTTTAAGGGGCGCACGCTTCCGCCAGTGTCGCTAGGAAAGCTTCGATGCTCATACTGCCATTGGATACGCTCTGAATATTGGATTCAATAGTTGTCTTAAGCAGCGAGGAACCGTTATCATTTATCGGTGTTCCGGAAGTATTGGTCGCTTGATTGATAATATCAATAAAGATCTTCTGCAGTTCAGTCTCCGTCCCGGTCATAAATTCCGACTGATCCTGGGCCGACATGCCGACCCCGTTTTCCCAGCCGTACTTCGAGAGTTTTTCCGGCAGATACATGTAGTTCAGGAACTTGATGGCTTCTTCCTTCACTTCCGAGCTGGCCGAAACGCCATAGCCACCGCCGTTCCATGCGGCAATATCGGTTGCCTGGCCCTGGCCGCCTTCCACTACCGGCATAAAGAAGGCCCGGATATTGGTGCGTACTTCCTCGGGAATATCCTGATTCAGTGCCATAGAGGCTTCCCAGCTGCCCATATAGAACATCGCCGCCTGGCCGTTCGTAAAGAGGCTCATCGCCGTGCCGTAATCCTGGGAATCATAGCCGGTCTGGAACAAGCCGGCATCATCCGCATCAATCAGCAGCTGTACCGCTTCCGCAAATACCGGGTTGGAGAAGTCGGCATTGTTAATGGCTTCCTTGGAAGTATTGGCAACATCGCCATTCAGCTTTAAGACAAGGTCGGTGAGATAAATCGCCATCGGCCAGCCTTCGCCGCCGTCCATCGCCACCGGTACAAACCCGGCATCCTGGATGGTTCCGGCCAGTTCCAGGAGCTCCGCATAAGTAGCGGGAACCGTCCAGCCATTATCATTGAACATCTTTTCATTGTAGTAAAAGGCCATGATATCTGTATTTCTCGGTAGCCCATACAGCTTGCCGTCCTTTTTGAAGCCTTCCATGGAACCCGGAATAAAGCCGTAATCCGCATAGTCCGCTTCGTTCAGCTCCGCTAGGACGCCGGCATCCAGTACTTCGTCAAGGAACGAAGGCTGGCCCCAGATATTGACTACATCCGGCATGCCGTCCATGGCATAAGCTTTGAACTTGGTCTTATAGGACTCGTCATCCAAGGCTTCAACTTCAATCGTGATGTGGGGATTTGCCGCCATATATTCGTCGATGATCATCTGTTCAATCAACCCCTGGCCGTTCTGCCGGTCCGGCAGGTTGCTAAAAAGCCGCAGGGTGATCGGTTCTGCATCGGCATCATCGCCGCCGTCATCAGCCGGTTCTTGCGGTTCGGCAGGCTCCGCCGGTTCTGTCGGTTCTGTCGGTTCCGAGACAGATGTGTCGGGCGCCGTTGTCGTGGTTTCCGTAGCGCCGCAGCCGGCCAGCATTACGGCAGACATAGCTACGGTAATCAGTAATGCAATTATTTTTGTTTTCATTGTCTTCCTCCCTATGTTCGTGTTTAATTATGAATGCTGCTACTATATTCGCATTGTAACATTTTGTCGGGAGGGAAAGTAGATAATAATTTTTGAAAATGGTGGAGTATTTTTTAAACTTTTGTCTTAAAGGCCGCTTGTGCAATGCTGCTGTTATATACTATAGTATAATGATGTCGGGGTCAAAAAGTAATGGCGCCCGCTATTCGGACATGGTCAATTACCTGACTGCCCTGACATCACTAAAGCTCCAGACATAAATATTCAGCTCGACTACCGGGGTCCCGCAATACTCGCATACCTTACTCCCTAGGCTGCTGATCGGCGCCCCGCAGTTAGGGCAGTTAATACCTACCGCTTCCTCATATTTACCTTTGCTTTTCTCACGGTCCTGTATGTAAATGACATCAACATTATATTTCGACTGCGTAAGCAGCTCTGCATTTCCGGCAATAACCCCTTTTGCTGCTTCGGTCAGATAATAATAATACTCCAAAGCCGACTGGAAGGTAATAATACAGCGACCGTCGCGTTTACGGTATTCTAGGATCTCGGTCCGGTGCAGCTTGATCTTTTCAAAATGCTCGGTCTGCCTCTTATCCTGCAGCATGCCAAGATGCATCTTTAATTTCTGCCGCAGTTCAGCGCCCCCTTCTTTTAATTCTTGCGGGTCGTTCCTGTCGATTGCCAGCAAGAAGGAGCACAGGACAGTTTCCGCTCGTTGTTTCATTTCATCGTATTGAAATTCAGGAAAATCAGCTTTAATCTTTGGCAGATATAAACTGGTCATGGCAGAAACGGATTTGGGAGTTACGGAATACTCTTGCCGCATAAGACTGATGCCTTTAGACAGTGATTCGGTTCCCAGTATCTCCCGGGTAAAGCCGCGGACTTTCCGGCGTATCTGACTGATAACTATGGCGGCAATCAGCACTAAGATCAAAATCAATACCAGAATTAAAATGGGAACGATTGCTATCGAAATTAAAGGCATGCTCATAATATATCTCCTTTTATTATGGCACCGTTCTGCCACCGGCAGCCAGTTCAGGTAACTGCCATATTTTTGACTGATCTTAGCGCTTTATTAACAGGGGGAATCATGACCACTATAACGGTGAGCAGAGCCTCCAATCCCAGATATGCACCGTTATAGATAAAGGAATATGCCGGCGCGATCATATTGTAAGCCGCCGCATAACTTCCAAAGAAAATCATGCCGGACAAAAAGCTGAAAACAAACCTTCCCGCCACCCCGGCCAGATAGCCGATCAGCAGGCCATGCTTCTTATTTGAGAACAGACCGGACAGTCCCAAGGCTCCAAAGGCTAGGATATAATCTGTCAGCAGCTGGGGAATACTGATAATATACGGTTCCGTAACCAGCTGCAGACACCCGTAGGCAACGGCTACCAGCAAACCGGCCTTAAAACCATACCAATAACCCGCCAGACAGATGAAAAACATGCTGAGTAAGGTGACCGAACCGCCCATCGGCATATCGACCAGCTTGATATAGGACGTTACATAAGCCAAGGCCATGGCTGCCGCTGAAAATATCAGCCTTTTGGTATGGAACCGGCCAGTCCGCGCCGATGCTCCGTCTGTCTTTCCGGAACCTTTTAACCGGCTGGCAAACAACAGTGCCGCTATCATCACCAAGATGATAAGTACATAACCGGCCGGTTTCAGTTCAAAATAGTTTCCCCATTCGGGATCAATCACTTTCTCGGCAAATACTGACATAAAAGACCTCCTAAAATTAATATGTAATCACAGGAGGCCGCCAATCTGCTAAGATGCAAACTGTCAGAACATGCTTTCCTACGCCGGTACTAACCGGTTCAGGTATGAGGGTCCGGATTCTTATGATAATGCTGCGGTAATTCTGAAAATCCCATCTCAGCGCCGGCTTTAACCGTTGCGCACCCCTAGCGATTATTATGATATTGTGTAACAACTATTACTATAATTGCAATACTGTGCTTTGTCAACAAGAAAAAACCATTGCATGTGCCTACAAATGCATCATACAATGGTTTTCTTTTTACCGCTTATAAAGATATCTTAATAAATAATCATACGACGGCTAATTGACTAATTCCCATACGCTGCTGCTGCCTGGGGTATCGCCTTGGGTCCACCATTTGGCCTGATAAACCTGACCGCCATAAGTAACCTTGTCACCAGCCACATATACTGTGGCAGGATTGTATTCTCCTAACGGTTCATCATCTTGAACGACTCTTTCCCATGCCTGGTTTACATCCGGTGTCGCGCCGCCCTGGGTCCACCATTTGGCTCTGTAGAGGATGCCGTTGTATATCACGATATCACCTGCTGTATAGACTTGATTGGGATCATAGGGATCGCCGCCGATTGCCTGAACCGTGATTACGCAGCTTTTCGCATCCGATGCCTGAACGGAATCTTTTACGGAATATTGCAGCGTATATGTTCCTGCCACCGCTGTATTGACAGTACCGGTAACGACGATACTGCTCGTAAGATCGCCGTCTTCCGCGTCACTGGCGCTTACTCCCTGCATCGGATCAAAAGGATCGCCGACATTGATAGTCTTATTCGCAACGCCAGAGATTACCGGGGGCGTATTTCCCGGAGCGGCAACCGTAACCTCGCGTTCTACTTCTGTGGTCTGATTGTCTGAATCGGTTACTGCATAAGTCAGTACATATACGCCCGGCGTGTTGGTATCTACCGTGCCGCTGACTGATATCTCAGAAGTAAGGTCGCCGTCTTCTGCGTCACTGGCGCTTACTCCCTGCATCGGATCAAATACAGACCCTTGCGCTATTGTCACATCATCAGCGCCGGTTATTACAGGTGCTGCATCCACTGTGCTGCCACAGTTACCGTAAATTAGCTGCTTGCTGATTTCCGGCGCATCGGTGGCGATGCGCTGGGACAGCTTAATGCACTCGATATCTGCCACATTAGCCGGTCCGTCGGTCATGACTTGGAAGCTGACAGATTGATCATGACTGATCATCCGATTGTTATAGATAGCCGCCAGGTTTACCACCCCGCATCCGTCCACGTTGGAAACAGGCGGTGAGGCACTGGCACTGGAGGCAGAAAATGTCGCGCCGCTGGCTGATTTAATATATATTTGCGGCAGCTTCACGGTCTCTGCTTGCAACTCCACCGATTCTAGGACAATGCCACTTTCATCTATTGTTGCCAGATTGGTTATGGTAATGTCAAATCCGTTTTGATTATTAGCGGTAAACGGTGTTATTTCAACCGCTACGTTAATATTACGATTGACCTTACAGAGTATATGATCAGGCAGATCCTCATCGCCATATAAGCCATCTTTTATCGCGTTGGTGAGTTCATCCCTGACGCCGCTTCCGATCACCGTTTCCTTGTCGTCCGACTGCTGCCAGCTGAACATGCCACCCAGCTCATACTGCTTGACATAATTGGCCTTTTCGGTTATGGAACGAACATCGTCAAAAGTATAGAATTTGTTTGCGCTTGCACTAAATAAATAAGGCGCTTTTGCCACATCGTCCCAGCCATACTCTAAATTGACAAAATCTAAATCTTTATAACTAACATTATCCAAAGCTCCGCTGTGCGGCTGGAACAATCCAGGCGCTTTAAAGCCTCGGGAATAAAAAGCGCTTCCGACATTGGTCTTTGCCGCAATGGCCTGATTGGCCAGCAAATATCTGATGCTGCTATCTACGGAAATCCCGCTGGCACCCCAAGGCCCCAGAGGATTGGTATAAAGCGCGGTATGATGTCCGGAAATCGGATCCCATGACCCGGACATATCGTAAGTCATGATATTGGCAAAGTCAACGATGTCATATAATGCCGGTATATTAATTGATGTGCTGAGCTGATTAGGAGATGCTGGAAGTGCCACCGACAGTTCATAATACCGGCAGGTTCCTTCTGCCAGTACATCCAATGCCGCTCGCAGGTCACTAAGCAATGTAATAAAATTAGCTTTGTCAGCCGCCGAAGCATTGGGAGTGCCTTCATCACCGCCGCCTTCCGAAGCCCGGACCGAACCCGGATATTCCCAGTCAACGTCTATGAAGTCCATATCGGTATACTTGACAAACTTAACCAGGTTCTCAACCAGCTTGGCCCGCAGCACCGGATCAGCGGCAACTACGGAAAAATCACCCGACTTAGTCCATCCGCCGACGGAAATACCGATCCGGAGATTAGGATTCTTTGCCCTTATCACCTGCAGGCCGGATAAGATACCGGCATTGGGTTCGCCCCAGGTTACCCCTTGCATGCCGACTGCTGCGTCTATTGCCGCGTCCTTATCGGTAAATACCAGATTGGCATTGGCATCAAAATCCATAAATGCGTAATTCAGATGCGTGATTTTGTCGGCTGGGATATGTTGTGGATATAGACCTCCCCACATCGTCCAGTCACCATAATACATAACATTGTAGTATGCACCGGTTTCCGGTGAATAAGTAACTTTTTCGCCAGTGGCCCCTACTGAAACCACTGTTGATGACAGCATCAATATCATTGCAATAAGTAATGATGCGAATCTTGCTGTCAATTTCCTTGTTTTACTTTTTGTTCTCATTTCTTTCCTCCTTTGTATGTTGATAGCCTTAATACCCTGTAATTATATTTTAGTTTATCAACAGAACAAAACAAGTGCCTTTGCTCATTTGACAGTTTTTTTGTCTATTCTACAGTTATTATCATATTGCTATAATATTTCTATTGTTATATAAAAAAGCGAGCAAGCTCGCTTGGAAGAACACAGAGCGTTCTTCCCGAATGATTCACTCTTGCCGGAGCACTTTCCTATAGAATAAAGAAAAGGGTAAACATAGTTTCCTACGTTCACCCATTATTTCGTCAT